>JAICQL010000079.1 GCA_025937895.1 Polyangiaceae bacterium | reverse complement strand
GGTCGGGCGACCGTCGAAAACGACGGTTGTCTCTGCGCGCGGCTTCCACTACGCTGCGCGGCCATTGGGTCGATAGCTCAGTCGGTAGAGCTGCGGACTTTTAATCCGTAGGTCCAGGGTTCGAGTCCCTGTCGACCCACTCGTAATCACTACGGAATTCGGCGAAGTACGGTTCGGGGAATTTGACCCCAACCGTTCCCCGAACCGCATCGGCGGGCCAAGGGCATTCTTAACGCGGAGGCCTCGCCGAGAACTCCCTTGGCCGTCCGTCTGCGCCGAGCCCGCGGCGCCATCGCCTGTGCATTGCTCTTCATGGCGCGGCAAAGCCCGCCAGAGGGAACGCCTCTGGAGCGCCAATCAATCATTGCTCTGGCTTCCACGCGAACGGCAGCGGTAGGGCTCCGCCACCCACCTGCCAGGCGCGCGGCTGCAAGGTCACGAAGTCAACGAAGTGGTTGCCAAAGCGGCGACCTGTGCGCAGCCGTTCCATCAGCTGCTCTGCATAGGGATCAATGACCAGGATCTTGCTTAGCCCGGCGTTCTGCCAGAGTGAGCTAGCCAGGAAATACGCCATCTCCGTATCGCTATCGGGAAAGGAGTAGCCGCTGAAGACAATGTAGTTAGCGTCGTTCAATGCCTTTGCCGCACCAGCCCAGAGGACAGTAGGAGAAAAGAGCGCCTTCAGCCCACATTGCGCGCCGTGCTGGCTGCAGAACTATCCCTCTTGGGAATACTTCGGGCCTTGCACACTAAACCTGAGAGGGATACAATGAGCAGGCGATTCGGGATGTTCGCCTCAACGTTCCGAAGAAGATTCTCGCCAGGCTTCCCAAGCAAGTGCTGGTAAAGCTTCATCTCTGGATCCAGCTCGTCGGAGAGCACGGCGTGGAAGCAGTCCGGAAGATCTCGGGCTTTCACGATGAGCCGTTGGCTGGTCAACGCCAAGGTCAGCGCTCGATCCGCTTGAACAAGAGCTACCGGGCCTTCTACCGGATCCGGAATGAGGCGATCGAATTCGTCGACGTGTTCGACGTCAACAACCACGATTACTGATCCGAAGAGAGGAGCCAGACACCCATGCGCAGAAGGAACCATGCGGCGCTCAAGGCGCTGGAAGAGCTCATCGGCGAGCCGGTGACCTTTGGCCTGTACCTGAAGTCGATCCGTGAGGGAGAGGAGCTCGGCCAAAGCGAATTCGCAGCGAAGCTGGACATCTCCGTTCAGCACCTGAGCAACGTGGAGAACGGTCGCAAGCACGTCAGCATTGAGCGCGCAGAGGCCTGGGCAAAGGTGCTGGGATATCCGGAACCCATGTTCATCCAGCTCGCATTGCAGGACCAGTTTCAGCGAGCTGGCCTGCAGGGCTACGAATTGACCGTGAAGAAGGCGTCCTAACGTTCTCGAGGCACGCGCGGACTTCGCGCGTAACGGTCTCCGCTATTCGGTGCGCAATGGCATCCACGCTCACCTCGAGTAAAGGTTGTCCCATCTCGGAAGCGAAGCTTGTGCGCGCGCCACGTGGTTGATGGCTTTCAGCGTCCGGTAAACGATGTGCCTCGGATCGGAGCTCAGAAAGCCCGAGCTGGCAGCGGTATGGCATCCGCGACGCTTCCCTTGCTGGCTGCGCGCCATCTGGCGCCGCCTAGAGGATGGGCATCGCTCGTAGTCACGGGCGACTCGACGTCGCGACCGACGGGCTTCTTCCGGCGGCGGCGGCGTCACGAAAGCGCATGCCAGCTCGCCTCGGGGCAGCTTGCATGCACACGGCAATGAGCGTCCGGACGACCAAGGTCTTGCAGGTAGCCCTCGCAGGACCCGCCGATCCAGCATCGCGGTGGAACCGAGCAAATCTGACGGCTCCACCGTCGTGCATGCCGCCGGGTGCACGAGCAGGATCGGTCGGACCGTTCTCCAGCCCTCAAATTCCAGACCGAGGAACGGTCAGACCGTTGCTGCCCGTGGAACCTCGAGGCGGGGTAACGGTCAGACCGTTGTGCATGTCGTCCAGGTACACGACGAGGAACGGTCGGACCGTTCTCCATCGTGAAAATTCCAGCGCAGGAACGGTGGGACCGTTGTCTGGGAGCGAAAATTCGATGCGCAGCAACGGTCCGACCGTTGCTGGTAACGAAGCTCAGAGAGAGGAACGGTGGGACCGTTGTGGTGAGCGAGCTGGCCGGAGGCTGGGCACGCTGGCCAGTCGCCATTTGGAGCGATGCGTGGCTCGTGTGGCGGCCCGGCCCGTGTTGAACGACGCTGCTGCTGTTGATGGGCTGAGGCGCCTTTCGGCTACGATGCAAGGCTGTCGGCCTTGGTGCCGATGCAGCAACGCTTGTGTTTCTTCCCGGAGCCGCACGGGCAGGGAGCGTTGCGGCCAGCGCGCTTCCCGCTGGAGGGCAGGCCGGGGCTTGCCTGGGAGCGCGCCTTCCTCTCGCGAACGGCCCTGAACGCTGTCAGGGACGCGTCCAGGAGCCCGGCCATGCTCTGGCGGAGGATCTGCTCCGGGTCGGGGGCGAAGTTGTTCTGGATGTCTTCCGCGGTCTGGCGTGAGACGAGATCGAGCCGCTGGCCGAGGTACGCCATGGGCGCTGCGAAGCTCCAGTGGTCGGCGTTGCCGAGCCACTCGGGGTCGAGCTCTGCCCCCGCCGCGTAGCCTGCCGCAAAGGACTTGCACTCGGCAATCTCTTCGGGGGCGGGCATGATGGCCTGCTGCTGCTCGAGCGCGTCGATGACATCGGCGTGCTGGCGGAATAGCAGACCAATGAGCTCCTCAGCCTGGGCCCCATCGAGCTCGGCGAGGCCAGTAGGCAGCACCACGGGTAGCCAGGTAGACGGCGGGACGAAACTGGGCGCGATCGCGACCGCGTTCAGCACGCCGAGCAGCCCGTCCGTGTCGAATGGCGAGTGGGCCTCGAGAAGGTCTGCAAGACGGTCGAACTCGTCGGCAGACAGGGGAGTGAGCGGAGAGGGCTGGCGCGGCACGGCCGGGAGCCTGCAACGTCAACGACCTTCCCGCAATTGCAAATCGTGAGGGAGTCCGCGCGGGCCAGTGGCGTCGAACTGCCTTCAGCAGCCGCGCGCTGCCTCAGCGCGGGCTGGTGGCGGCGGGCGCGCTGGGCTCGAGCAGGCGGGCGATCTCGATGGCGGCGAGGATGAAGGGGGCGGTGGCTTTGGGGTCGTCTTTCCAGACGGGCTCGCTCATGTAGTAGCGGTAGCTGCCGTCGCGTCCGTAGCCGAGGCCGGCGACGAGGCACTGGTTGGTGAGGCTGACGTGGCCGTCGGGGTAGACGCGGATGAACTCGTCTACGAGGCCAGCGAAGGCGCGCTGGGCGGTGCTCTGGGTGGAGGGGGGTAGGTAGCCTTTGCGGGTGGCCTTGGCGAAGAAGTACGTGAACATGGCGGAGGCGGAGGACTCGCGGTAGTTGCCGGGCGCTCCTGGCTGATCGAGGATCTGCCACCAGGTGCCGGTGGCCTTGTCTTGCACGGCGGCGAGCGCGGGGGCGAGCTCGCGCACCAGGGCGAGCACGGCCTCGCGGTGCTGGGGGTCCGCTTCGGGGATGTGATCGAGCACGTCGACGAGGGCCATGCTGAACCAGCCGAGGCCGCGGCCCCAGTACAGGCGGGAGCGGCCTGTGGTGGGGTCGGCCCAGCTCTGCTGTTTGGTCTCGTCCCAGGCGTGCAGGTACAGGCCGTTGTCGGGGGTGCGCAGGTGCTCGCGGGTGACCTGTAGCTCTTTCAGAACGTCATCGAGAGCGCGGCCTTGCTCGAAGGCTTGCGTGTATTGCGCGAGGAAGGGCAGGGCCATGTACACGCCGTCGAGCCAGAGCTGGCCTGGATAGCGCTGCTTGTGCCAGAAGGCGCCCTGGCTGGTGCGCGGCTGCTGGCTGAGCTGGCGGCGCAGCTGGGCGGCGGCCTTCTGGTAGCGGTCGCTGCCGGTCTGCTCGTACAGGCGCAGCAGCGCTCGGCCGGGCAGGATGGAGTCGAGGTTGTAGGCGCTCTCGTCGTAGGTGGCGATCTCTCCGCGCTCGTTGATGAAGCTGCCGGTGAGCTGCTGCAGCACGCTGGCGTATCTGGGCTCTGGGGCGGCGCGATTCAGCTCGTCGTAGGCGAGCGGCAAGAGGCCGGTGATGTCGTATTCGAACCTGGGCTTGCGGCGGCGGTTGGTGTCCCAGCCGTCCAGGCGATAGAGCAGGGTCTTGCGCGCCAGCTCCGAGTCCGCCAGCTTCTTTGCCCAGCCGAGCGCGGCTTCGGAGGTGAGGGGCGCTTGCTTGGCTTGCGCGGACAGCTTGGTGTGCAGCCGCTCCCGTGGGAGCAGGGTCAGCTCCTCCGCCGCTTGCTCCAGGTAGGCAGCGAAGGCCTCTTTGCTGGTGATGCCTCCGGGCTCGCCTGCCCAGGCCGCCAGGAAGTAGTAGTCGAAGTCTCTGCCGTCTGGCTCCACGACGGCGACGTAGTCGCTGCTGGTGATCTCACGCTGCTCCAGGGCGCCGCGGCGGAACAACACTGCCATTCCAAGCGGAGCGCCGTCGAGGCTCTGCTTGCCCCAGCTGGCGACATGGCCGTAAGCCATGCCGGTCACGTCCAGGGAGCTCGCGAGCAGCTCGGTATCGGGGTGCTTCACCACGCCGATGGCGAGCCGGGGCAGCGGCTCATCGAAGTGCAGGCGGGTGTGCACGAGGCGGCTACCGCCGTGCATGGAGAAGTCGGCACGGACGTTGGTGGTGATGCCTCCGACCCGCCAGCCCTGGTAATCGATGCGGAAGGAGGCGTACGCACCACCGGCTTCGGTGACGGTTGCGCGCCAGCCAGCCACCTGGCTCACTCGCTCGACCTCCTTGCCGTTCCAGAAGCCGAAGCCGCCGGTGCCCAGCGAGGCGCCCACCTTCAGGATGTCCATGCCCCACGGCGCGGGCTGATGGTACGATTCGTAGCCATCGAGACCGATGGTGTGCAGCACGGGTGCTGCCGTCTTTTTCCCGAAGATGTCGAAGCCGTTGCGCTCGTCGAGGTAGATGCGATAGCCGACCTTGTCGGACTCGATGCCGGGGCCTTCGTACCGGATCAGGTTGGAGTGATCGGTGTGCTCGGGTGGCGGGGTGAACGAGGCCACGTTGACGAACTGCCCGCCAACGTACTCCTTCAGCTGCGGGTTCTTCTCGCGCGGCCGCCACTCGCCGCCTTGCTTGACGGAGAGCTCGGCGGCGGCTTGCGCCGGTGGTTGCTGCGGAGCTGCGCCGGTGGCGGCCACGATGCGGAAGGAGCGGGTGGCCGCGGCGGGCAGCTCGACCAGCGCGAAGATGCCGTCCTTCGTGCCATCGCCGTCGTGATCGATGGTCTGCACGGGCAGGCTCGCGTCGCCCTCGCGCAGCAGCAAGGTGCGCCCAGCAAGCGCGCCCGGGGCGAGCCCGAGGTCGTAGTGGCTCAGGTACAGCGGGCTCTGGCTGCGGGGGAACGCCGAGGGGTTGCTCAGCTCCAGGGTCGCGACCTCCACCTCGCTGGTGGCGTGCTCTGCCAGCGCGGCTCCCTGCGCGGGCGCGTCGCTGGGCTGCGCGCGACATGAGCTCAGCCAGCAGCAGGCCGCGCTCCACAGCAGCAGTAGCTGGCGCGGCGATTTCGAGCTCGCCACCGAGCCGTACGGCGCGTACATCACCCGGCGCCGCGCTCCGGGCGCGCCTCTTGCCGGCTTGCCTCCAGCCCGGAGCCGCCTGCCGCGAACCCTGGCTCGATGTTGACCACTCCAAAGAGCCGATCGGCGACCTCGGTGCGCGCCGCCATCATCCAGATGAAGTTGATGGCGTGGCCCGGCGCGGCCACGTTGGGGTGGTAGCCCGCGGGCATGACCACCGCATCCCCGTCCCGCACGATCCTGGCGAACTCCTCCTCCGGAGTGCTGCCGTATACGAGCTGGACCCCGAACGCGGGCGGCGGCATGTCGAAATAGACGTAGGCCTCTTCCAGGATCGATGCGTGCTCGTGCGGAGGCCAGCTGGTCCAGTGACCCGGCGCCGAGCGGGTGAAGCCCGCCACGATGCGGCCAGCTTGCACGTTGCTACCGATGACGATGTTCAGGTCGCGCCGGCTGCTCTCGCCGCCGGTGGTGAACTTGAGCGAGGGGCTGCGCGCGACGTCGGCGTAGCGGATGACCTGCAACGGATAGTTGCCGGTGACCTCGGCGGCGCACTCCACCAGGTCGACCTCGCTGTCCGTGCTGAGCTCCACGAGCCAGCCGCGTGGCACGTAGACGGCATCGTGCAGCTCCAGGCTGATGCTCTGGGCACTGCCAGGGACAGTCGGTGCAGCGGGCGTGGCGCTCAGCCGGCACTTGCCGCGCATGTTGAGCAGACCGATCTCGCGCGAGCCGCTCTCGAAGCTGACCTGCGCGTGAGGGCGCTCGCCGCGCGCGGTCAGCCGGATGCGTCCGTAACACAGGTGCTGCAGTGGGCTATTCGCGGGCGAGACGACGAGCTGCCGGCCCAGACGCGACGCAGTGCTGGGAAAGAACAAATTGTCGTGAGCTCTGGGCATAAACGAGTGGAGCAGCGCGTCAGCGGTCGTCACCAGCAAAGGACAGGGAGCCTGACGCGCGCTGGGCGTTAATGCGCGTGCTCGGCAAGCGGATCGCGATTTCTGGCTCGCAGTAAGTTTCGCGACGCTCGCGTCAGCCCAGATCCCAGACGCCGAGTGGCGCATGCGTTCGCGCAACCTGTGATCCATTTGGTCGGCTCGTGCATTGAGCCGCGGTGAGGAATCGTCGTGGCCGCGGAGCTCCTGGATACAGCGGAGCTCCAGGATACAGCGGAGCCCGCCGGCGTCACAGGCAGCGAGCATGGCTGCTCTCGTGCCTGGCAGAGTTGCTCGCCTGCCGCCCTGAGCCAGCGCCGAGCCCCGAGGTGCCGGCGACGATCGAAGCAGCGAGCCCGGACACCAGCGCAGCCGAGCGTGGCTGGAGCGCGCTGCCTGCCATCCTCGAGCGCATTCGCCCGCCGAGCTTCCCCGCGCGCGAGTGCAACATCGTGGAGCATGGCGCCGTGGCGGGCGGCAGCAAGGACGCGACCGCGGCGATCCGCGGCGCGATTCAGGCGTGCGCCGCGCAGGGCGGCGGGCGAGTGCTGGTGCCTGCGGGCGTGTTCGCGACCGGCGCCATCCACTTGCAGAGCAATATCGAGCTGCACGTCGCCGAGGGCGCGACCCTGCGCTTCAGCACTGATCCGGCGCAGTATCTACCGGTCGTGCTCACCCGCTGGGAGGGCATCGAGTGCATGAACTACTCGCCGCTGATCTACGCGCGAGGCGCGGAGAACGTCGCCATCACCGGCAGGGGCACGCTCGACGGCTCCGCCAGCGACGACAACTGGTGGCGCTGGGCCCGGCGCGGGCCCGATCGAAGGTCGCTGGCCTCGCCGGACGTGGCCGCGCTGAACCACATGAGCGAGACCGGAGTGCCGGTGGAGCAGCGGGTGTTCGGGGCGGGACACTACCTGCGGCCCAGCTTCATCCAGCTGTATTCGAGCCGCAACGTGCTGATCGAGGGGGTGAAGATCGTCCGCTCTCCGATGTGGGAGATCCATCCGGTGCTCTCGGAGAACGTGACCATCCGTGGGGTGGAGGTCGTCAGCCACGGCCCCAACAACGACGGCTGCAACCCCGACTCGTCCCGCGACGTGCTGATCGAAAATTGTCTGTTCGACGTGGGTGACGACTGCATCGCGATCAAGTCGGGACGCAACGAGGACGGGCGGCGGCTCGCACGCCCGGTGGAGAACGTGATCGTTCGCGGCTCGACCATGCGCGATGGCCACGCCGGGGTCGCCATCGGCAGCGAGATCTCGGGCGGCGCGCGCAACATCTACATCGAGAACAACCGCATGGACAGCCCGAACCTGGAGCGCGCGCTGCGCCTGAAGTCGAACGCGCGGCGAGGGGGCGTGATCGACGGCGTGTACCTGCGCAACACCAGGGTCGGCCAGGTCTCGGAGGCGCTGCTGACGATCGACTTCCAGTACGAGGAGGGCGCGCGCGGCGGCTTTCCGCCCACGGCGAGGAACGTCTGGATCGAAGACGTGCGGGTCGAGAAGAGCCCGCGCCTCTTCTACATCGCGGGCCTGCAGGCGGCCACCATCGAGGGCATTCACGTGAAGAACACACGCCTGCTCGGCGCGACGGCGCCGGAGGTGATCGAGCACGCGCGGCGCATCGAGCTGGAGAACGTGACCGTCATCCCCGCCCTGCAGACCCGCAGCCTGAGCTCACGCCAGCTCGTCGAGTGAAGAGCCTGACCTGCTGCTCGAGCGGCGCGGGCGACTCGGAGCTGCGCCGCGCAGAGGAGCAAGCGGGTCAACGCCATCGGCCGGAAAAAAGCACTGCATGAACAGACTCAAAGTTACTGGCGAGAGATTGCAACCCGCGCCCGGCGCGCACCGCCAGCCCGCGCAGCGCAGCAGGCTGGCCCTGTCGCTGCTCACCTGCGCCGGCGTGGCGGCCACGAGCGTGCCGGCTGCCGCGCAAGCAGCACCACAGGCGGAGCCTGTGGCTCCGGAACCAAGCCCCGCTGGAGAGCCCGCTGCCGCCTCGAGCCCCGACGGCGCTCCGCCCGATCCGAACGCGGAGGCTGCGCCGGGCACGGACGAGAGTCTGGAGGTCTCCGACGCCTACGAGGTTGGGGAGGAGATCCCGGAAGTCGTCGTCACCGGCTTTCGCGTCAGCCTGAGCGCCGCGCTGCTGCGCAAGCAACGCTCCACGGGGCAGGTGGACGCGATCGTTGCGGACGACATCGCTGACTTCCCCGATCTGAACCTGGCGGAGAGCCTGCAACGCGTGCCCGGGGTGGCCATCACACGGGTCAACGGCGAGGGCAGCCAGATCACGGTGCGGGGCCTCTCGGGCCTGTACACCCGGGTACGGATCAACGGGATGGAGACGCGCGCCAGCGTCGGCAACAACGACGATCGCAACTTCGACTTCAACCTGTTTGCCTCCGAGCTGTTCAACTCGGTGGTGGTGCACAAGACGGCATCGGCCGAGCTGGACGAGGGGTCGCTGGGCGCCGTGGTGGACCTGAACACGGCGCGCGCCTTCAACTACGAGGAGGGTTTCACGTTCATGGCGGGCGCCACCGGCGCGTACAACGATCTCAGCGGGACCTTGCGCCCGCGGGTGACGGGCTTGCTCGCGTACCGCGATCCGGAAGGCAGCTGGGGTGCGACGGCGTCGGCGGCCTACTCGAAGGCGCGCCTGGACGTGGCGAGCACGGACTCGGTACGCTGGCAAAAAGCGCCGTTCGGCTCGGTCAATGGCGTCATCTGCGCCGACAACCCGGCAGACACCGGCTGCGCGGAGGTGGCAGACGCTCAGCATCCGCGCATCCCGCGCTACGGCGAGCAGGTCAACACCGGCGAGCGGCTGGGCTTGACCGCCGGCATCCAGTTCCGCCCCACGGACTGGACGGAGGTCAGGCTGGATGGTCTGTACGCCACCTATGACACGCGCACGGACCTCAAGTGGCTCGAGGTGCTGTTCCGCGGTAACGAGGGCAGCACGGCCATCACCGACTACACGCTCCAGCGCTTCCCACAGCGCTTTGGCGTGGGCAATGACACGCTGATCGCCGCCAGCGTGGATGACGCCTGGGTACGCAGCGAGCGCAACCGGCTCGACTCGGAGAACCGCTTCCATCAGCTCACGCTGGGCGTCGACCAGCAGCTCACCGACAGCCTGCGCGTGGATGCGCTGGCGGGTACCACCCGCTCGAAAGCGGGCCGCCCGCATGACCACACGGTGTCTTACGACCTGCTGGGCTACGACGGCTATCGCTACGATTACAGCGATGACCGCTACCCGCTGCTGGCCTTCAACGGCGCACCGCTGACGGACCCCACGGCCTTCACGGTGAGTGAGCTGCGCGATCGGGTGAGCGACATCCGCGGCGGCTTCGACACCCTGGAGCTCAACGCGCGCTGGGACTGGCTGGAGGAGCTGAAGCTGGCCACTGGCGCGAGCTTCAAGCGAGCGACCCTCGACACCAGACAGTGGAACAGGGACGGCACGGTGTGCGCCCTGGAGCTGTACGAGTGTGACAGCGACGGCGATGGGGTCGATGACCTGCAGGGCGCGCCCGGGCAGGTGGCGCTCTCCGAGGAGGTTCGCTATCCCGGGCAGGTGGGCAGCGGCTCCAGCACGCGCTGGACCTCACCCTCGATCGACGGCTGGGTGGACGCGCTCGGCTACTACAGCGTGCCGCTGAGCCAGGACCAGGACTCCACGTACGAGATCACTGAGAAGAGCCTGGGCTATTACCTCCAGGCCCGGGGCGAGGTGCAGCTGGGCTCGGGTAACGCGCGGCTGCTGTACGATGCCGGGGTTCGCTATGTCGAGACCCGCCAGAGCTCCGCCGGCTTCAACTCCGGCGTGTTCATTTCCGTGAAACGCCCGACGTATCGCGACTGGCTGCCGTCTGCCAACGCAGCGCTCTGGCTCTCTGAGGAGTGGGTGGTGCGCCTCGCGGCGGCGCGGGTGATGGCGCGGCCGTCGCTGGATAACCTGAGCCCTGGCGGAGCCGTCGACGGCTTCAACTACACGATCAACTTTCAGAACCCGAGCCTCGACCCCACCCGGGCCACGGCTCTGGACGCGGCAACCGAGTGGTACTTTGCCGACGGCTCCCTGCTCTCGCTGGCGCTGTTCTGGAAGGACATTGGCTCCTTTCCGATCCGGCAGTCGCGCACCGGCACCTTCGCGTCCACCCTGCTGCCCCGCTCGGTGATCGCCCCCACCAGCCCCGCCGACGCCGCACCGGAGGGCACCTGCGGCAACCCCGAGGGCTGCTGGGATATCAGTGAGCTGACGGATGGCCCGGGCTCCACGGTGAAGGGCTTCGAGCTCGGCTTCCAGGCGCCGTTCCGCGCGTTCTATGGAGGGCTGCCAGTGATCCTGCGCGACATGGGGATCGTGGCCAACTACACCTTCGTGGACTCCACCGCCAGCTATGACTTCTCCAACAACACGGTGAGGGAGCGTCTGCTCGGGCTGTCCAACGCCTCTTACAACGCGACCTTGTATTACGACGACTCCGCGCTCAATGCCCGCATCTCGCTGGCACACCGCAGCGACTATCTGACGGACGGCCCCAATCGAACCGGCAATCTGTGGGAGTTCGTGGAGGCGGAGACGCGCCTGGACTTTGCCTCGAGCTACAACCTGACAGAGAACCTGAAGCTCAGCCTGGAGGCGCTCAACCTGACCGATGCGGCCTTTGCCACCAAGGTCGACGTCGATGCTCGGCGCCGTGTGCTCTACAACAAGTCCGGGCGCACCTTCCTGCTGGGGGCGCGCTTCACGTATTAGGAGGCGCGTGACCCACGCGCCAGATCAGCGCCTGCTGAAGATGGCCGTCACTGCTGCGGAGTGCGGGCAGCCAGGGCGCGAGCGAGCGCCTGCATCAGCCCGAGTGAGGTCCCTTTGCCGCGGAAGTGCAGGGCGTACCACTCACCGGCAGCCTCGCCGCCGCGCGGGATGATGCCCACCGGGTGCAGGTTGGCTCCGCGCAGCGCACTGAGCACGGGGGCCAGCTCCTGCTCCGGAAGAGTGAAGGTGCCGTCCACCGCAGCCTGCGCGTCACTGCCGGACACGCTGGCGCGCAGCAGGGGGTGCGGGCTAGCTGCGGCTGCGCCGCTGGCCGCCGCCGCGCCAGAGGCTGCGGGGCGCGGCAGCTCGAGCAGCACCGCTTCGCCGCGAGCCACGGCCTGCGCTCCCACCACACCGCCCAGCGCCCTAGCGTCCAGCTTGCCAGGTTTGGGCGCATCGCCGGGCAAGGCGCTCAGCGGCTGGGCAGAGCGCAGGCGAGCGTCGCGCAGGACGGCGCTGATCGACTGCGCGCCGGAGGCGAGCAGCCCCGGGTTACCTTCACCCTCGAAGCGGAGCACGAGCACCCGCGGCGTGTCGTACAGGAAGCGGCTATACAGGCCGACGGCGCGGACCCCGTGCGCGAGCAGCGTGTCGAGCACGGGGCTCACCTCGTCCTCCAGGAGCTCCACGCTGCCCTCCAGCGCAGCTCCGGACGGCGCCGGGCGAAACACCAGCTCGGTGCGCAGGGCAGTGGCCACGGGCGCCCCCTCGACGGAGACCGGCACGTTCTCGCGCAGCAGTGTGGCCGCCACTCCGCCACCCTCCAGCGCCTCGAGCGCTGCGCCTGCGCCCAGGCGCTCCGCGATCAGCTGCTGGTCGATGGCGCTGGGCGCAGCAACGTTCGCGGCCGCTGGCGCCGTGGCTGCTGGACGCTCCGAGTCGGGCTGCTTGGGCTTCGAGCAGGCGGGCTGCAAGCTCCCCAGCAGAGCGAAGACGAAGGGCAGCGAGCGGAGGGGCGACTTCAACATGGCGCGGGACTCTGCCACAGCTCCCTCGCGTCGATCCAAGCCGTCGCGCGGCAATCTGGTGCGATCTTCCGCTGCGGCCAGCCCGGCGCCGGCTCGGATCAGCGGGTCAGGCGGGACCGCGCAAGGTGTGCAACAGGCGGCGCGCCGGCGGCTTGTCACTGTGCCGAGCCATGGGGGGTCGGGTCGTGAGGCGCTGAGTGAACTCCGCTCCGAGCAGGAACATGTAGGCGGAGTACTGCAGCCAGAGCAGCAGCACCACCACCGAGCCCGCCGCCCCGTATGCCGCGCCGACACTGGCTTGACCCAGGTAAAGGCCCACGAGCACGTTGCCGAGGTTGAACAGCAACGAGGTCACGATGCCGCCGCGCCAGGCGCTCTTGCCGTCCACCTGCGCGTCGGGGACGTAGCGAAAAATCACGGCACACACAACCGCCACGACCATCAGCGAGAGCAGCAGCTGCAGCACCTGCACCGCCACCCCGGACCACGGCGAGCTCGCGAACAGCAGCTGGTGAAAGCCGGTGAGCAACGTGCGCGAGGCCACCACCAGGAGCAGCAGCGGCCCCGAGGCAAGCACGACCAGGAAGGCGAACAGGCGGCTGCGCGCGAAATCCGTCACCGTGGCGCGCAAGCCGGGAGTATCACGCACATCCACGTTGAAGATCTGATTGAGCGCGTTCCTGAGCTGCGTTGCCAGGCGCGAGGCGGCCCACAGCGCCAGCAGCACGCCGACCACGCTCGCCAGCTTGCCGCCCGCCGCCGCCTCGTCCACCCAGCCCTGCACCGTGGCCGCCGCGTCCTGCCCCATGGCGTTGCGCAGGATGTCCATCATCTCCTGCTGCGCCGCCCCTTCACCCAGCACCGCACCGGCGATGGCCACCGCAATGATCACCAGCGGAGCGATCGAGAGCAAGGTGTTGTAGGCAAGGGCGGCGGCGGCGAGCTCACCACGGTCCTTGGTAAAGCCATCGAGGGTGTCGCTGATGAGCTTCCATGCCGAGGACCAGCGCCCTCCCGGGCGGTCCGTTGCTGCTCCGGGCGAGGTGGGCGTGGGCGGCGTGGACATGGGCCGGCAAGATTGCGAAAGTCGTGCCAGTGGGCAAGCTCGCTGCCACTGCTTTGCCGCGCGGCCGGGTTGCATCCGGGCACGCGCGGGTGTTTCATCATTCGATGCCCCCGAGGAACCGCTCACCGTTGCCCCGCGGGGTGGTGCGCGATCTGCTCGGCATCACCCGGGCGCTGTACCGGGCGGAGCTCGCCCTGCCGCCGCCCCGGGCCGACCGCCAGCGACTGGATCGGCTGGAGCAGGTGGGCCAGATGTTCCGCCGGGCGCTCGAGCTATCGCAGCACGAGCCGGACACCATGGGGCACCGCGCGGCGTGGAGCTGGGCCGAGAAGGCGACGGCGGCGCTCGGAGAATACGTGGGCGAGGAGCTGCGGCTCGGGCCCGTGCTGCGCGCGAGCGCGGCAAAGCTGAGTGGCCAGCGCTGAGGGGCGCCGTCCGCCAGCTCACAGCCGCAACAGACACTGCGAGAGCTCCGCCCTCAGAAGTGCGTGAAGCTCAGCACCACCCCGAGCCCCGCGGTGGAGAGGCGCTCGCCGTCACCGCGCACGGAGTGAAGCTCGATGCGACCGGCAAGACCCAGACCCCAGTCGCCACCGATGGGCCACTCGTAGCCCAGATCGCCCATCACCCCGATGCCGTTGAGGGCGTCATACTCGTCGCCGTAGAACTGGAAGGACGCGCGCGACAGGCCCACGACGCCGGTCACGTACAGGTTGGACGGCAGGTAATACGTGGCCCCCAGCCCGAGCAGGGTGAAAGTGAGGGAGGTATCGTCCAGCTCTCCCGTATACGCACCCCCCTCTGACACGTTCGGCTCGAACATGGTGTTCAGAGCCAGGCGGCCGTGCAGGGCCAGGCTGGGGGCGATGCTGCCGCCGAGATCCAGGGAGAAGGAGCCAGCGCCGCCGCTCAGGGTGACGTCGTTGAGGCTGTCATCGGCGGCCACACCACCCGCGCCGGCGGTGAGGCGCAGCAGCAACCCCTGATGACGATCGTAGTAGCGGACCCGCTCGGGGTAGCGCTCTGGATAGTAGTGATAGCGGCGATGCCGGTACGGCGCTGCCTCGGCGATCGCGGGCAGAGCGAGCGATGGTACGAGCAAACCCAGTGCAAGTAGCAGGCGCATGCCAGGCTATGCCACGCGCCACGCGAGCGAGCAAACGCGGGCTGCAGCGCGCGTGCCACGGCGTTTGATTTCGCACCATCACTGGCGCGCCGGCTCAGGCATCGGCGGCGCGTCCGGCATGGCCCGCGCGACAAATTGTCGCGAGTGTATTTGATTGTGTCTCATCGCTGTCGCACGGCCCGGCGCTCTCGCGCCGCGCCGTGTGACAATGCTTCCGCCGGCGGAAGCTGCGAGCGTCAGCGCTACTCGATCTGCGAGTCAGCGGCGAACCAGCGCGTGTCCTCGTGCATGGAGACGCCGGGCTGGACGTTCCAGCCGCCGCCGGTGTTGCTGCGGAGCAGCGAGCTCTGGATGCTGACGCTGCCATCGTGCGTGTTGCTGACGAAGAAGATGGCGCTGCCGAACGCGCGCACCTCGTTGTGCTCCAGCCGGCTGCCGCAGACCGAGAGCGCCAGGCTGTTGCCATCGTTGTAGATGGCGCCGCCGCTGCCGCCGCCGGGCGTGTTCGCCTGCGCCGGGTTGCCGCCGAAGCCCACCGCGCGGTTGTGCGAGAACACGCTGTTGATGATGTTCCAGTTGACCCCGATGCTGCTGATGCCCCCGCCATTCGAGCACTGGTTGCCGTAGCCCTCCGCGCCGCCGAAGGTACTGTCCACCACGTACACGGGCAGGTCCTGGTACTGGCTGAAGACGCGCAGCGCGCCGCCGCCCACGTCGGGACCGAGATCCGCGCAGACGTTGTTGAAGAAGCGCGAGTTGAGCACCTTCAGCCGCCCGCCCCGCACCCAGACCGCACCGCCGCCGTCATATTCGCTCTCGCCCTTCGAGTTGCCGTCGGTGAAGGTGAGGTTCTGCAGGGTGAGGCGCGGGGTTGCCTGGTTGTCGCAGTGCGCGCTGGTCCAGTGCTGGTCCGGATCGCAGGTGTTCATGTACAGGATGCGCGAGGTGCCGCCGCCGCTCAGGGTGACCAGGTTGCCGCCATCGATCACGATGTCATTGCTCGCGTCGTTGAACACCTTGGCAGGCCTATCCAGGGTGATCACCACCGGGTCGGGGCCGCAGTTGAAGACGATGCGACCGCCGCGGGCCACGGCCTCGATGAAGGCGTCTGCGGTACACGTCTCCGGCGTGCCGCTGCCCACCACCTGATCCGGGCGGCTCACGTCTTCCTGCGCGGCCTCGGCTGGCACGCTGCATACCCCGCCGTTGCCGGCGACTGGATCCACTGCCGTGGCCAGGGCCACAGCGGCCCCCACGACGCTCGCTAGTGCTTGCATCTTCGCTCCTGTTGCTTGCGAGCCGCGGCTGCGACCCGATGTGACTCTGCGCGCGGGCGCAGCAGTGCCCGAGCAGGCGGCACAAAAAGTGGCCCGCCGCGAGAGGGCAGCTGTTCCTTCGCCTGCGCGTTCCCCTGGACTGCGCTGGTTCTCGGCCGCGTCCTCGAGGCTCGCGTATCCCGACCCGCGCGCGCTCCCGGCGCGCTAGCCGCCCGCGGTGTTACTCTTCGGGCGGCGGCGCGTCTTCACGCAGCACGCGCTCCAGCCCGCGGCGCGCATCGGCCAGGATCCGGCGTGCCTGCGCCAGCTGATCGGCGCGACCGGAGCTGGCGATCTGCCAGAGCGCGGCGCCGATGTGCCGGAGCTGGGCGAACACCTCGAACAGCTCCGCATCCGGCGAGTCCCCGGGCTCTTGCCAGGGCGCCTCGAGCTCGGCGCGATGCTCCTTCACGTAGCTGCGACCCGCGTCCGTCAGCTGATACACGCGCGCAGTGCCCGCCTCTTCCGCGCGCACCAGACCCTCATCCTGCAGCTGTTGCAAGGTGGGATACACGACGCTGGCAGCGGGCGTCCACTGACCACGGCTGCGCCCCTGCAGCTCTTGCATGATCTGATAGCCGGAGCGCGGCTCCTCGCTCAGCAGCGCCAGAATACCCGCGCGCAGATCCCACTTGGGCGCGCGCTTGCCTCGCGACCGCTCGGAAGCCGGAGCCGCCTCAGAAGTAGCAGAGTTGCCGAACGGGAAACCCCCGCCGAAGCCGAACGCAGCCGCGGCACCCGGAAAATCGCCCAGGCGGCCGCTGCGCCAGCCGCTCCAGTCGCCAAAAAAGCTTGGATTTTTGGGCATTTGGTCTCTCCGCTGGGACGGCTGGGCGCGTGCGGCGCAAGTGCCGGGGGCCAGCACCGTCGGTGAATCGTAAGGATGTAGCGTCCCGGGGCGAGGTCAAGGGCACGGCTGGGGTGAGGGGCAGGGGCCAGTTCCGCCTCCCGCCTGCAGGGGGGATGGGCTAGCCGGCGGCGACGTCACTGCCGTCATGCGTTGCGCTGGCCTGGCTGCAACACGATGCAACAGAGCGGGAAACACGGCGGCCCGACGCTTCGCCAACAAACCTCGGCAGCCAGCGCGCCACGACCGAGGCGATCCTGCCGGCAATTTGCCGATCAGGAGCCACTTCCCGGTGGCACTGAACTTGCTGGATGTACCACCGTCATGTCGCTTCTCACGATTATCCTCGTCATCGTGCTCGTGGGCGTGCTGCTCTGGGCGCTCAACAGCTTCGTCCCCATGGACCCCAAGGTGCGCAGCATCTTGAACATCGTGGTGGTGCTGCTGCTCATCTTCTGGCTGCTGCAGGCCTTCGGCTTGATCGATGGGCTGGCGAACATCCGCGTGGGCTAGCCGTCAGGCGCGCTTCAGCTGGTCGCCTGCAGCTCGCGGATGGCCTCCGCCGTCTCCCGGGCGAAGCGCCGCGCCACCCAGTGATCGTCGCTGTCGAACGTGAGCAATCGGGCGCGGGGCAGCGCTGCAGCCAGCTGCTGCCCCACGCTCAGCGGGCTGATGGCATCGCGCGTGGCCCAGATCAGCAGCACGGGCACCTGGATCTGCCCCAGCTGCGCGCTCAGCTCCGGGACGGGCTCGTACACCCAGCTCGCGTTGTGGTGCTCGGCGCGGTGCTCTGGCCGCCAGTCATCCGCACGATGGCGAGTCAGATCGAGCCCTGCCGAGGCCACGATCAGCACCAGGTGCGTGACCAACTCCGGTCGACGCAGGGCGACCCGGAGCGCCAGGTAGCCGCCCATGGACTGGCCCGCGACGATGCCCGGCGCCTCGAGCCCACCGGCGATGTGCTCGATCAGCTGATCGAAGCTCCGGATGCCGGGAGCCGGCGGCACCGGACCGACGCCGGGCAGATCGAAGGCGTGCTGCTGCCATTGTGGCGGCAGCTCCGCACGGATCGGGTCCCAGAAGGAGGCGAGGCCTGCGCTGCCCGGGATGAGCGCGATGCGGGTGGTCACGTGGCTTGATAGCGGACTCAGACCTGCAGCCGCAACACTCCGGGCTTGCCTTCGGCGCCGAGTCGAACGAGACCTCGGCCATGCACTATCTCTTGTTCTACGAAGCGTGCGAAAATTATGTGGAGCGCCGCAAGCCCTGGCGCGCCGAGCACCTGGAGTTGCTGGAGCAGGCGGAGGCGCGCGGTGAGCTGCTGCTGGCCGGAGCCTACGCAGACCCGGTGGACGGGGCCGCTTTCCTGTTCCAGGGCGACAGCCCCGCGGCGGCCGAGGCCTTTGCCCAGCAGGATCCCTACGTGCGCAACGGCCTGGTCAAGCGCTGGTACATCCGCACCTGGGGCACCGTGATCGGCAAGGGCGCCGCCACGCCGGTGTCGTCGAAGAGCTTTCGCTGAGCGGCGCGCTCGGCGCGGGAGCCCGGCGACCCCGTGCACAGCGGCACGTTTCAGCCGCGCAGCGGCACCTTCAGCGCCTGCGGGTGCTCGTGCACGTACTGGCGCACGATGCCCTCGAAGTCGGGATCTGGCTGCAGGCCGAGGACGGCGGCCCGCTGCGCCTCGAAGCGCGCGGGCCAGGTTCCGACGATGCGCTCGATGCGTGGCTCCGGCTCCACCCGCACCAGCGCGCGCACCTCGGGGCCCGCCACGCGCTCCAGCGCCGCCAGCATGTCCGCCACCTTCACGCTCAGCGCGGGCAGGTTGAGCGCGGTGCGACCGCCGTAGGCCTCGCGGGTGGCCTCGTAGACGGCAATCAGCGCCGCCACCGTGCGCGCCGGAGAGGCGAGCGCCACCTCCGTCTCCGGAGCCACCGGGCAGACGCTGACCTGGCCCGCCAGCGGCTCACGGATGATGCCGGAGAGAAAGCCGGAGGCGGCGCCGTTGGGACGCCCGGGGCGCACGCTGACCGTCAGCAGCCGCACCGCGCGACCGTCGATGAAGCCCTTGCGCGTGTAGTCCGCGAGCAACTGCTCCAGCACGAGCTTCTGCGTGCCGTACGACGTCTGCGGCAGCGGGAGCGTGTCGTCCCGCACCAAGCGCGGCACCGGCAGAGCCGGAGGATCGCCACCGAACACGGCGGCGGAGCTGGCAAAGACCAGGCGCGGCACGTTGCCCGCCGCGCGCAGCCCATCCAGCAGCGCGCGGGTGGTATCCAGGTTGGAGCGCAGCCCCAGCTCGAAGTCCGCCTCGCACTCCGCGGACACCGCCGAGGCCAGGTGGAACACGCCATCCCAGCGCTCTGCCGCCAGCGCCGCGCACTGCGGCAAGAGAGCACCGGTGCGGCCCTCCACTCGCGGATCTGCCACGAGCTCTGCCGGCGGCGGCGCGAGGTCGGTCAGCACCAGGCGCTCGATGCGCGAGCCGGCGAGCGTGCCGCGTGCGAGGAGCGTGCGCGCCAGCAGACTGCCGAGGAAGCCAGCGCCACCCGTGATCAGCAACTTCATGGTGCTCCCTGATATCGAGTCGGAGTCACCTCAGCAAGGCGGTCGTGGCCAGCGCTCGTTCAGGGCGAATAGGAGACGCTGGGCCTGCGCCGCGCGGCGCGAGCATCCTCCTCCAGCTCACGCAGCCCCGCGGGCGGGTGCGCGGGCCAGGAGGACAGGGGCGGCTCGCTGTCAGCCTGCAGCAACTCGGCCGACGCGGGATAGGAGCGCCAGCCGTGGCTCTGGATCAGGCGCGAGCCGCGCGCAAACGTGAGATACGACCAGCCCCACTTGAGCAGCACCAGCAAGCGGCTGCGGAACCCGCTGAGGAAGTAGATGTGCACCAGCAGCCAGGCGAGCCAGGCGAACACGCCGGTGGACTGCAGCCGCCCGCGCTGCATGACCGCGCGCCGCCGCCCGATGGCCGCCATCTGCCCCTTGTCGCGGAAGCGAAAGGGGGCCCGCTCGACCCCGGCCAGATCGGCCCGGATGACCTCGGCGACGTGCCGGCCCTGCTGCAAGGCCACCGTGGCCACGCCAGGCAGCGGGCGCGTGCTGCCGGGGGCGCAAAAGTGTGCCTGGTCACCGACCACGAACACCTCCGGTAAGCCGCGCACGCTGAGATCTTGCTCCACCACCACGCGCCCCTGCGGATCACGCGCGGCGCCCAGGTCGAGCCCGAGCGGCGAGGCCTGCACCCCTGCGGCCCACAGCACCGTCGTGGCATTCAGCTGCTCTTCACCCACGCTGACCCCGCGCGAGCTGATGCTGGTGACGCGGCTGTGGGTCCAGACCTGCACCCCGAGGCGCTCCAGCTCGCGCGTCGCGCGGCTGGCGAGCTCGCTGTCGAAGCTGGGCAAGATGCGCGCCCCCGCCTCCAGCAGCACGATGCGGGTCAGCTTGGGATCGATGTTGCGAAAGTCGCGCGCCAGGGTGAAGCGGCTCATCTCGCCGATCGCGCCGGCCAGCTCCACTCCGGTGGGGCCGCCGCCTACCACGACGAAGGTGAGCAGCGCCCGCCGCCGCTCGTTGTCTCGCTCGCACTCCGCTCGCTCGAACGCGCTGAGCACCCGGCGGCGCACCTCGGTGGCCTGCTCCAGCGTCTTCAGGCCCGGAGCGTGTTCCTCCCAGTGCTCGCGCCCGAAGTAGGCGTGCTGCGCGCCGGTGGCCAGCACGAGATAGTCGTATTCATAGATGCCGGCATCGCTCTGCACGACGCGCTGGCGTGGATCGATGCGCGCCACCTCACCCTGGATGACGTGCACGTTCGGCAGGTGCGACATCAAGCCGCGGATGGGGGTGGCAATGTCGCACGGGCTCAGCCCCGCCATCGCCACTTGATACAGCAGTGGTTGAAATAGGTGGTAGTTCCGCCGATCGATCAGCGTCACCTTCACTCCGGGATGAGCCCCGAGCGCCTTTGCACAATTGATTCCAGCAAACCCGCCGCCAACGATGATCACACGCTTGTCGTTGCTCGTTTCCACTGTGTCCTGCTTCGGTAGAGGGCTCTCGGTCTGTGCCGTGCGCAGGACCTCGAGGGTGGAACACCCGCGGCCCTCCGCGCACGGAGAACTCGGCCGCGCACAGCCAGAGCTGTGGGCGTAAGCAAGCACGACTGCGCCGGCCTCTTCGCGCAGGCGATGGCGTGAGGAGAACCGGCTTACTGACAATCCAGCGCTGGCGGCGCGACGAACGCAGCCGGCGGCACGCAGCGCACAATCAAAGGGAGGGAGACAATGCAGCGCGGGTGACAGCTCCGTCAAGCAAGACTGGACTCTGCTGCAGGCGGTTCGCGATTACCGTCAAAAGAACACTATGGCGCGATGAACGCGTTCAGGGATGGCGCGCTCGCACTCATGGATGACCCGATCTCCAATGTAGGTGTGCACATGCACGAGAGCCCTCGCTCGTGCTGCATGCATTGCTGGCGTTGCAGCGGCGTTGCCCTGCACACCGGCAGCCGCTGCTCGCTCAGGCCTGCTTGGCCAGCACTCGCTTGAGGTCCTTCAGCAACCAGCCCCCCTTTTGGCGCGCCGTCACCTCGCGCAACAGCAGCGCAGCGCGGCCGTGGCCAATGCGCGCAGCGAACAGATCGAGCAACACGCGGGCGGCAAATTTCGAGCGGCGCGCCGAGTCATAGTGATCCACCCAGGCCTCCACGTAGCCGAGCGCTCGCGCCAGCGCTCCCGCGCTGGTCTGGCTGGCAAGGCGCGCCGTGCGCTCCTGCACCAGCGCCTCCAGGCGCGCGATGACCCCCACCAGCAGGTGCTCGTAGGGGGCCCAGCTCGGGTCCTGCGAGTCGCGGATGCGCAGCAGCTCATCCCGCGCGCGGATGGCTCCGAGCAGGCCGCAGTCGGCGTAGGAGCCCAGCCAGGACAGCGCCTCCTGCCGTGACTCCGGGTTGGCGAGGCGGCGCAGGCGCTGATCCACGCTGTCGATGGCCAGCCAGCGATACACGAAGTCGAGCCCGGTGCCCTTGATGTTCTGGGCGCCCATCAGCCGCGCCAGCGAGCCAGGCGGCAGATGATCGGTGATGAAGTCGATCACCTGATCCCCCGTGGCGCCCGTGTTCCAGAGGATGTGGATGCGATCGAGGAACAGTTCGCGGTACGCCTTGCGCGCGAGCTCATCCACGCCGTCGAGCTTGCCCGCTGCAACGGCCTGCTCCAGCTCCTGCCGCGCCAGCCGCATCCGGCTGATCCGGCGCGCCTGCTCGCCCAGGTGGTGGACGATGTCCCGCTTCAGCCCGTCGGACGCCTGCGGCGCAATTTCCGACAGCGCGCTGCTCAGCGCGGCAACCAGCGCCTCCGGCTCGGCGGCGGCCAGCACCGGGCACAGTACGTCGTTGCCCGCGGCAGCCTCGGCGTCTGCCGGCGCGACACCGGCGGCGGCCAGCATGCGTTGCAAGCTGCGCTGCAGCGCGTCGGGCCGCCCTGGTACCTTGAGCCAGCGCATCGCGGCGTCAAAGCGCTCCAGGATGCGCTCGGGCCCGCCATCCCCCGTGACACAGAAAATTTGCAGCTTCTTGTCCAGCGCCTCGGTGATGAAGCTGAGCATGCCGCCCAGGTTCGAGTTGATGATGACGACCGCGTTGGCAGGCGCGTCATCCACCAGGATCTGCGCGAACACGCGCGAGCGCGCCACCCGGTCGGCACGGTTGTTCACGACCAGCGTCGTGACCACGTCGTCGTTGGCGTCTACGTCGTGCTTGTCGAACTCGAGGCGCGTCCAGTTGGACATGAAGCCCGCGCGCTCGTTGGCGCTCATGCCGTTGGAGAAGACCATGCGCCGTCCGCGATAGGCGGACTCTGGATACGTCTTGAGCACGCCCAGATCGAGCACCACGTGGTCTGCGATCTCCACCAGCGCGAACTCGCGATCGACCTCGAAGTGCTCGGCCAGGCGCAGCACCAGCGCCACGTTGCGCGGGTGCTCCTGATAGGGCAGGCGATCGAGCAGATCCAGCGGCAAGAGGTCTGCCTCGAGCGGCGGCACGGCGATCAGCCTGGCGCCCTTGTTGCGCGCGGCATCCCGCAGCAGCGGCAACATTTGCTCCTCCGTGGTGAAGGACGTGCCCCCGCGCGGCATGAAGCGCCCGATCACCCGCGCCACGTCCTCGCCGCCGGGCCCCTGGATGTCTTCATGGTCAGGGTAGGCGTTGGTCAAGGTGGTGAGCGGGTCCTGCATCCACTCGTCGATCAGGGTGTCAACGAAGCGCGGCTGCAGCGCCATGCACTCCCAGAGGAATACCTGCGCCCTCAGCTGCGCGGCCACCTCCAGCATGTTGCGCTGCTCCCAGATGGTGGCCTTGTCGTACGGACGGTAGATGAAGATCTCCTGCGCCGGCAGATCCCGCTGGGCATGGATGAACATGGCCTCGCAGCCCGTGGTCTTGACCACCACGTCGTAGCGCAGCGCGTGGAACAGCGCCGACTTGAGCCGCTCGGAGCCGGACTTGCCGCGCGTGCCCCAGCCGCCGATGGTGAGCGGGATGCGCTCGCGGTTATGGCCGATGCCCTGCATGATGCCCGCCGCACGCACCACGAACAGGGCAAAGATCAGCCACACCACGATCGCCAGCTGCCGCGGCTCGTTGGCGTTGGGCGAGAGCGCGTGGACGAAGAATTGCTGCAGCAGATCGCTGGGAAGGAGCCCGGCGGTGCCGACCAGGCCCAGGTAGCGCAGCGGCAGCTGGGAGGCGAGCGACAGCTGGCTGCCCCCCATCTCCAGCGAGCCATCGCCCGGGTCGAGTTCGATGCGGAAACCGAGCGCCCGCGCGCGCGCCACGAACGCGGTCTGTCCGGAGGGCTCGCGCGACTCGAGCGCACTCTCGCGCAGCGCACACGCCAGCGGATAGTTGCGGCTGAGCCAGTAGAACGCGGCCAGGCGCTGCCGAGCCCCCTGAGGGCCAGCCACGACGATGGTGCCGAACGCGGTGACCAGGCGCACGGGCGTGGCGCTGAGCGCGGCCCCGAGCAGGTCATCCACGCGCGGCAAGAACAGCCCCCAGCCACCCACCGGGCCATGCAGCAGGCGCTCGCCATGCACCCGGGTCGGGGTCACCTCGGCCATGCCCACCGGCGGCACGACGTAGTCCCCGATGGGCACGCGCGCGCGCGAGTGCACGTAGCCTCGGCGCTTGTCCGGCATGGGCGAGCGCAGCTCATGCCACAGGCGCCACAGGCGCAGCCGGCGGGGCTCGCCGCGGGTCAGCCGGTAGCGGCCCTTGCCCAGCAGCTTCAGCCCGACGGCGTGATCGCCGCGAGCGGCGACCCGCAGCGCACGCACCACGTCCGCCTCGGTGCCGTCGATCCGGATGCGCGCGCTCTGGCCTTCACCCAGGCTGGCCAGTACCTCGCTGCAGCGGGCGGCGATGCGCCCGAGCTCCGGCGAGCGCCCGACCTCGAGCTCGCGCAGCACGGCCGCGGCCTGCTCCGCGGCCTCGGGCTTGACCGTGGCGTCGTTGACCAGAGCCGCCAGCGCCGCCCAGAGCTGATGCTGCTGCCGATCCTTGCCGGCCAGGGTGACCCAGGTGGGCACGCAGGCGAGCGCCACGCGCAGCACGAGCGGCGGCTGCGCCGCGGACAGGCAGCGCACCAGCACTGGCTGAGTCAAGGTCGCGCTGCGCGCGTCCCAGCCCGCGCGACGGCTGAGCTCGCGCAGCGCCACCCCGCGCACGCGCGGCGATGCGTCCTGCAGGGCCAGCCGGATCAGGGTGCGCAGCGCGCGCCCCGCGGAGCTGGCGCCGGCCCAGCGAGCCAGCTCCTGGCGCACGTGCTCGCTCGGGTCGGCCGCGATGCGGCGCACCAGGCGGAAGCGCTGCTGCTCGCGCACTCTGTCCAGGCAGCGCACGGCCGCCGCGCGGATCACCATGCCGTCATCGGGCAGGCGCGACTCCAGCAGCTCGCTCACGAGCGAGCGCAGCGCCGGCTCGGGTAGACACTCAGCGCACAGCTGCAGCGCCGTCACCTGCGTCCAGCGCGTGCTCTTCTGCCCACGCGCCCAGCCCAGCACGCGGCGCAGCACCACCACTCCCAGCCACTGCGCGCGGCGCTCCGGCTCCAGCGCGCGCGCCAGCGCGAGCAGCGCGCGCAGCGCCGCGGTGCGGATCACCGGGCGCTGGCCGGCGTCGGCATGCAGCAGCGCCAGCTCCACCAGGCCGGTCTCGCGCGCGGTGCGCAGCAGCGCCGCCGCTCGCTCCGAGCTCCCGAGCTTGCCGCACAGCACCGCGTAGCACACCAGCAGCTCGTCCACCCGGTCCGAGGCCTGGGTGGAGTACCGCTCGCGCAGCGCCTCCACATCCAGCCAGCGGCGCACCGCAGCCAGATCCTTGCGCAGCTCAGCGGGCGGCCCGCCCGCGGCCGTGAGCGCCTTGGCCAGCACCTCGCGGCGCTCGCGCTCGTCGAGCGCCCGCTGGTAGTCGATGAGCAGCGCCGCGGACTCGGCCTCGACCCGCTCGACCTCGGCCATGCAGCGCTGGGCCGTGCGGATCAGCGCCGCGAAGAGCGCCTCCTCGCGCTCGTGGTCGTGCCGCGTGTCGAGCACCACCGCCTCGGCGATGGCGTGCACGGCGCGCTGGCGCAGGCGAGCGTCCAGCGGCGAGAGGTGCGCGCACAGCTCCCTCGCCAGCTTCTTCGTGGCTCGCTCGCGCAGCCAGCTCACGGCTCGGCCTCGGGCGAGAAGGCCACTGGCGCCTGCGAGCGGCCGCGCTCCTGGAAGTCCAGGAAGGGCAGGGTAGCGGGCGCGAGATCGCGCAGGCCGCGCGTGGCGGAGACCAAGAACTCCAGCCCCAGCTCGCCCGCGTACACCGGGCCCAGCGTGCCGCGCGGAGCGTCGAACGAGCCGGTCACGCGCGCGAAGAAGCGCACGCGCTCGCCGTCGCTGATCCAGCGCCAGTAGCTGGCGCCCAGGCTCGCGCTCTGGCGCAGGAAGGAGCGCGAGCGGGTTGGCCCCTCGGGCCGCAAGCTGGACGACAGCTCCAGGTCGACGAGCGCGTTCAGCTCGCCAAAGGGCAAGAAGATCCAGCTCGCCTCGGCGCCGCTGCGATCGACCCCCTCGAAGTCGGGCAAGGCCCTGCCCGAGAGCGTGAGCTTGCCCAGGCCATCGACCAGCGGGCGCCAGCTGGTCACCAACGCCAGATCGAGATAGCGCGGGCGCGCCTCGCGATAGGGCGAATACACGTCGGGATCGGTGACGCTCAGATCCTCCGGCTGCCAGGGCTCGTAGTCCAGCGTGTAGCTGGCGCGCGGGCTCACGCTCAGATCGGGGCGCACGCGCAGCAGGCCCGAGAGCGTGCCGGTGGTGCGCCAGGAGATGTTGTGCTCGCCTGCTTGCCGCTGGCCGTACGCTGCACCGTCGAGGTGCATGCCGGGGGCGGTGGTCGTCGCTGGCAGGTCGAGCGAGAGGCGGCTGAGCCAGCTCGGAGGTCCATCACGGAAGCGCACCCCTGCCTGGGCCACGCTCCAGAAGCGCGCCGGGATCAGCTCGCGCGCCGCGGACGTGCTGAGCTCCAGATAAGACGCCGAGGGGATCGGCCGCCCGGGTTCCTCGTCCAGGCTGCGACTGCTGGCCACCACACGGCTGCGCCCCTGCAACGTGAGCGGCAACGGCTCGCGTGCGAGTGGGCTCACGTCGGGCTCGCGCGCCACGAGCGCCGCGGTCAGGGCCGGTGGCACCGCGGGCGCCGGTGGCTCGCTCAACTCCGCCCTGGCGAAGCGCGCGCGGGGCAAGCCCTGAGCGCGCGCCACCGACAGGCGAAACAGCGCGCGGCCGAGGCTGGGCCCGAGCCTCAAGGTGCACGGGCCTTCGCTCTCGACCGGCAGCTCCACGCGCAGCGGTGGGCTCAGCGAGCTCGCCTCACCGACGCGCAGCGCGCCGGCATCCACCCCCGCGGGCAGAACGAAGCTGCGCAGGGGCGCGTCGCCGCAGCTCTCGATGGCCACCATCTGCTCGGGCAGGCCCGTGCCGCGTACCTCCAGCACCACCACGGTGGGCCCGCGCACCGTCAGCTGCGCAGGCTCCTCCGACTCCACGTCGATCCAGCGCGAGGACAGCCGCAGCGGCAAGACCTTGCCCGCCACGCTGGCCTTCACCCAGCCCAGCGCGCGCTCGCTGGGCAGCCGCAGCTCCACCTGGTGCTCGCCGGGCAGCAGCGGCACCAGGCACACGCCACGCTCGTCAGCACGTTTGCCCTCAGCATCAGCGCCAGCAACCCGCTCGCCGACACTGGGCCAACACTCGAACCGCGCTCCGTCGCGGCGCACCTCCGGGCTGCAGCCCAGGTCCGCCGGGTCTTCACAGCCCAGCTCGAGCCGCAGCTGCTGCCGCTCCTGGATGCGCACGCCGATCTGGATCGCGCGCTCGCCCTCCATCAGCGTGGCCTCGGGCGGCGCGTCCACCAGCGCGCGGCGCAGGCGCGTGCCCAGGGTCGGCGCAGGCGGCGCGGTCAACGTGACCGTGGCAAAGCCCGCCGCCCGCTCGTAGGCGTTGGCCACCACCCAGTCCAGCGCCGGCGCCAGCCGGGCCAGCACCCCGCTCGTGTCTTCACCCAGCTCCGCGGCGCTGGCCGCCAGGATGCGGGCACGCAGCGCGAGCGCCGGCTGGGCGCTGGCCAGCGCCTGATCGGCGAGCAGCCCCGCGGCGCGCAGCAGCGCAACTCCGCTGGGTTGCCCCCGACCGATGGCCTCGTACGCGCGAGCCGCGAGCGGCAG
Organism: Polyangiaceae bacterium; assembly: GCA_025937895.1. Taxonomy (GTDB): domain Bacteria; phylum Myxococcota_A; class Polyangia; order Polyangiales; family Polyangiaceae; genus SZUA-265. The sequence continues at coordinate 3,932 of JAICQL010000079.1, read as the reverse complement.
CAGGCCATTCTGCTCGGCGCAGTACGCCAGCAGCAGCGACTCCGCGTCGGCGCCCAGCTCGTGCGCCGGCTCCGTCTCGGCAGCAAAGCTGGCGCAGCCGCCCACCCGCAGGCGCTCGCGCCGCTCGCGCAGGGACGCGGCGTCGGCGGGCAGCGCCAGCGGACCGAGCCGGGCGCTCAGGTTGAGCGGCAGCACGCGCCGCTCCTCGCCGGGCAGCCAGCTCCACTCGCGCCCGGCCTCCGGCGGCAGCTCCGCGTCGCGCAGCGCCAGCTCCTTGAAGCCCAGCGCCTCGAGCAGGCGAGCGCGGCGCGCGCGCAGCTCGGCCACGGCTTGCTCGCTGCGCGACGCGCGCAAGCTGCGCCCGAGCTGCCGCACGGACTCGAGGGCGCTCTCCAGATCCGCTGGCGCGCTCTCGCTGACGCGCGCATCTTCGGAGCCCCGCGGTGCGGCGCTCGCCAGAAGCGGCGGGCTGGGCGGCGCAGGCCCCGGTGCTGGCGCAGGCGGCGCATCCGCGGCACGCCGCAGCTCCACCCTGGCGCGCCCGCTGGCACCCAGGCCCTGCAGGGAGAGCCAGCCGTCCTGCGCATCGACACGGATCTCGCTCGTGCCGCTGCGCGCGCCTCGCGCCGACACCAGCAAGCTGCGCGCGCCGATGCGCACCTCGAGCTCCTGCAGGCCCGCTGCGCCGTCAGCGCCCGCGACAGGCATGCCCGCGGGCGGCGCCGGCAGAGCAGGGGCAGGGGCGGGCGGCGCCAGCGCGATGCGCGCCACGGTCAGCGCGCCCGGGGCGGGCAGCTCGAAATCGGCGCGCGCTCCCGGGCTCAGCTCGGTCCAGGTGCGCACCCGCCGCAGCTGCTCGCAGGGCGCTCGCACGCCCTCGCTCAGCCGCACGGCGAAGGGCGGGGTGCCGGCGGGCACGCGCAGGGTGTGCAGGCCCGCGGCCACCGCCACCTCCGAGCTCAGCCCTGCCGCCGCGTGCACCGGCACCTGGAGCTCGCCCAGGCTCACGGTGCCCTCTGCCAGCGGCTCGGGCGAGAGCGGCTTGAACAGCAGCGGCGCGAACTGCTGCGGCGGCAGCTCCGCCGCCAGCGCGAGCTCGCCGGGGGGAGGAAACAGCCAGCGATCGAACTTGTCGCCGGGCACGCCGTCCGCTGCGCCGGGCGCGGGACAGTCGACTCCGGGCTCGAGCGGCACGTACTCCGCGCTGGTCAGCGCACCGGGGCTTGGTAGCACGGTGCGCAGCGGGATGGAGCGCCAGAAGCCGGCCACGCTGCTCCACACCTCGCGATCTTCGGCGCGCAGCGCCGCCCAGCGCTCGAGCTGCGCGCCCCAGATCGGTCGAGACCCCGGCGCCAGGGTGTCTCGCCCGTGCAACGCCAGCACCCAGAGCGCCTCCTCGCTGGGCGTGCCCTGCGGCGGAAAGCCCGCGGGCAGCCGCGGCAGCTCGGGCTCCTCGGGCCCACGCACGGCCGCGGGCGGCAGCACGTCGCGCCGGTGTTGCAGCGCCAGCACCTGCAGCAGCGGCGAGCGCGCCTCGCGCGCAGCCCGTTCACTCGCGGCCACGGCGGTCAGCGCCTGCCGCTCCGCGCGAGCCGCCTCCAGCAGCAGCCAGGCGCGCAGATCGCCTTCAGGAACGGCGGCAGCCTGCGCCAGCAGCGCGCTCACATCCACCCGGCGCGTGGCGCGGCTGGCCGCCACCATGCGCACCCAGCCGAGCGGCGATTGCTCCGCACGCCGCAGCAAGCGCTCGCGCGAGCGGCGCGGCTCGCGCAGCTGCTCCGTGAAGTCCGCTCGCTGGGTCCAGCCGCCCTGCTGGAAGGTGAGCTTGCCCTCCAGCACCTCCAGCGAGACGCGCCCGCCGCGCACCGGCGGCACCACGCGAATGCTGCGCGGGCGAGCGGGCCCGGGCGGCGCACCGGCGCGTGCCGTCCACGACAGCTCGCGGCTGATGGCCTCCCCCTCGCGCACGACGACCCGAGTGTTGCCCCAGGCCTCGAGCTGCCAGCGCAGCACGTCGATGCCCTCCGCGCTGAGCTCGTAGCGCTCGCCCGCCAGCAAGGTGCGCGGCTCCGCAAACTCCAGCCGCTGGTCGCGCATGAAATACGGCCCCACCAGCGGCCGTGCCCGCACGGCTTGCTCCAGCCAATCGAGCTGCAGCAGGTCCGCAGCGGCAGCGCGCTCGCTTGCCGGTAGGCTCTGCCACAGCGCCTCGAGCCCGCGTGCGATGCGCGCCGCGGCGCTGCCCTCGGGCAACGCGGGCGGGCCTCCGAGGCCGCGCAACCAGCCCGCCACCTGGGCGTCCCACTCGTGCCAGGAGAGGGCGGTCTCGCTGCGCGCCAGGATCTCCACCGAGAGCAGCGCGGGCTCGCTCACCCGCGCTGCCACGAAGCGCGCGCTCGACCACGCCGGCAGCCGCAGCTCGTTGCCGGCGCCGGGCTCCCAGGTGATGACGTCGGGCAGCTCATCCTGCCCGCTGGCGAGGCCGAGCAGCGGGCGCGGTCCGCGCTCCGCCGTCACCCTCACCCTGTCGCCGGGATCGATGGAGACCAGCAGCACCTCGCCCGGGCTCAGCTCCACGGGCAGGTTGGGGTTTACCAGGCGTGACACCAGCGGGTCCCCCGCCCACGGGATGATCAGCGCGCCCTCGGGCAGCACGCGCGAGGTCTGCTCCAGAGCCAGCGCAGGGCGCGGGCAGAGGCTGCCGAGGGCGATGAGGCAGAGCGCCCAGAACACCCGCAAAGATGAGCTGAGTCGCGTGATGCCTGGTCCGCTCAAGGAGCTCCTCCGAACAGGGCAGCGATGAACGCCCGCAGCCGCTCGGGCTCCGTCGTCAGCTGCCGGCGCAGCGAGCGCGACATCTCGACATGCAAGAAGGGCCCGCCCGCCGCGATGGAGTAGCGGGCCTGCACGTTCTTGGTGCCGCCGAGCTTGCGGATCTGCTTCGGGTACATCGCCACCCGGATGCCGAGCGCGCGCTCCAGCGCGTGCGCCACGGGCACCACGTCGGCGCGGCTGCCCGCCGCGCTCAGCACCAGGTCCGCCGCGGGCGCCGAGGCATCGGCGTAACCGTGCAGCTGCACCACCCCCAGCTCACCCAGGCGATCGACCAGCGCGGCGTGTGCGCTCGAGAAGAAGCTGCTCTCCACGTGCGCAACGTCGGAGCTGGCGCCCTCGTCTTCGTCGTCGCCCGCCTCTCTTCCACCGCCCGCAGCCGCGTCGCGCGAGCGGTAGCGGTGCACGGTGTTGACCAGCAGCGCGCGAGCGTTGCTCCGCACGAAGGCGTTCAGCCCCACCTCGAGCGTGCCCTCGTCGAAGAAGCTGTGCGGCACCTCGATCAGCCAGGGCTGCGCGGGTCCGCTGCGCAGCACCACCACGCCCGCGCCCCTGCGCTGGTGCCGCTCCTCCACCAGCAGCTGACCGATGTTGCCCAGATCGAGCAGCCGAAAGCCGGCGGGCGCTGTCACCTCGGCAGCCTCGCCACCCGTGGCCAGAGCCAGCCGCGCTTCCAGCCAGCCGCGATACGCCTCGAGCTCATCCCCCCCGGGCGGCCTGTACTCCACCACGGACTTGCCGCCCTGCCGCAGCTCCTCGAGCTCGCGGCGCAGCCTGGAGATCGCCTCCTCCGGGCTGACTGGTGGCTCCACCGTGCGCGGCGGCGGAGGCACGGGCACCTCCGCTGGGGGCCGCGGGCGCAGCAGCCACCAGGCGATCCCTGCCGCCACCACCCCGAGCCCCACCAGCAGCGCGATCAACCTTGCCCTCGTCATCGATCCTCCAGCGCCCAGAAGTGCTCCAGCGCCGCTGCCGGGCCCGGCTCCTGCCCGACCAGGATCAGCGCCAGCCAGAGCCGCCCGCGTGTCTCATTGCGCAGCTTCAGGGTGACGGGCCCCGGCATCAAATCGGCGCCCAGGGTGATGCCGTCACGAAACTCC
>JAICQL010000310.1 GCA_025937895.1 Polyangiaceae bacterium | reverse complement strand
CTGCGCTTCGACCTGATGCCGGCGCAAGGCTGTGCTCGAGGGACGGTGCGAGTTGCCGCAGCCTGGCGCTAGTCTGATCGTGGTGTGATCGCTGCGGTGTGCTTGCTGCGGTAGGATCGCTGTAGGGCGTGCATGCTACCGCGTGCAACGCCCGAGCAGTAGGGACGAAGGCGAGGCGTTCCGCTCCGGTGTTGCATCGAACCACTTCGGCCAAGCCGCACGCCTACCGGCTCTGCGCCCGCTCTTGTGTGTTGCTCATGAGCTATGGCAGAGCAGAGGCTTCGGAGAGGGGAGCGGGTACCGCATGCCGGTGGTCGACATAAAGAATTTCCGGGTCATCGATGAGCGTCTGGCCAGCGCCGGGCAGCCCAGTGAACAGCAGTTGGCCGAGGTGGCGGGCAGCGGCTACTCCGCCGTCATCAACCTGGGGTTGCTGGATCCGCGCTATTGCCTGGAGGATGAAGCCGGGCTCTGTTTTGCCCTGGGTCTGCGTTACCGTCACATCCCGGTGGCGTTCGAGGCTCCGGTGGTGGAGGATTTCGAGGCCTTCCTGCGCGCCATGGATGAGCTGAATCACGAGCGTGTGCTCGTGCATTGCGCGGCCAATTACCGCGCGTCCAGCTTCCTCGCGCTGTACGGTGAGCTTCGGCTGGGCTGGAGCCGCGAGCAGGCTGACGAGCTGGCGCGCAGCCAGTGGCAGCCCAACCCGATCTGGCTTGGGTTCCTCGCCACTTGTCGCGGGCGCTGGCTCGACTCCGCTCCCCCCAGCTCTGCGCGCCGGCATGCCACCGGCAAACCGTGAGCGGCTCCGTGCAGCGCTGGCGCGCAGCCCGGAGCCAGCTCGAGCAGTCAGGCCTTCTGCAGCTCGCGCTGCAAGAAGCTGATGGTGCGCTGCCACGCCTCGCCCGCCGCCTTCGCGTCATACACCTCGGGCCGCGCCTCGTTCATGAAGGCATGCTGCGCGGGGTAGCGGTACAGCTCGAAGCGCGAGCGCGACTTCTTCAGGTCTGCCTCTAGCCCATCGACCACCTGCGGGGTGCACCAGTCATCCTGCTCTGCGAAGTGTAGCTGGAGCGGCACGGTGAGCTCGGCCGGGTTGGCCGCAGCCCGGGGCGGGATGCCGTAGAAACAGACGCCCGCGTCCACGCCCTTCACGCGCAGCGCCGAGAGGATCGTGAGCGCGCCGCCCATGCAGAAGCCGGTGACGCCCACCCGCGCCGAGCCCTCGCGCAGGAAGCTGACGCAGCCCTGGATGTCCTGGTCGGCGGCGTCCAGGAAGTTCAGGTGCTGCATCATGTGGCTGGCCTCCTCCGTGCTGCTGGCGCGCTTGCCGCGATACAGGTCAGGCACGATGGCGCGATAGCCCGCACGCGCGAAGCGATCGGCCGTCTTCTCGATCTGCTCGTTCAGCCCCCACCACTCCTGGATCACCACCAGGCCGGGCGCGCCCGGCGGCAGCTTCTCCGAGCTGAGGTACGCGGGGCACGTGCTGCCATCGGGACGACGAATTTGAGTCAACTGGGTCATGGTTCTCCTGATTGCTGATAGGCCGAGCGGAGCGACAGCCCAGCGGCTCCAGGCGCTCGATCACTGCTCGAGGCAGAGCAGCGCCATCGCCCCGGAGCACTCGCTGACGTACACGAAGCCGTTCGGCAGCAGGAAGTTGCCGAGGCCTGCCGAGCTCGTCAACGCGTAGGAGCTGATGGCCCCGCTGCCGCTGCTACTAGTCCAGTCGCCACAGGTGGACGTGCCCGCGGCTTCCCCCACCCACATCGCACCGGGACCCAGCCCGTAGCGCGGTCCCAGCAACACGGCGGCGGGCACCAGCGCGTCTGCTGCGTCGCGCGCCAGATCGGCGGCAGAAGCAAGCCACGCCATGCCATCGGGGCGTACCCACGTGGGTCCGCTGAGGTCAAAGCGCTCCCAGGCCCGGCGGGTCGAGGTGTGCAGGTAGCTCAGGAACGTGCGCTCGCTGCCCAGTGCCTGCTCGCAGTCGCCGCTGCCCGTCAGACCTGCGGCGCAGGCCTCGCGCTGGCACAGCTCATCGGCTGCCGCCACGCCACCGCCCGGTGCGAACGTGGCCTCCGACAGAAACACGAGCCGCCCTGCTGCAGGCGACAGCTCGACCTCATCGTCGCTGTCGTCACCCAGACAGATGAGCCCCATCGCCTCGCCGCAGCTCTCCACGTTCCCGCCATCCCAGGTCGGGCCGGCCATGGCTGACCCCCAGGCCACGTGCGCAAGGGACGCGTCGTCGTCGCTCGTCCAGCCATTGCAGTCGAGCGCTGTGTCAAACGACCGCCCCTCCCTGCTCGTGTTGCTCCAGGCAGCGAAGTGACCTTGTTGCACTCGCGATGCCAGCAAGATGGGTGCGAGCAGCTCACCGCGGGTCAGCGCCGCCAGCGAGCGAGCGATCGGCATGCCGTCAGGGCGCAGCCAGCCACCGGTGTGCTGAAACTGGTCGATGGCGTGAACGTCATCGCCGGTCTCCGGCGTGCCATTGCTCGTGGAGAGCCAGGCCACCCAGCGGTCGCCATGAAAGCCAGCGGCCTTGGCCAGGTAGGTGCATTCGTTGTTCGCCGCCTCGCCCGCGCGCGGCAGCTCGCTCGGCAACCACGTCCTGTTCGTGGCGAAGGCCACCTGGTACTGCAGCTGAAACTCCACCCTCAGCTCCCGATCGGCCTGCGCGGTCAAGCTGCAGCTGGGCTGGGCGCCACAGCTCGGCTCCGACCAGCTGCGCACCACCGTGTACGGCTCGGGCCTTGCCGTCACCCGCACCAGGCTGCCGGGCGTGACTTGCACGGCGCACGGCTGCGGGCAGTCGTACGTTCGTTCTCCCTCGACTTCGACGCTCAGCGTGCCCCTGCCATCACCCACCCAGCCAGCGCTGAACATGGCACGACCAGCGCTCATCCCCGCTGCGCCCCCGCTGGCCATACCGCTCGTATCCGGCTGTCCGCTACCGGCTGCGCCGGGCGGAGCGGTGGAAGCCGTGGAGGGCTCAGCGCTCGTCTGCGTTCCGGCGCTGGGCTCTGCTCCAGCGTTCGAGCCCGCGCCGTCGTCCACGCTCTCTGTGCCGCCCTCTGGCTGCGCCTCGGCGCCGAGCCCGGACGTACCCATCTCCGTGCGAACGCTCCGGCCGTCCACCGAGCAACTGCACGCGAGCAGCAAAACCATCGCGCGCCCGCGGGCCGCCCTCGAAAACCCCTGCATCTTGGACCTCGCGCGCAGCGTAAACGGGGGCTACTTTGAAGACCAGGCGCTTTGGCAGGACAACCGCTACCCGCGTGCTCAGGGGCAAGCGCTCATGCTGGGCCGGAAGCGCCCGCCGTAGCACTTTTTTGCGCCCCGGCCGTCTTGCCCTGGAGCCGACAATGGATAACCTTCCCCGCTCGCCGGCCGTCCATGGCCGGTAATTGCCGGTGATCCAGGCAGGATCGCCACTCACTTCTGCGAGCTCGCTCAGCACCATGGAAAATCACGAAGCCACGTCCGCCGAGGACGACCAACTCCACCGTATCCGCCACAGCCTGGCGCACGTCCTGGCGCAGGCCGTGCTGGAGCTGCGTCCCGGCACTACGTTGGGCTTCGGCCCGGCTATTGCGGATGGCTTCTACTACGACTTCGTGCTGCCCGAGCCGCTCTCGGACGCCGACCTGTTGGCGCTCGAGAAGAAGATGAAGCACATCATCAAACAGGGCCAAAAGTTCGAGTACCAGGAGCTGCCGGCGGAGGAGGCGTTCCGCTTCATCGGCGACACGATGCACGAGCCGTACAAGCTGGAGTACGCGCGCGAGCTGGTGCAGAAGCACGGCCTCAGCACGCTCAGCTTTTACAAGAATGGCTCCTTCGTCGACATGTGTGAGGGGCCGCACGTGAACAACACGCGCGAGTTGCCCGCGGGTGGCTTCAAGCTGCGCAGCATCGCCGGCGCGTACTGGCGTGGTGACAGCAAGAACATCCAGATGACGCGCATCTACGCCTGGGCGTACAGGACGCCGGAGGAGCTGGCGCAGCGGGTGAAGGAGCACCAGCTGGCGCTGGAGCACGATCACAAGAAGCTGGGCAAGCAGCTGGATCTGTTCTTCATCGACGAGGAGATCGGCAAGGGCCTGCCGCTCTGGATGCCCAACGGCACCGTGATCCGCGACGAGCTGGAGAAGCTGGCGCGCGAGCTGGAGTTCAAGGACGGCTATCAGCGCGTGGCCACCCCGCACCTGGCGCGCACGGAGCTGTACTACCGCACGGGCCACTTACCCTACTACGCGAGCGGCATGTTCCCCTTCCTGGAGCTGAAGGAGCAGCGGGAGACGGCCAGCGGCGAGCTGGAGGAGGTGCTGGAGACGTATGCGCTCAAGCCCATGAACTGCCCGCACCACCACAAGATCTTCGCGGCGCGCCCGCGCAGCTATCGCGATCTACCGATCCGCTTCGCCGAATACGGGCACTGCTATCGGTATGAAGATTCGGGCGCGCTCTCGGGCCTCTTGCGGGTGCGCGGCATGTGCATGAACGACGCGCACATCTACTGCACCGAGGATCAGATCCGCGACGAGTTCATGAAGGTGATGGATCTGCACCGCAAGGTGTACAGCATCCTCGGTCTGAGCAACTACTGGATGCGCCTGTCCACGTGGGATCCGGAGGACCCGAAGGGCAAGGAGAAGTACGTGGACATGCCCGCGGACTGGGAGTCGTCCACGGCCCGCATCCGCGAGGCGATGAAGGAAGTGGGCATGCCCTACCGCGAGGTCAAGGGCGAGGGTGCCTTCTACGGTCCGAAGATCGACGTGCAGTTCCGCACGGTGACGGGCCGTGAGGAGACGGCCAGCACCAACCAGCTGGACTTTGCCGTGCCGGCCCGTCTGGGGCTCGTGTACAAGACGTCGAACGACGAGCTGAAGCACCCGTATTGCTTGCACCGCGCGCCGCTGGGCACGCACGAGCGCTTCGTGGCCTTCTTGATCGAGCACTACGGCGGCGCATTCCCGACCTGGCTCGCGCCGGAGCAGGTGCGCATCCTGCCCGTGGGCGCGCAGTTCAACGAATACGCGCAGAAGCTGGAGGCGGCGCTGCGCAACGAGCTGGTGCGCGCCAGCGCCGACCTTGCCAACGAGACCTTGAACAAGCGCATCCGCAACGCGGAGACCAGCAAGGTGCCAAACATGCTGGTGGTGGGCGAGCGCGAGCAGCAGACGGAGTCCGTCACCTTGCGCCGCTACGGCAGCCGCGAGCAGGAGACGCTCACCTTCCGCGACTTCCAGGCTCGCCTGGCCAGGGCCATCAGCACGCGCGCCCAGCAGCTCTAGGCTGCGGGCGCGAGCTCGGGGCCTCTCCGAAAGAACGTCGCGGGCGATGCCTGTTGCGCGACATCGCCCGCGACAGCAGTGGGGTGTCACAGGTCCAAGCCCCAGGCTCGGCGAGCCCCCACCGCTCACCTCGCCCAAACCAGCCGAAGCGAGCGAGGTGTAGCGCGCAGAACGTCGCGATCGGTGGCTCACTTCACCGCGAGCTGCGCTTTCCTCCCGTGTGGGTGATGACGCTGTCCATATCCAGTGCCGCTCGCGCGTGCGCGGCGGAGCAGCGGGGTAGCACTGCGCTGGTGATGGAACTTTGAGCTGTCGTTTACGCGCGCTCGCGCTGCGCCGAGCGTCCGTCACGACGCGGCTGTGCCGGAGCGGCTCGGCACCGGGAGCTCGCGCCCATCCGGGTGGGCTTCAGCGCCGGCCGAAGCCCAGATATGCGGTCGTGGACAGGGTGCTCGGGGTGGAGAGCTGCTCGGCGAGATAGGCCCTGGCCTGCGCGGCTTGCCGCTCCCACTCGGCGGGCCCCAGCCGCTGCTTCAACATCGCGAGCGGCGCGCTGCCGCGCACCAGCGCCGCCCAGAGCTCTGCCGGATCTCGAACCTCGACCGAGCAGGTGCGCGGCTCCACCCGGACATCGCGGAAGCCGGCTTGCTGCAGCTCGCGCACGAACACCTCCGGGTTCTCCAGATTCAGCAGGTTGGTCTGTGGTGCTGCGCGCGTGGGGTCCGCCGCACGCAGCGCGCCGAACATGTGGATCATCAGCGGGGACTGCTCCACCGGAGCCCAGCTGGACACCACCGCCACGCCGCCCGGCTTCAGGGTGCGGTGCAGCTCTGCAAAGCCGCGCGCGCGATCCGGAAAGAACATCAGCCCGAACATGGAGAACGCCACGTCGAAGCTGCCGTCCGGGAAGGGTAGCGCCTGGCCGTCGGCCACCTGCGCGAACACGTTCTCTATCCCGAGCGCCCGGCGCCGCTGTTCCAGCTGCTCCAGCATGGCCGGGGAGAAGTCCACGGCGTCCACCCGCGCCACTCGCGGCGCCAGCTCCAGCGCCAGCACGCCGGGGCCGGTGGCCACATCCACCACGTGCGCGCCCGGGGCGGGCTGCGCCAGCTCCACGGCGAGCCGGCTGAAGGGCAACATGATGCTCGCGGACTCTGCGGCATAGCCGGCAGAGACGAGGTCCCACGGGGCGACGGCGGAGAGCGGACCGGGTGCAGGCTTGTCAGTGGGCGAGGGGTTGGTGGTCATGGCAACGCGATGTTGTTCCACGACCACGGTTTGACAAGGGGGGCGCGCGGAGCCGGAGCCGCTGAGCGGGCACATTCTGGCGCCGCCGGGCGCGCGCGGCGCCGAGCAGCGGATCCCGCTCCACTCGAGCACCCGTTCCGCCCCGACTCGAGCCCCGCGCTCGAAGCCCAGGTGGTTCCAGAGCATTCACCCCTGCGGGGGGGGCGTCGAGGTTCCTATCAAGGTGGAGTCGCCCGCTCCGTTCTCAGGTGCGCAACCGAAGCCAGGGGGGTTCCGTCTTCCGGCAGGACGTTGCGAGCTGAAACACTCGCGTCGGCTGACGCGCGATGGGGGACGCAAAGGGCATGATCCGGGTGACGAAAGAGCTGTCCGCGCTCAGCTTGGTGCTGTTTGTTGGGTGCACCGACGCGATGGGGTACCTGTCGCAGGTCAGCGAAGAGGCGCAAGGCGCGAACTGCACGGAAGGCGGCAAGAGGCTCGACTTCGGTGCCGACAATGATGGCGACGGCTTCCTGTCCCCCACAGAGGTCACCGCCAGCGCTTACCTCTGTCGAGACGCGATCAGCGCTGGCGGCACGATCCATCAGGCAGCGCTCCCCGTCGGCGATATCAATTGCCCGAGCGGGGGTTACTCGCTCATCGTTGGCGTCGACGCCGATGGCGACGGCGTGGTGCAAGCTGCGGAGGGGACCGCGCATCACGTTTGCAACGGTGCTCCAGGACCGCAAGGGTTCGCTGGTCCTTCAGGCGATGCAGGCCCTTCCGGGGCGCCGGGTGCGGAAGGTCCACAGGGCGCTCCGGGCGCCGACGGACCACAGGGTGCGGAAGGTCCGCAGGGTGCTCCGGGCGCCGACGGACCACAGGGTGCCGACGGACCACAGGGTGCCGAAGGGCCTCAGGGTGCCGAAGGTCCGCAGGGTGCCGAAGGGCCTCAGGGCGTTGAAGGGCCCCAGGGTGCGGAAGGTCCGCAGGGTGCCGAAGGTCCGCAGGGTGCCGAAGGTCCGCAGGGTGCCGAAGGGCCTCAGGGCGTTGAAGGGCCCCAGGGTGCGGAAGGT
>JAICQL010000106.1 GCA_025937895.1 Polyangiaceae bacterium | reverse complement strand
GTTTGCGTCGTTCTGGAGGCCGCGTGGTCCGCCGTGCACGCAGCGCCATCCCCAGCACGAGCAGGAACGCTGCCGCTGCACCGGAGAACCTCGCAGGAGCTCCGATGACGCAGCCTTGGCGATCGCGGCGGGCTGCCGGCGCGACCCCGGTGCTGCCGTTCACCGGAGCCACGCTGGCCGCGCCTGCGGCACCGAGAACCTCTCCGCTGGGAACCTCTCCGCTGGGAGCCTCTCCGCTGGGAACCTCTCCGCCGGGAACCTCTCCGCTCGGAGCACCTGTGTCAGGTACGCCGGTCATGAACTGCCAGTAGTCCATGTTAAATGGAGCGACACCGGCAAACGTCAGGTACAGATCATGTACTCCCGTTGCACCGGCCACGGCACAGGTGGTGACCGCCCAGCTCTGCGGACCCCCGGTGCTCGGAACGGTGCAGCTGCCGATGACCGTGCCGCTCGAGCTGTCCAGGCGCAGCTCGATGTTGCCGCCGCCCTCGGCGCTCGCCACGCTGGCGCTGAAGCCCTGGGCACCACTCGTCCCAAAGTCCACACCGCGGACCTTGATCCAGTCGCCCGCCTGAACGTCAGTAACGTTCATGCCACCGGCACTGCAGGGCTCCGTCTCGATGCCGCTCTGCGCGTTCAGCGTCTCTGCCTCGACTCGCACATACGGGCTCGCGCTGCCGAGCTGGGGCACCCCGTCCATGGTGTACGTGACTTGCTGGATCGTGCCATCGGCGGAGAGCTCCAGGCGCTCGAGGGCCAGGTTACGCCGATAGGTGGTCGGAATGCCCGCCGCCGTGGCGACGACCCGGTTGTGATACGCATGATACCAGCCGCCGTTGAACTCAAACGTGGCGTGGTGATTGTTGTTGTTGTTGCTGGGTGGCTGGTCCGCGACGACGCCGCGATACGTGAAGCCTGACGTGGGGCTGCTGCTCGTCAGGTAGTCGATGCGCTGACCCGTGGCGGGAGTGGTGGAATAGCTGAGGTAGTAGAGGCCGTTGTGCTTGAACAACCAGGAGGCCTCAAAGTAGTCGGGAATGGACAGCGCGATGGCGGAGCCCGCGACACTGATCATGTCGTCGTTCAGGCGAATGATGCGCGCGTTGTCGTCCCCGTTGCCGCCGAACGTAAGATAGGCCTGTCCGTCGTCGTCGATGAAGACCGATGGATCGAAGAGCCAGCTGTCCGTGCCCGGCGCTCCCGGAGTGCTCGAGTCGACCAGGGCACTGCCGCGGGGATCGCTGAACGGACCGCTGGGGCTCGTGCTGGAGACCACGCCCACACCGGTGGCGTTGTTGCCGAAATACAGATACACGTTCCCGTTGCGCTCGACCGCGGCAGGCGCCCAGGAGTCATTTGCCCACGCGGCGTTTGCCGGCACGCGAAAGACCTCCCCGTGATCGGTCCAGTTCTTCAGATCGCTGCTCGAGACGCAGACGATCGACTTCATCTGGTAACCGCCCTCAACGGGGTTATCGTCGTCGTTTGAGCTGTACAGGTACACCCGCCCGCTGGACACCAGCGCAGCCGGATCTGCCAGGTAGCGGTGGGACGCGATGGGATAGTCAGCCAGCGCCCACGAGCTCTGCGCCATCAGGACAAAGAAGAAAGCCGCGCCGTGGGCTCGGCGGGTGCTACGCGATGCGTCGTACTGCACTCGTCAACTCTCGCACTGAGGAGCGTTGATTCAACACACGTATCGTTCCTCCGGCAAGCGAAGGCGCTCGGGCAGTGAGCGAGCGCGACGCAAACACGCAGTTTGATGGGCGCTTTCGCGATCCCCTGGAGCGCTCCACCCGGGAGCGTCACTCACCGGGGATGTAACATTCGCTCTGAGCAGCGCCGAGCACGTCGCGTGCAGTCGCTGGCGCTCAGTCGTCGCTGCGCTCGCCCCAGCACGTCATGTGGTGCTCGAGGTCGACCGCGCACGTGCGGTAGCGCCCTGCCGACACCTGCTGCAGAGGCCTGAGCGCCGGTGGTACCTCGCCCTGTCCGTCGTCGTTGCGGCCCCAGCAGCGCAGCTGCCCGTCGGCGGTGATGGCACACGAGTGAAACGCATTGGAGGCGATTTCGCTGGCGGGGCCGAGCTCCGCCGGCACCGCGGTCTGGCCAAATCTGCCGTTACCCCAGCAGTGCACCTGATCCTCGGGCGAGATGGCGCACACGTGAGTGCCGCCGACGCTCACTCCTTTGGCGGTGTGGACCGGCTCGGGCACGATGGCGGCCGCGGGCTGCTCGCGATCGCCCCAGCACGTGACAGCGCCGGCCGCGTCGAGACTGCAGCTCAGGTAGATGCCAGCGCTCAGCTCGCGCATGGCCGCCAGCCCGGCAGGAACCTCGGTCTGGCCATGGTCGTTCCAGCCCCAGCACTGGGTGGCGCCGCTCGTGTCGACGGCGCAGGTGTGGCGATGGCCCGCGGCCACGTGCGCGGCACGACCGAGCGCTGGCGGCACGTGGATCTGACCATCCAGATCATGTCCCCAGCAGCTGAGCTTGCCCTCGACATCGATGGCGCAGCTGTGTGAGCCACCCACCGTCAGGGTCACGCTCTCTTCCAGCCAGCGAGGTACGGCTGTCTGCGACAGCCGGTAGTCGCCCCAGCAGCGGGTCTTGCCTGCCAGGGTCAGCGCGCAGGTGTGCTCGTCACCCACGCTGACGTGGGCGATCTGACCGAGCTCACCGAGCGGCGTTGCGGGGCCAAACTCGTAGTCCGACCAGCAGGCGACGCGATCGTCCTCGAGCAGCGCGCAGGTGTGCAGGTAGCCGGCGTGCACCTCGCGCGCGGCACCCAGCGACGGCACGCTGGCAGGATGTTCCGGATCGATGCCTCCCCAGCAATGGATCGCCCCTTCCGTGTCGAGCGCGCAGCTGTGGAAGGCGCCGGTGGTCACTTGCACGATCGGACCGAGCTCGCCCGGCACCTGGCCCTGGCCCGCGTCGTTGCGGCCCCAGCAGCTCACCTGTCCGGCGCTATCGACCGCGCAGGTATGATAGGGGCCGGCGGCGACCTGCACGATGGGGCCGAGCCCCGCGGGCACCCGACTCTGGCCGAAATCGACCTTGCTGCTGCCGCCCGTCTGCCAGCAGACCACACTGCCCTGCCCCTGCACGGCACACACGTGTGCTCCGCCCGCCGAGAGCTGCACGACGTGGTCGAGCCCGGCGGGTAAGGCCTCCTCGTGCCCATCTTTCCAGCAGCCTGCTGTACCACGCAGGTCGCGCGCACACGTCAGCTGCGAGTTGGTGACGACCTGCACGACTCCAGTGAACGTGGCAGGCACGATCCCTTTGCCCACGCCCCAGCAGCGCACTGCGCCGGCGGCGTTCACTGCACATCCACGCGCCTCCCCCAGCCCGAGCTGCACTGCCGTGCCCAGCGCTGGCGGTAGTCGGGTCTCACCGCGCTCGCCGTAGCCCCAGCACTGGACCTCACCCGCGGTATCGAGCGCGCAGTTATGCCAGAGCCCGACCGCCAGGCTGCGGACGGCCCCCAGCGAGGCGGGCACGGAGGTGGGAGTGGAGCCCTCGGCGGCAAGGAACTGGGCATCGGAGGGGTCCTCGTCTGCCAACGCATTGGGCAAGCCGTCGTGCAGGCGAGTGTTACCAAGGCCGGACTCGTCCGGAATCGTGGACTCCCCACAAGCCATCGCCAGAGCCAGCCCCAGCCATGGAAACCAGGTCATTGCGCGAGCTTGAAGCACCACCTCTGTGGAACGGTGCGCGGCGCCCGGGTTGGATGGAGAGCTGCAAAACTGCCGCACATCTTAACGCCGGGTGAGGAGTGCAGCGCTGGGCTTCTCCATCACACAAAAGCGGCCGTCTCAGTGGCTGGCGCTCGTCCGCTTACACCGGCACAGAGCACCACTCTCGACGCTCCGGCGGTAGCGTGATGTGCAGACCGTCTCCGCGCTATGTATCATCCGTCACCCGTGGTCGCAGAGTACGTTCGCGCCGAGCATGTCCGCACGCTGTATCGGCACACGACGCCGATCCTGGTCGCGAACGGCTGCAATGCGGCGATCGTCATCGCAGCGTTCTGGAGCTACGTGGCGCACGCTCTGCTGCTGGGCTGGGGCGCGCTGATGTTGCTGCTGATGGTGGCGCGCGGCCTACAGGGAGCCGGCTACGAGCGCGCTCAGGTGGCGGGCGCGGACTCGGCGGCGTGGGGGCTGCGCTTTGCCATCGCCTCCGGCGCGTCGGGCGCCCTGTGGGGAGCCGCGGGCGCGCTCTTCTTTCCTGCGGGCAGCCCGCTCGCGCAGCTGCTCATCAGCTTCGTTGTGGGCGGGATGTGTGCGGCCGCGGCAGGTACGCTGGCGGTCCATGTTCCGGCGTTCCTGGGCTTCGTGGTGCCGGCGCTGGGGGCGCTGTTCGCGCGCACGGCGCTCGCCGGCTCGCTGCACGTGGCGCTGGCAGCGCTGATCGCCGTGTACGGCGGGGCGCTCTGGTTCATCGCCCGCAACAACCGCCGCGCGCTCACGAAAGCCTTCGTGCTCCGCTTCGAAAATGCCGAGCTCCTGAAGACGCTGTCGCACGCGCAGAGCCGGCTGGAAGAGGCCAACCACACGCTGGAGCAGCGCGTCGCCGAGCGGACCGACGCGCTGCAGAAGCAGACCGAGGCGCTGCGTGACGCGCGCCGCATGGAAGCCATCGGGCGCCTCGCCGGTGGGGTGGCGCACGACTTCAACAACCTGCTCACGGTGATCCTGGCCAATGTTCACGATCTCGCCAGTAGCAGGGAGCTGGATGAGGATGCTCGCGAGGCGCTGCAAGACACCACCCAGGCGGCGAACAGAGCGGCCGAGCTCGTGCGCCAGCTGCTCACCGTCAGCCGGCGCCACCCGGCAGCACCTGAGACGCTCGATCTGAATCAGGTGCTGAGCGGCATGGAGCGGCTGCTCCAGCGTGCGCTGGGCGAGCACCTATCCCTGAGCATTGCGCTGCGGCAGGAGCCGCTGCTCGTGCACATCGACCCGATCCAGCTCGAGCAGGTGATCCTGAACCTGGTGACCAACGCGCGCGACGCCATGCCCGGCGGCGGCACCGTGCGCATCACCACCGAGCTCGTGGACACCAGCAGCGAGGGCCTCGACGATCAGGACCCCGCAGGCTACGCCGTGCTCTCGGTGCACGACAGCGGGGTGGGCATGGATCACGAGACGCGCGAGCGCATCTTCGAGCCCTTCTTCACGACCAAGGAGGTCGGCAAGGGCGCCGGGCTGGGTCTGGCCACCGCATACGGCATCGTGGAGCAGAGCGGAGGCCGCATCGACGTGATCTCGGAGCTCGGGCAGGGCAGCTGCTTTCGCGTGTCCCTGCCGCTTGCGCCGCCGCTGGCCGGCGTGGTGACGGAGAGCGGTGTGCCGCCACGGCGCGTGTCGGGGTTGCGGCCCGCGGCGATGCCGCGCAAGGAGGCCACCATCCTGCTGGTGGAGGACGAGTCGACGGTGCGCACGATCACCGAGCGCATGCTCGCCAGCACCGGTCATCGCGTGCTCGCAGCGGGCGACGCAGCAGAGGCCCTGGCCCTGTCCGCGCGCTTCTCGGAGCCCATCGATCTGCTGGTGACCGACGTGGTGATGCCGGGGATGGACGGCCCGGCGCTGGCCGAGCGCCTGCGCCAGGAGCGGCCGGGGCTGCGCACTCTGTTCATCTCCGGCTACGCGCGCGAGCACGTGATCCCGAGCGGCTCGGACGGGTCGTACGCGTTCCTGGCCAAGCCGTTCACGCGCGAGGTGCTGGTGACACAGGTGACGAAGCTCCTCGCGGGGGCGCCGCTCTCGCCGTCCAGGCAAGTGGCGCGGCCCTGAGCGGACCGCGCCAGCGATTAGCGATTGCCTCCTACTGCGCCGCGCAGCTCAGCGTGTACGCGCCGACCCCGGCGGGTGCCACGTCGATGGCGTACACCACCACGTCGATGGTCTCGCCCGCAGGGACGGTGATGCTCATCGCCTGCGGCGCGACGAGTGTGTCCCCCACGTCGCCTCGATGCGAGAGCGAGAGATCGGTGGGATAGAACGTCTCATACGCCGCCATGTACTTCGCGGGCGCGGGGCCGCCCGTGCCAGGCCCGGCGCCGCCCGCTGCCACGCTAGCGTCCAGCAGGCCCGCGTCCGAGCCGGCGTCCGTGCCCGCGTCGGCGCCTGCGTCCGCGCCCGCGCCGCCGCCGCTCGCGCCATCGGTGAGCGTGAACGTGAAACACGCCGGGGACGCGCCGGGGTTGCTGAAGCGGTACACGTCAAACAGGTGGGGGTTCGTGGGATCCGCCGCGGTGCCGGGATTCGCCTTCGTGGTGCCGCAGGCCGAGACCGGCGCGACCCGCGAGTGGCGGCCGCGCTGCGTGGCATCCGTGGCCTCCAGCGCACCACCGATCACGGTGGGACAGGCGACGGTGGGGGCGTTGGCAGGCAGTGCCGGAGCAGGAGGCGCCGGGGCCCCGCCCGCGCCTGCGCCACCCGGCGAGCCCCCGCCCCCACCCAGGCCGCCGCTGCCACCGCCTCCGCCGCCTCCGCCGCCTCCGCCGCCTCCGGAGGAGCCGCCCGCACCCGCCGCTGGTGGGCGGGACAGGTCGTCGAGATCGTCAGAGCAGGCGGAGGACAAAGACGCGGCGAGCACTGTGAAGGCGAGGATCAACGGATGCTTCATGACGGTCCCGGACTCCCTGACTCGTGGAGCGCTGCGGACCCGAGCGTCGCAACCGTCCACGATGCTGCCCTATTTTACCACGAACGGGCCGGCTGCTGCAGCGGTGAAACTTGGCTGCGATGGCGAGGCGGAGGCAACGCCCCGCGCGAGCCCAGTGATAGCGCTGCCCTATCTATTCGATAAAAACACGATCCTGGACCTATGTACGACGAGAGCGCATCCTGAGCGTGAGATGATGACCGCAGCTCTGTTTGGTGCCGGCTCGGGCGCGTTGCATGCAGTGACGGGGCCCGATCACGTGCTCAGCCTCGGCCCGCTGGTGCTGGAGCCGCGCCGCGCGCCGTGGCGCATCGGGCTGAGCTGGGGCGCCGGGCACGCCGCGGGCACGTTGCTGCTCTCCCTGCCGCTGCTGTGGTTCTCCGATCAGCTGCGCGTACCGGCGCTGGCCGGCTTCGGAGACCGCCTGGCGGCGCTGGCGCTCCTGGCCGCCGCGCTCTGGTCGTACTTCCAGGCCCGGCGGAGCAGCTCCGGCGCTCCGGCGCGAGCAGGCCGTGCCGCGGTGGCGGTGGGCTTCGTACACGGGCTGACGGGAGCCGCGAGCTTGCTCTTGGTGCTGCCGATGCTCGCCGCGGGCTCGCGCCTGGCCTCGGCCGTGTTCTTGCTGGCGTTTGCGCTGGGCAGCACCCTGGGCATGGCGCTGCTCACCGCGCTGCTGGCAAGGCTGGGCGGGCGCCTGCCGCCGCAGCTGGCGCTGCGCACCCGGCAGCTGCTGTGCGGGGGGACCGCGCTCCTGGCCCTGCTGTGGCTGCTCGCGTAGAGCGCGCGCCATCGACCCAGTGCCCCCGGGCGGCGACGCACAAGCGCTTCGGCCTGATCCGCGAGGCGTTTCGCTTCGAGGACTACGTCGCCGCGCGAAATGCTGCCAGCTCTCACAGCGGTAACAGCAGGCGCGCCAGCGCGCCGCGCCGGTCCTTGCGCGACTCGAGGGTGAGGGTGCCGCGGTGCGCCTCGCAGATCTGCCGGCTCAAGGCCAGGCCGATGCCGGAGCCGCCCGGCTTGGTGGTGAAGAACGGAACAAACAGGTTGCGCGTGTCGGCGACGCCAGGCCCCTCATCCTCGACCACGATCTCCACGTGGCGCTGTAGCCTGCGCCAGGCGACGCGCACGCCGCCGCCCGTCTCGAGCGCTGCGTCCGCGCCGTTGCGCACCAAATTGATGAGCAGCTGATCGAGCTGATCACCGTCACCCGCGATGGAGAGGCTCGGGCCCTCGGCAAGGCGCACGGGCAAGCGCTGCTCCAGCTCGACCACCCGCCGCAGCCAGCTGCCCACGTCCAGCGGCGCGAACACAGGCGCTGGCAGCCGGGCGAGCCGCGCGTAGGCGGTCATGAAGCGATCGAGCGCGGCGGAGCGGCGATCGATCACGGCCAGGCCGCGCGCCAGATCCTCCTCGAAGTCTGCCGCGCGCAGCGCTGCGGGCTGACGCAGAGCCTCGGCCAGATCGGCAGCGAGCGAGCGGATGGGCGCGAGCGAGTTGTTGATCTCGTGCCCGATGACCCGAATGATGCGCTGCCACGCCTGCCGCTCTTCCTCCCGCAGCGCCCGCCGCAGATCGCTGAGCACGAGCAGCTCATGCGGCAGACCTTCAAGACGAAACGTGCTGCGCTCGAGCTGCCACTGGCCCGCGCCGCCCGGGGCCTGCAGCTCCACCGTGCGCGGCGCGGGGCCTTCGAGCAGCGCGGCCAGGCCGAGCGCGCTGGCCGGAGTGCCGAGCGCCAGCGCGCCGGGCCCAAACAGCCGCTCGCCCGCGCGGTTCGCCAGCTTCAACCGGCGCGCCCCGTCAAACGCGAGCACCGCCACATCGAGCTGCGCGATCACCTTGCCCAGCAGCGCGCTGGCCTCGAGCGCGCTGGCACGCTGGCACGCGAGCGTGTCTGCCAGGCTGTTGATCTCGGCCAGGACCAGGCCCAGCGTGTCTCCGCCGCTCTCCCGCGCGCGCACGGAGTAATCACCCTGCCGCAGCGCCGTGAGCAGGCTGGACACGGTATCGAGCGCGCGGCCCACGCGCGCGCGTTGCGCCTGCAAACCCCAGAGCCAGGCGCCGAGCACCGTGCTGCCGAGCAGCGCCGCCAGTGCGGCTGGCAGCTGGGAGCGCACCAGCAGCACCACGGCAAGCAACACGGCTGGCAACGAAGTGAGCAGCCCGAGGAGCAGCAGCTGCCTCTCGTGGCGGCTCTGCGCGCTGCTCATTCGCTGCCCTTCAGCCCAAGGTGCTGCAGCCGCCTGTATAGCGCGCTGCGCGATAGCCCCAGCGCCTTCGCCGCCTCGCTCACCTGACCGCCGGTGCGCGCCAGCGCGCGCTGGATCAAGTGCCGCTCCGCCTCCTCCATCGTCATCTGCTCCAGGCGGGCGCCCGAGTCACGCGGCGCGGGGCCCAGCACCAGATCCTCCGGCTCGACGCTCTCCCCCTGTGCGAGCAGCAGCGCGCGCTCGACCACGTGCTCCAGCTCGCGCACGTTGCCAGGCCAGGCGTGCTGCAGCAGCGCGCGGGTGGCCGCCGGCGAGAAGGGCCGTGGCGTCTTGCCCTGACGTGCGGAGAGCCGGGCCGCAAAGTGACTCGCCAGCGGCACGATGTCCTCGCGCCGCTCGCGCAGCGGCGGCAGACGGATCTCCACCGTGTTCAGGCGGTACAGCAGGTCCTCGCGAAAGCGGCCGGCGGCCACCTCCTGCGCGATGACGGCGTTGGTAGCGGACAAGAAGCGCACGTCCGCGCGGCGCGTGCGCGAGGAGCCGACTGGATGATATTCGCCGGACTGCAGCACCCGCAGCAGCTTGGCCTGCTGGTGTAGCGGCATGTTGCCGATCTCGTCCAGGAACAGGCTGCCCCCCTCGGCCAGCTCCAGGCAGCCGGCGCGATCGCTACGGGCGTCCGTGAACGCGCCTCTGACGTGCCCGAAGAGCTCGCTCTCGAACACGCCATCCCCCACCCCACCCGCGTTGATGGGGACAAACGGGCGCCCCGCGCGAGCGGAGGCCGCGTGCAGCCAGCGCGCGACGACCTCTTTCCCCGTGCCGTGCTCGCCGGTGATCAGCACCCCCGCGTCGGACGGAGCGACCCGCTCCAGCAAGCGGAGCACGGACTGCATGGCCGCCGAGCGTGCCACCAGCTCTGGCAGATCGCGCGCGCGCAGGCGCGACGTCTCCTGCGCGAGGCGCCGCTGCTCGCGCAGCGCCGCGCCGAGCTCCAGCTGTGTGCGCAGGGTCTGCAGCAGGCGCTGGTTGTCCCAGGGCTTCTGCACGTAGTCGCGCGCGCCGCGCTGCATCGCCTCGACGGCGCCCTCCACCGAGCCCCAGGCGGTCATCACGATCACCGGCAAGGTGGCGTCCGCGGCCAGCAACTGCGCCAGCAGATCCAGCCCCTCCCGCCCCGAGGTGGTGTCCCGAGCGTAGTTCAGATCCATCAGCACCGCGTCGAGCTCCTGCTCCTGCACCGCGGACGACACCGCAGCCGGTGACGTGGCGGTCACCACCTCGTGCCCGGCGTGCTTGAGCAGCAGGCAAAGCGCCTCCAGCACATCGGGCTGGTCATCGGCGACGAGGATTCGCGTGGGCATCAGGAGCTTCTCGGCGGTCATGGGCAGGTTATCACGCCGCGCGCCGCCGGGGCACGCCTCCTCGGCGCCGCGGCAGCGCTCGCTCGCCGCGGGGTGCCATGAATCGGCAGGCTTCAGGCGCCCCCGGCGCCGGCCGCGCTCTTCGTCTCGTCCACGATGCGCCCGTCAAACAGGTGCACGCTGCGCGTGGCGTGCCGGGCGTACTCGGGGTTATGCGTGACGATGCACAGCGTAGCACCCCCTGCGTGCAGCTCGCGCAGCAGCTCCATCACCGCGTCGCCGTTCTTGGAGTCCAGGTTGCCGGTGGGCTCGTCCGCGAGCAGCACCAGCGGCTCGCCCGCCACGGCGCGAGCCACCGCCACGCGCTGCTGCTGGCCGCCGGAGAGCTGCGCGGGCAGGTGGCGCCCGCGTGGATTCATCCCCACCCGCTCCAGCGCCGCCTCCACCCGGCGCTTGCGCTCGGCCGCGGGCATGCCGCGGTAGCTGAGCGGAAGCTCCACGTTCTCGTACACCGTCAGGTCTCCGATCAGATTGAACGACTGGAAGATGAAGCCGATCTGGCGGTTGCGCAGCTCCGCTCGCGCGCTCGGCGTCAGGCGCGCCACCGCCTGCCCGCCCAGTGAGTAGTCGCCGCGAGTGGGAGTGTCGAGCAGCCCGAGGATGGAGAGGAGCGTGGTCTTGCCCGAGCCGGAGGGGCCCTCGATCGACACATATTCGCCGCGCTCGATCGAGAGGTGCACATCCGACAGGGCATGCGTCTCGATCTCCTCGGTATGAAATACCTTCATCACGCTCTCCAGCACGATGAGCGGCTCGCCGCTGGTCGTCATGGTCATCTCCTTCGCACTCACTCTCTGCTCACCTTTGCTCGAGCCTCAACGCAGCTGGATACGGTTTACCTGGTCCCACTGCGAGAGCTCCGAGAGGATGACGCGGTCTCCTTCGCGCAGGCCTGACTCGATCTCCATCAGCTCGCGCGAGCTACGCCCAAGCCGCACCGCCACGCGCTCGGCGTGCTCGCCGTCCGCCGTCAGCCTGAACAGGCTGGCGTTCATGCCGGGCGCGCCGGTCGCGGGGCGCTTCACGAACAGCACCTGCTCGAGCCGCTCGAGCTCGATGATGCCCTCGATGTTCTGATCGGGGCGAGCGCCCGGCGGCAGCGGGCCGGCGATGGCCACGTCCACCCGCACCGTGCCCGCCTGCACCGCCGGATCGATGCGCGCCACCCGTCCCGGGACGATGCCGTTGCGGGTGTCGATGGCCGCTCGCTGCCCGATGCTCAGGTCGCTCGCCTGGGTCTCGGGGACAAGCACCTCCGCCTGCAGGCGGTCCAGCCGCACTATCTTGGCCAGCGGAGCGCCAGCGGCAACGGCCTGGCCCTGCTCCAGCGCGAGCTCCGCCAACACGCCGTCCACTCCCGCCCGCACCGCGAGCGCCTCCACCTCGCGCCGGCGCACCACCGCGATGGAGCCGAGCCGCTCGATCTGCGTGCGCTGAGCGGCCAGCTGTGCGCCATTGCCGCGCGACACGGCCGCCAGCCGCTGCCGTTCAAAGTGCAGCCGGCGCCCGAGCTCCTGCTCGCGCCCGAGCGATTGCCGCTGCTCCAGCAGCGAGAGGAAGCCCTTGCGCGCCAGCTCCTCGTCGGCGCGCGCGCGGCGGGCGGCGTCTGCCAGCTCACTGTCGAGACTGGCGATCAGCGACTGCTGCGCCAGCTCCTGCGCGCGCAACTGCTGCTCGAGCTGCACCAGCTCCGCACGGGCGCGCGCCAGCCCGCGCTCTGCCTCCAGCGCGCCGAGCTCGAGCTCGGCGTTCTGCAGCACCAGCAGCACGGTGTCTGCCCGCACCTGGCTACCCGCCGCCACGAGCACGCGCTCGACCTGCGCCGGGTGGCGTGCGGTCAACCAGCGTACGTCGACGGGCACGAGCCGGCCGTGCCCGAACACCTCGCGCACCATCGACCCGCGCCGCACGGTGTCGAGCCACACCGCGGCGCGCTCGACGCTTGGCGCCGGAGGGCGCAGACGGCGCACGGCCAGCCCCGTGCCGAGCAGCAGCAGGACTGTAGCCAGCAGGGCCAGCGAGCGGCGGCGCCGTGAGGCTGGAGCGCGAACGATGTCCACGACGGCGCCCCCAAGCGAGGAGCGTGCCAGCGCCATTGGCCGCGATCTCGGCCTGCCCGCGGCGCTGTGCTGTCCGCTTCTGGGATCGACCGTCCCAGGCTGCGACGCGCTCATGTTGGACCTGCTCCCAGCGCGCTGGCGTGGCTGGCCAGGAGCTCCCCCGTCAGCGCGCCCAGCGCGGCCTCTGCCTCCAGCCGCTGCAGCTCGGCACCCAGCAGCAGCTGTTGCACCGCGACGAGCGCATCCTGACGCCGGAGCACGTCGAAGCTGCTGGCTCTGCCCACGTCGAAGCGCGCCTGCTCCGCTTCCAGATCCAGCGCAGCAAGGCGCTGCGAGGGTGCCAGCGCCGCCGCGCGACGGCGGGCCGTCTCGAGCAGGGCCAGGCTGCTGGCCACCGCGAGCCGGAGCTGCGACGCCACATTTGCCTCCGCCAGCTGGAGGCGGCGCGCGCGTGCGTGCGCCTGCTGCAGTGCGCCCCGCGCCGCGCGCCGCGCGAGCGGCAGCTCGAGCGAGAGGCTCGCAAACAACGCATACCCGCCCAGGCCACCGAGCTGCTCGAGAGCGCCCTGTGCGCTCGCTGCGCTAGCTGCGGGGCCGCCGCCCAGCGCCAGATCGAGCCGAGGCAGGAGCCCATCTTCGCTCACCTCCCGCTCGACCAGCGCTGCGCGCCCGCGCGCACGCAGCTCCTGGAGCTCGGGGCTATGCGCCAGCGCGGCGTTCAGCGCGACGTGGAGGCCAGGTGGCGGCGCGGCTCTGGTGCCGGCGCTCGGGAGCGGCTCGGCCGGCTCCAGGCGCTCTGCGCGGGGCATACCGCACAAACTGCCGAGCCCGAGCCCGCGCTCCGTCAAGGTTTGCTCCGCGAGCAGCACCGCGTCTTCGCGCAGCGCGATGGCGACCTCAATCTCCGCCGCTGCGCTCGGGGGCAGCTTGCCCGCAGCGATGTTGGCCTGCACCCGTTCCAGCTGCGCGCGCGCCGCCGCTGCCGACGCACGCCGGATCTCCAGCTCGCTGCGCGCGTGCGCCAGCCGCCAGTAGCCGCTGACCACGTCCCGCAACAGCGCCGTCGCCGCGCTGGCAATCTGGGAGCGAGCCAGCTCGCGCCCGAAGCTGGCGCGCCGCTGCTCCGCTCGCGCCACCGCCGCGCCGGAGCCGCGCAGCAGCGGCTGCTCGAGCGAGAGCTGGAGCGCCTGCGTGTAGGCGCCGCCGGCGCTCGGCAGCGGCAGCGCTGCGCCTGGGCCGCGCAGATAGCTGGTGTCGAGCCCCAGCGCCAAACGGCCTCCCGAGGGGAGCGGTTGCTCGAGCTGCAACACGGCCGTGACCTGGTCCGAGCGCGGCGGCCCCTGGAGGGCAGTCAGGTTGGCGCGCTGCAGGCGGTATGCGGCGCTCGCGGACAACACGGCATCATCCAGCCCACGCGCCGCGAGCTGCGCACCCGCGGCGGCCGCCAGCTCAGCCTTCGCCTCGGCCAGCTCGGGATTGTGGCGGAGCGCCAGCGCCACCGCCTGTTGCAGCGTCAGCGCTGGGGCTGCTGCCGCCGGGCCGCTGGTGCAGCACAGCGCGATGATCCAGGCCCAGTGACGGCGCATCCTGGCGGGCCTTCACTCCTGGCGCAGCGCCAGCACGGGATCGATCTCGATGGCTCGCCGTGCTGGTAGATAGCAGGCGAGCCAGGTGAGCGGCAGGAACGAGAGGGCGATGGCCAGGAACGTGGGCAGATCCGTGGCGCTCATTCCATAGAGCAGCTGCTCCAGCAAGCCGGTCATGAGCCAGGCGCCAGCTAGCCCGAGCAGCAGGCCCAGCCCCACCAGCTTCATCCCCTGGCGTGCCAGCAGATGCACCACTTCGCGCGGCTGCGCCCCCAGCGCGATGCGGATGCCGAGCTCTGGCGTGCGGCGATCGACCAGAAAACGAATGACCCCGTACAGGCCGAGCCAGGTGAGCAGCAGCGCCAGACCGGCGAAGGCCCCCACCAGGGTGAGCAGGAACCGGGGATTGGCGAGGTTTCTTTCTACCAGCGAGTGCAGGGTGCGCACCTTCCACATCGGCTGCTCCGGATCGGCTCGCCAGAGCGCTTGCCGCACCGGCTCTGCCAGGGCCAGCGGCTCGAGCGAAGTGCGCGCGGCAACCGTCGCAAACGGCTCGGGCTGCTGCGCGAAGGGCACGTAAACGAGCGGCGTGAGCGGCTCTTCCAGGCGCCAGTGCCGGATGTCGCCCACTACCCCCACGATCGTCGCGGTCGCGCCGTCCTCCCACTGGATGGCCTTGCCGATGGCGCTCTGGCCGGGCCAGTACCGGTGCGCCATCGCTTCACTGACCAGCACCACGGCAGGGCTGCCGAGGCGATCGTGCTCGTCAAAGCCCCGACCGAGGCGCAGTGGGATGCCGAGCGTCTCGAAGTACTCCGGGGTCACCACGTTGAACATCAGCCGTGCCTCCTTGCCGGGCGGCGGCGGCGGGCGATCGGGGAAGGTGAAGATGGCAGTGGCCGAGTTGCCGCTGAAGGGCAAGGCGATGGTCAAGGCCGCAGCCTGGACCCCGGGGACGGCGCGGATCTCCTGGAGGATGCGGTGCTGCATCTCGGCCTGCAGCGCCTTTTCGGGATACTTGCTGCGGGGTAGCCGATATTCCAAGGTCAGCAGCCCCCGTGGCTCGAACCCCACGTCGACGCGGAGCAGCTGGCTGAAGCTGCGGAAGAGCAAGCCAGCGCCGACCAGCAGCACCAGCGACAGCGCCACTTGCGCGGTGACAAAAGCTCCACGCACTCGGTTCCAGCGTGCGCCCGCGCCGCTACCGCGAGCGCTCTCCTTCAGCAGCGAGCCCAGCTCCGGCCGTGACAGCTGCAAGGCTGGCCAGAGGCCGAAAATCCAGGCCGTGAGCAGTGAGATGCCGAGAGTGAACAGCAGCGCTCGCGCATCGAGCGCCACCTCGCCCACGGCCACGAAATCCTGCGGTAGGGCGAGCAGCAGCGCGAGACACAGCTGGGCCACCCCCAACCCCGCGACCCCACCCGAGATGCCCAGCACGGTGGCCTCGGTCAGCAACTGGCGCAGCAACTGCCCGCGCTGCGCGCCCAGCGCGGCGCGGATGGAGAACTCTCGCTGCCGCTCGAGCCCGCGCGCCAGCAGCAGCTGCGCCAGGTTGGCGCAGGCGATCAGCAGGATCACCGCTGCGGCAGCGAACAACGACAACAGCAGCGGGCGCGAGCGCGAAGCCAGCACCTCGCTCACGCGGTCCAGCGCCGTGGTGCGGCCGCCATGAGCCGCAGGGTCCAGCGCGGCGAGCTGGCTGGTGATGGTGGCGGCCTCCGCCTGTGCCGCCGCCAGCGGGAGGCCCGCGGCCAGGTAGCCCAGGCCGTGGAAGAAGCGCACGTCCCGCCCATCAGCAAGGCTGCTCAGCGGCAGCCATACGTCGAGCCGCTCCGGATCATACGGCTGCACGAACTCGGCGGGCACCACGCCCACGATACGGTGAGACTCGCCGTTGAACGTCAGCCTCGCGCTCAGCAGGCCCGGGTCCGGGCTCAGCCGCTCGTGCCAGAGCCGCTCGCTGATGACAGCCACTGGCGCCGAGCCCGCGTCATCCTCGCTGGCCCTGAAGAAGCGGCCTACCTGGGGCCGGATGCCGAACAGATCGAAGAAATGCGCCGAAACAAATGCCCCTCGTACCCGTACCGGGCGCTCGCCGCCGGTCAGATTGATGCTCTGCGTGGTCACCGCGGCCAGGCCCTCCAGCGCCTGCATGCGCTGCTGAAAGGTCTCGAGCTCCGTGATCGAGAAGCCCTCGCGGTTGCCGCTGGCCCCATACGCGCGCAGATCGACCAGGCGCTCCGCGTCCCGGTAGGGCAAGGCGCGCAGCAGCACGGCATTGACCACGCTGAAGATGGCGGTGTTGGCGCCGATGGCCAGCGCCAGCATCGCCAGCGCCACGCTCGTGAACAGGCGCTCGCGCGCGAGCATTCGACAGGCGAAGAGCAGGTCTCGCAGCAAGGTCTGCATCTGGATGGGCCGCACCAGCAAGTCTCATGCCCGCCACTCGAGCCGCGGAATTGCGTGGCCGAAGCTGGACGGCAGTCCCACGACTGGGACCGCGCGGCTCAGAACCGAACGCGCGCCGCGCTACGTGCAGCCTGGATACCGCTCAGCGCGTCCAGCGAAACTGCAGCTCCAGCTCTTCCCGATCGCCGGACACCTCATGCTCGACGGACAGCTCCGCGTCTGCCGGGACCGTGAAACGCTGCTCGGCCACCTGAATGCGGAACGACTCACCGCGCTCGACTGCGTCGGCCACCCGCCGCAACGTGGCCGCAAATTGCTCCCGGCTCTGCACCCGCTCGACGTCTCGATCACTCATGGCCGGGAATATACGCCGGAGCCGGCACCGGTACGGCCTCGTTTTCCCGGCGCCGAGCTGGGTGTTGTGTTCTAGGCTCGGTGGAACATGTTCCAGCTCTATGGACGACTGTTGGTAGAAACGGGCCGGCGCCTGGCCGCGACCTGGCAGGCCTTGCTCGTGCTGCCGCTCTACCCGCTGATCCTGTTCCTGGCGCTGCGGCTCACGGCCGTGGCGGGCATCCTCGGCTCGCTGTTGATGGGCCTGGTCATCGCTGCCTGCTGGTCGAGCTACCTGGAGCTGATCTCTCAGGCCGTGAGCGGCACGCGCTTTCACCTGGATCTGGAGGAGCTGAAGCGCAGCTTCGCGGCCCACTTCTGGAATGTCATCAGCGTGCTGTTCTTGTTCTGGATCATCGAGCTGTTCACGAGGCCGCTGCTGATGACGGAGCGCGGGCCGGCGATCGCCGCCATCCTGGGGCTCGCCATCGCCTTCTTCTTCAACGCCGTGCCGGAGCTGCTGTACCAGGGTAACTCGCGTTCCTTCGCGCTGCTGATGGACTCGGGGCGCTTCGTCACCGAGCACCCGATCGCGTGGTTCTTGCCCAACGTGCTGTTTGCGGGGCTGGCGCTGGCCCTGAGCGGGCAGCTCGTGCTCAGCCATCCGGTGGCCTTGCTCATCGCCTTCGGCAGCACGTTCTCGTCGCCGGCGGGCATCATCTCGATCGTGCTGGGCTTTCCGCTGTGGGCCGTGCCGCTGGTGCTGGTGGCCGTCCATGCGGCCATGATCTTTCGCGGCTTGCTGTTCCGCGAGCTCTCGTCCGGCGCGGGCAACCCTCGCCTGCAGGCGTTCCGCAGCCGCATGCGCAGCTAGCCGGCACGGCGCAGCATCGGGCAACCCAAGGAGCACGAGGCAACGCGCCGCTCGCGGCCTGGCAACGTTTCTCCTAGGATGCGCCCGCCTTCGCGCTGCATCGCGCGAGGGCACGAGGGAGCATGAACGAACGACACATTCCAGGGCTACGCGGACGCAGGAGTTGGGTGGGCTGGGGCTTTGCGCTGGCGACGTGGGCCGCATGGGGCTGCGGCGCCTCGGGGGCGCAGGGCTCAGGTGCGGCAGCACCGGCCGCGGGAGCGCAGGCGGCCAGCTCCGCTGCAAGCTCCTTTGCGCCACCGAGCAATCTGGCGCCCGCACGCTGGCGCGTGCTCGGCCCGTTCATGCAGGCCGGGGCCTCGCGCGAGGCGGCGCTCGATCAGGACTATCTGGCGCCACTGGGCGGCGAGGCAGCGGCGCGGCTCGAGCCGAGCACCAGCCTGGAGCTGGGCGGCAAGCGGCTGAGCGTGCGCGAGCTCCCGGGCGGCGATGCCACCGTCGACCTGCACGCCCTGTACGAGAACGACACCGATCTCGAGGTGGCGTACGCTTACGGCGAGCTCGAGTGGCCGCGCGACGAGGTGCTGCAGGCCTCGTTTGGCTCGGATGATGGTGCCGCGGTGTGGGTCAACGGCGAGCGCGTGCACCGCCTGGTCACGGCGGGGCGCGGCGTGAGCCCGGACTCGGATCACTTTGCGGTGCCGCTGCGCGCGGGCAGCAATCGGCTGCTGATCAAGGTGGAGAACGGCAGCGGGGACTGGGGCTTTGCCCTGCGCCTGTACGACGCCGAGGGCCAGCGGCGCGCCCGCGAGCTGGTCGCGCGCCGCCAGCTGGAGGCGCTGGAGCTGGGCCCCGAGTCAGAGCGCTTCATGCTGGACGCCGAGTTCCCGCGCCTGGTCTATCGCAACGCAGAGGGCGCGCGGGTGGTGTTCGCCGATGCGCCGCTCGCGGTGCGCTGGTTCGATCCCGAGCTGCGCGAGGTGCAGCGCCCGGAGCAGCCAGGGCGCTACATCGCCGTGGTCGAGCAGGCCACGCGCGACGGCTACACCCACCGCAGCATGCTCACCTTTGCCAAGCTCGCGCCCGGCGCGCTGCCGCCGCTGGACGGGCGAGCGCCGCCGTACGCGGAGCGGCCGCTGCTGCGCGCCGAGCTCTTTCCCGGGCTGAACGAGGCGCAGCGCGCGGAGCTCTCGCGGCATGTCTGGCGCGCGGTGAGCGACTACCTGGGGCGCGGTGAAAACGCCGCCATCGCTCGCCTGGGCTTGCTGGAGGCCGCGGCGGCGCCGCCCGCTGCCGCTGAGCCGCAGTGGCTCGCCAGTGGCTTCATCCGCGACGCCGAGCGACAGCTCGCGCTGCGCATGCAGCTGGAGGGGCGCAGCGCGCGCGCCATCGCCCCGCCCTCGAAGCTCACCCCGGCTGCGCCCGTGCTGCGCAGCGGCAGCGAGCGCGATGCCGGCATCGCGCCCGGCACGGTGCAGCGCCTGCGCGGGGTGGCCAAAGACTGGCTGAAGGAGGACCCCAACGGCTTCGTGGTGATGCTGGTGCGCAACGGGGTCGTGTTCATGCACGAAGCCTTCGGCGGCTTCGAGAAGGAGCAGGGCTTCAACCCCGCCAGCATCGGCAAGATGATGGCCGGCCTCACCTTCGCGCGAGCCGTCGATCAGGGCCTCATCAACTTTGACGACCCGGTGAGTAAGGTGTTTCCCGAGTGGCAACACGAGCGCACCGCGAAGGTCACCTTCCGGCACTGCTTCCAGCACATCGCCGGCCTGCCCGCCCACGTCTCCCACGGCGGCCTGTACAACCCGTACCTGGACAACGCCTTCCTGGTGCAAGACACCGCCTTCGTCGAGCCGCTGCGCGAGCACCGCTATAACGGCGACAGCTACAACCTGACCGGCAAGGCCCTGGAGCTCATCACCGGCAAGACCATGTGGCGACTGCTGTACGAAAACGTGCAGAAGCCCTTCGGCGAGCCAGTGGCACAGTTCGACCTCGGCTTCGGCGACAAGTTCACCGCACGCTACCTGGCCAAGGTCGGACAGATGCTGCTGCAAGATGGCGCGTACGGCGACCAGCGCCTGTATTCGCCCGGCTTCCTGCGCCAGCTGCTACCCCAGCAAGTTGCCGCGCACGCGCCCGGCTTCCCCGACCAGAAGCTAGAGTGGGGCATCGGCCAGACCTGGCTACCCGACTCCCCCGACGAGAGCCGCGACAAAGCCCCACTCAGCCCCAACACCTTCGGACACGGCGCCGGCAGCGGCACCATCTTCCGCGTCGACCCCGACCACCAGCTCATCGTCGTGATCGGCCGCAACGGCAACGCCGGCTGGGGCACCAACCAACGCCTCGCCGCCAAGTTCATCGCCTCGCTGGCGCAAGGCCTGGATGCGCCCAAGCGCGCGGCGCCGAAGGCGGCAGAGCCGATGGCGAGCGCGGTGGAGTGAAGTGCCGAGCAACGCCGCGCGGGGGGCGCGGCGTTGGGTTGCCGAGCGCGGCGGGCGGAGCCGTTGGCGGCAGATGGCGCTCGCGAAGCGCGAATTGTGCGGTGGGGTCCGCTCGGGCCGTGCCGTGAATCAGCGCGAGGTGGGGAGGTTGGCTCGGCGGAGGCCGGAGGAGGGGCGGCGGAGTGAGCGGCTGTATTGTGCGAGGTGGCGGTCCATGCCCTGGAGGTGGGCGCCGAGAAAGTATTTGATGAAGCCGAGGAGGTTGGGGCCGGCGCGTCCGGTGCCGGCTTCGAAGTCGCTGCGGTGGCGCTGTAGCATGGCGAGTAGCTCGCGGTGGATGATGCGGTGGGTGTCTAGCTTGGGGTGAGCTAGATCGGCCATGTACTGCTCCTCTTCCTGGAAGTGGTGGGCGGTCTGGCTCTCGAGTTGCTGGAGCAGGTGGCTGAGCTCTGGCTTGGGGGCGCCGGCGGCGGCGCGCTCGGCGATGCTGCGCATCAATCGGTCGAGCACTTCGTGCTGGGCCTCCATGGCCTCGGCCTGTAGCTCGCGACTGCGTTCGGTCCCCTTCACTGGCTCGCTCATGCGTCCCCTCCTGTCGATGGTAGAGTGCAAGCTCTGGACCACGGCGCTTCTGGCGCAGGAAGGATGGCGGGGTGTGCGGCCTTGGGACGCTTTGTAGCGGCAGGACGTGCAGGGTCTGCGCGGGGCGCGCGCGGGGCGCAAGGCTTGCGCCGTCAGTTTGCGTGGGCGAGGAAGCGCTGGATGGCCTCTTCGTCTCCGACCAGGAGCAGGGTGTGTCCGGCCTGGATCTCGTAGTCGGGCCCGGGGAAATTCATGCGTGGGTTGCCTGCCTCGCCGCCGAACCAGCCGATCACGTTGAGCTCGTAGCGGCGGAAGTTGGCGGCGCTGAGCGCCTTGCCAACGTAGCTGGGGGTAGCCACCCAGGGCACCACGCGGAAGTGGGTGGCGAAGTCGAGCAGGTGGCTGGACACGGGGTTCAGCACCTGCACGGCCAGGCGGTGGCCCATCTCGTTCTCCACCTGCACGGCGCGGGTGACGCCCAGGCGCTCCAGCACCCGGGCCTGGCGGGGGTTGGCGGCGCGCGCGAAGATGATCCTCACCCCCAGCTCGACCAGCTGGGAGACGCACATCACCACACCCTCGAAGGCCTCACCCGCGGTCACCACGGCCACGTCCACGTCGCGCGCCTGCACGTTCTCCAGCACGCCGGGGTCGGTGGCGTCCGCCACGAAGGCGGCAGCGGCCTTGCCCTTGATGGCCTCGATGGCCTCGGCGTTCTTGTCGACCACGATCAGGTCGCAGCCGTTCTCCCACAGCTCCTCGATCAGTGAGCCGCCGAGGCGACCGACGCCGATCACGAGCACCTTCTTGGGGGGCTTGAGCATTGTCCGCGTATTCTCCTTCAGCCGATCAGCACGCGCTCATTCGGCAGCTGTACGGGCGGCGCATCGGCGCGCCCCGAGATGGCGAGCGCAAACGTCAGCGGGCCGATGCGCCCGACGTACATGGTGAGCAGCACCAGCAGCTTGCCCGCGCCGCTGAGCTCGGGGGTCACGCCCGTGGAGAGGCCGGTGGTGGAGAAGGCGCTAAACGCCTCGAAGGCCAGCTCTAGCGGCGGGTGCGGCTCCAGCAGCAGCAACAGGAACAGCGCCACACTGAGCAGGATGGCGCTCATAAACACGACGCCGATAGCCTTGCGCGTGGTGGTCACTGGCAACGTACGATCGAGCAAGCACGCAGGCCTTCCATGAAGCTCCGAACGCAGGCCGGCGTACATCACCGCAACGGTGGTTGTCTTGATGCCGCCGGCGCACGAGCCAGGGCACGCGCCGACAAACATCGCGATACAGGTCAACATCAGCGTCGCCGGGGCCATCGCGCCCAGATCGACGACATTGAAACCTGCGGTGCGGCACGAGGCGGACTGGAACAGCGCGGCAAAGACGCTCTCGAACCAGCGCAAGTGCTGAAGGGCGCCGCGCCACTCGAGCAGCAGGTATGCGAGGGTCATCGCCGCCAGCAAGAAACCGGTAGCACGCAGGCAGACGCGGGTGTGCAAGCTGAGGCGCTCCCGGCGGCGGCGCAGCGACCAGAGCAGGACGCGCCGGGCCAGCTCCTGGATCACGGGGAACCCGATGCCGCCCAGCACGATGAGTGAGGTGACGGTGCCCATCACGATTGGATCGCTGACGAAGGGCGTCAGCCCCGGCTCGAAGCTGGAGAACCCGGCATTGCAGAACCCACTCACGGCATGGAAGATCGCGGCCCAAGCGGCGTCCATACGGCTCCCGGGCGGTGGGCCACCCGGATTAGCTGGCAAGCTGAGCCCACTGGAGAAGCGGGTATACAAAATCAGCGCTGCAGTGGCCTC
Organism: Polyangiaceae bacterium; assembly: GCA_025937895.1. Lineage (GTDB taxonomy): Bacteria > Myxococcota_A > Polyangia > Polyangiales > Polyangiaceae > SZUA-265. The sequence goes on along the minus strand of JAICQL010000106.1, from coordinate 3,759 downwards.
GATCAGAAAGGTGGACGAGATGATGCTGACGACTACTCTGCGCAGCTGCGCGATGGACTCCGCGTCCACGGACTCGGCCAGCATGGCGCTGCTCTTGATCCGCAGGCGCTGCCCAGTCAGCAGCGCCACCGCCGCGGAGAGCACCATGATGCCGAGCCCGCCTACCTGCACCAGCAAGCACAACACGGCCTGACCAAACCAGGTGTAGGTGCTGGACAGATTGTTCACTGATAGGCCAGTGACGCACACCGCGCTGAAGGACATGAACAGGTTGTCGATCATCGACAGCTCGTGCACGCGCTGCAGCGACACGGGCAAGGAGAGCAGCAGCCCCCCGAGCAAGCCCAGGCCGCCAAACGAGGCGACGATCAGGCGCGCTGGACGCTCGGCGATGACCTTGAGGAAGCGCGCGACGCGCAGCGCACGGCCGAGCATGCCAGCGCCGAGCAAGGTGCCCAGCGCCACGCCGTAGCTGCGGGAGGAGCCGATGAAGCTCTCGCTGACCTGCGTGCTCTCCAGCCACAGCCACCACTTGGCCACGAGCAGGATGATGGCCAGCGCCAGCAACGACAGCCGGAACACCAAGAGCTCGATCGGGTTGTTGGGCAACGGCTGGCCACCGCTGCGCATCAGCTCGCGAGCCCAGGGCACGCACAGCACGCTGACCAGGCCCAGCAGGAGCGGAGTGAGCCCGCGCTGCAGCGGAAACAGGAAGTCGACGGCGAGCGCAGCGAGCAAGAGCCAGGTCACTCCCGCGGCCAGCGACGGGCCTGGAGCGGCTCCGGGCAAATCCACGCCGAGCGCGCGGGGCGGCTGCGACTGGGGGCCGCTGGCGTCATCGGCCTCGCCGCCCACCTTCTCGCTCATTTCGGGGCCATTTTGCCTAGCGTGCACGCTGCTAGCAACTTCCGCGCGGCCAGCCCCGCGGGCGGGCTGCTCTTTTTTTCACTTCACGGGCCAGCGCTTCGCCATCGCCGAGCCCGCCGTAGCGCCAGGCGCTGTAGCGGCGCAGCAGGCTGGCTGCCTCCAGGTCGGGCACGCGCGCGGCCAGGCTCTCCAGCGGCTCATCCAGGCGACGCACGTGGCCCGCTCGCTCGAGCATGTTCAGCAGCGGCTGCATGAAGGGCAGCAGTGCTTCGTCGTCGGCCAGCGCCCGCGCCTGCGCGCGCCTGCGAATGCCTCTGGCCACGATCAGCGCCAGCACGCCACAACCGAGCAGCCAGGCCACGCTGGTCTGCGCCAGGGTGCGCTGCTCCAGCCACTCGGTGAGCTGGGCATGACCCACGCGCAAGCCGTCCGCGCTGGACTCCAGGTAGCCTGCCTCGCGCTGCTGGTTGTTGGGCTGCGCCTCCTCGGGCGTGGCGTCGCGCGTGCTCCAGCCGATGCCGGGCAGCCAGGCCTCGACCCAGGCATGGGCGTTGCGTTCGCGCACCACGTAGTAGCCGAAGGGGCTGCGCTCGCTCACGCGGTAGCCCATCACCATGCGGGTGGGGATGCCCGCGGCGCGGCCGAGCAGGGCGAGGGCGCTGGCGAAGTATTCGCAGTGGCCGCGCCGATCGTGGAGCAGAAAGCTCAGCACCGGATCAAGATCGGCGCGGCGCTGGAAGGCTCGTGCGTAGTGGTATTCAGTGCTCAGCCGCGCCTCCAGGGCGTGCAGCCTGTCAGCGGGCGTGGCGGCTCCCTCCGTCCAGTGCGCGGCCAGTGCCTTCAGCTCCTCGCGCACCCGCCGGGGCAGGTGCAGATCCACGTGGTGTGGCGCTGACACGAGAGCGCGGTCGCGCGGGCCCGGCACGAAGCGCACGCTCGACAGCTGGCTCTTCGGTGCCAGGCGGATCACCCCCAGCCGATCGAGCTGGACCTGGCTGGGCGTGGTCTGCAGCTGGCGCGCCTGGAGTGGGATGAAGGAGCGGTGCTGGCGCTCGGAGAGCGCCTCGATCTCGACCCAGCCTGCCGCGGGCGTGGGCTCGAAGCGCACGGGCTGCAGGCGGGCAGCGTCGTCGGAGGCGAGCCAGCGGCCGGCCTCGTAGCGATCGAAGACGATGCCGCGCAGATAGTCCACGCGGGGGCCGTGTACGCGCAGCACGCGCCGCTCGGAGTCGAGCAGCTCGTCGAGCGCGCCCAGATCCATCTTGTCGGAGAAGCCCACGCTGGCGCGCACTGTAGAGCTGCTCTGGCGGTGCCGCCCCTGCGCCCAGGCGCGCAGCTGCAGCACGCCCAGCACGGCGCCGCAGCCGAGCGCGGCGGCCAGCGCCAGCACCCCTGCCCCGAGCCACGCGCGCCGCGGGCGCAGCACGAAGGGCCCCTTGCGCGCCGATTCCGCGTGCGCCAGGAGCGCGCTCACCAGGAACACCACGACATGGCCGGCGTACAGCGGATTGGGTGCCTTGCCGGCGAAGCTCAGCGCGGCGAAGGCCAGCGCCAGGGTGAGCGCGTGGCCGCCGCGAGGGGCGATCAGCAGCGCACGGGCCGCCGCCGCCAGCAGCGCGGCACAGCACAGCTTGGTCCAGCCGTCGCCGAGCCCGCCGGGCTCTGGCTCGTACGCAAACGGGACCAGCAGGTAGCCAGCTCCCGCGCCGACGACGCTGGTCAAGAACTGGCGGCCCGGGTCGACCTCCCAGCGCGGGCCGGCAGCGCACGGCACCAGGATGCCAGCCAGCACCGCCAGCACCAGCCACCAGCTGGTGGTGTGACCCAGCGCGAGCGCGCACAGCAGCAGCGGCAGCGCGGCGAGCAGGCGCCGGCTCACAGCGCAAGCTCCTGACCGCGCTGGATGGCAGCGAGCGGCACCGAGCGCACGCGCTCCGCGCTCGGCGGCGCCTCGCCGGCCACGATCACCGTCACGGTCACACCCTGCGCCTCGAGCGCCTGCACGAAGGCGGCGCGCGCGTCGTCCCACGCCAGCGCCACCAGCACCAGCGAGGACAGCCGCGCGAGGTGCGGCTCGAGCTGCGCGAGCAGACGCCCGCTGCTGAAGCCCGGCTGCGCCTGGACCGCGGCCAGCACGTCGAGCGCGCGCTCCAGCGAGGCCAGATGGCGACCCAGCGAGAGCCGCTCGGCGTGCTGCCCCGCGACCAGCACGTCGACCAGCGCCTCGCCGCTGCACAGCCGCGCGATGATGCCGGCGGCAAGCGAGAGCGCGGCTTCCAGCGCCTCGGCACGCTGCTCGCTGGCGTCGGTGTCCACCACCACCCCCACGCGGATGAAATACTCCTCCTGATACTGGCGCACCATCGGCGCGCCGTGGCGCGCCCAGGAGCGCGCGTGCAGGTCGCGCGGGGGATCACCGGGGCGGTACGGCCGCACGCCGGCGAGCTCGCTGGCGTCACCGGTGCGCGAGGCGCCCGCGACCCCGCCCGGCTGCTGGCGGCGGCGGGCGGCGGTGCTGAGGCTGCTCACCCGCGCCACCCTTGGCACCACCAGGAAGGATAGCCCCTTGGTGTGCTGCGGCGCGCCCTGCGAGATGCCGAGCGGAACCAGCGCCGAGACGCGGAAGGGATCGAGGTGATGGGCGCCGCGCGCGGCGAAGCGCGCGCGCACGGACACGCGCTGGCGCTCGCCGCGGGCCAGCAGGTCCACGTCCGGCGGCAGCTCCAGGAGCTCGCCGTCCCAGGGCAAGAGCGGCGGCTCGACCCGCAGCCGGTGCCAGTCGCGCGTGCCCTCATTGGCCAGCTCGATGGCGATCTGCAGCTCCTCGCCCAGCGCCACGCGCTGCGGCGCGCTGGCGCTCGCCGCGACGGAGCGCAGGCGATACGCGCGCGT
>JAICQL010000333.1 GCA_025937895.1 Polyangiaceae bacterium | reverse complement strand
GATCCAGGTTTTGCACCAGCTGAAACACGCCGACCAGCAGCAGCGGGCCGATCACCGGCAGCACCAGCGAGCCCAACATGCTGCGCCGGTCGCGCCAGTGATCGAGCAGCTCTTTCAGGAGAATGAGCTTGATCATTCCAGCCCTGCGTCGCTGCCGATGATCTTCACGAAGGCATTCTCCAGGTTGTCTTCGCCGGTGCGGGCACGCAGCTCTGCCGGGGAGCCCGTGCTGACCACCCGCCCGCGGGCAAAGATCACGATCTGATCACAGAGCGCCGATACCTCCTGCATCACGTGGCTGGAGAAGAGCACGCAGCAGCCGGCCGCCGCCAGCCGGCGGATGACCTCGCGCATGGCCCGGGTGCTCATCACGTCCAGCCCGTTGGTGGCCTCGTCCAGCACCACGTTGCGCGGGCCGTGCACCAGCGCGCGGGCGATGGCCACCTTGGTGCGCTCGCCCTGGGAGAAGCCGGCGACCCGCCGATCCAGCAGCTCGCGCATGTCCAGGAGCTCCGCCAGCTCGCGCGAGCGCTGCTCCAGCTCCGCTCGCGACAAGCCCTGCAGCCCACCGAAGTACCAGAGGTGCTCGCGCGCCGTCAGGCGCGGATACAGGCCACGGCTATCGGGCAACATGCCCAGGCGGCGCAGGGCCTCGTTGGGCTGGCGCTGCACGTCGATGCCGTCGATCAGCGCGCGGCCAGCATCGGGCTGCACCAGCGAGGAGAGCATGCGCAAGGTCGTGGTCTTGCCGGCGCCGTTGGGGCCGAGCAACCCCGTTACCTGGCCGTCGAGCGCCTGAAAGCTCACGCCCTGTACGGCCTGCACGGAGCCATAGCGCTTGGCGAGCGCCTCGATCACGATCACGGGCTGGGCCCCTCCGCGCTGGTGAAGAAGGGCGGGCGCTGCAGGCGCTCGACACACTCCGCGTCCAGCCCCCCCGGGTCGAGCGTGTCCAGGAACTCCTTGATCAGCCGGGGCACGCAGCCCAGCGCGCTCACGCCATGTCCGCCTCCGGGCACCACGATGTGGCGCGCCGGGGTCAGCCTCTCTACGATCAGCTCGCCCCAGCGCGGCGGGGTCACCGGGTCCAGGTTGCCGGAGAGCAGCAGGCTCGGCACCTGGCCGCCGATGGGCTCGAAGTGCGAGTCCGGCAGCGCCGGCACGCTCCACACGGCGCACTGCTGGCGTAGCCGCGACAGCCACCCGGAACCAAGGAACGTGCCCGCCGTCTCGCGCTCGATCTCTGCCGGTGAGATGCGCGGCAGATCCTCCGCGCACACGATGGACAGGAACATCCCGGTGGACAGCTGTACCGCGCTGGCGAACGCCTCGATCGAGGCGATCAGGCCGCGGTAGTCCCGCTGCTCCTGCGCGCGCTCCAGGGCCAGCGGCAGCAAGCTCGCCAGGCTGGGAAGGTACAGCAGGTTGAGCAGCGCAGCCGCCAGCCCCTCACGCTCGATCCGCACGGTGGTGGGGCGCGCCGTGCGCGGATGCTCGACCTGCACCTGCTCCGGCGCTCGCTCGAGCCGCTCGAGCAGCGCGTCGAGCTGCCCCCGGGCGTCCGGAAAGGTGCGCGCGCACTCGGCGTCCTTCGCGCAATCCTCCAGCAGCAGGTCGAGCGCTCGCTGTCCATCGCGCGCCACGAACAACGGCAGCTCGATGGCGTACGGCGCCAGGCCATCCAGCACCAGGCTGCGCACGCGCTCCGGATACTGGCGCAGGTACACCAGGGCCGCGCGAGTGCCGTAGCTGCCCCCCCACAGGTTGATGCGCTCATAGCCGAGCGCGGCACGCACCTCGTCCAGATCGGCCATCGCGATGTGCGTGGTGTACAGCGCCGGATCGGCGTCCAGCCCGTTGCGGCAAGCTCGCGTCTCGTCCAGATCGAGCCTGGGGGCAAAGCGCTGCTCGATGCCCTCCGAGTCCTCCTGGCAGTCGAGAGGATGTGAGCCGCCGGTGCCGCGCTGATCCAGGAGCACGATGTCACGCCGCCGCTGCACGTCGCGCAGCGCCTGCGCGATCTGTGCGCCCGCCTCGGTGGCGGCTTGCCCCGGTCCGCCGACGAGCACGAACAGTGGGTCTGGCTCGGGGGTATTGGCGAGCGCGGGGATCACCGCGAGCTTCAGCTCCAGCCGCCGGCCCTCACCGCGTGCGCGGTCTTCAAACACGCCGTACCGAGCGCAGCGCGCCTCCACTCCCAGGCCATCGAGGCGACAGGGGGCGAGCTGCAGCTTACCTGATCGGGGCGAGCTGCTCGTGCATGCGCCGAGCGCCAGCAGCCCAGCCAGCCACCCCAGCCTCGCCAGGCTCGCTGCGCGCCCCAGCGTGCCGCCCGGGCCGCCGGGGCGCGAGCCCTCGCGCGAAGGAGCCGAGGCCGGGCGAGCGAGCATGCTGGCCGCGCAGCGTAGTGTCAGCCCGCGCGAGTGGCAATGTTTGCTGCCGCTCGCGTGCTCGGCATGCTCGCTGCCGCTCGCGCGCTCGCAGATGGCGCAGAGCAGCCAGCCACGCTACGCTGCGCGCGTGAGCGAGACGAGCGCGCCCCTGAGCAAGCGAGTGAGTGACTCTCGGGTCACGCTGCACCAGCTGATGCTGCCGGCGGACGCCAACGCGCTGGGCAACGTGCACGGCGGCGTCATCCTCAAGGCCGCGGACGAGGCAGCCGCCATCTGTGCCATGCGCCACGCGCGCCGCCCCTGCGTGACGGTCGCCATCGACTCGGTCTCGTTCCACTCACCGGTGCACGTGGGGGAGCTCCTGGCGCTCACCGCCGCGCTCACGTTCGTGGGCCGCACCAGCATCGAGGTGCGGGTGCAGGTGCACGCTGAGAACCCGATCAGCGGCATCATCACCCACACCAACTCCGCGTACTTCGTGTTCGTGGCGCTGGACGAGCAGGGGCTGGCCGCGCCCGTGCCCGGGCTGCTGCTGGAGACGGACGAGGAGCGCGCGGCCTTTGAAGACGGCCGCGCGCGGCAGGCGGAGCGCCTGCGCCGGGCGGGGCGCTAGCTCCCCGCGTGCTCACGGCTGCCCGGCGCTAGCTGGCCTTCTTCTGCTCGCCGTAGGAGCGCGGCAGCTCCAGCGAGTGCTGTGCCACGTAGTTGAGCACCATCTCGCGGCTCACGGGCGCGGTGCGCAGCAGGCGCGCCATGCCCCACAGATCCGCCAGCCCAAACTCCGTGGTCAGCCCATTGCCGCCGTGCGTCTGGATGGCTTGATCCAGCGCCGCCAGCCCGGCCTCGGCCGCGGCATATTTGGCCATGTTCGCCGCCTCGCCCGCGTCCAGGCCGTGATCGTAGAGCCACGCCGCCTTGCTGGTCATCAGCCGCGCGAGCTCCAGCTCGATCTTGGCCTTGGCCAGCGGGTGAGCGATGCCTTGATGGCTGCCGATCGGCACCGCCCACACCTTGCGCTCGCGCGCGTAGCGCGAGGCCTTCTCCAGCGCGTACAGCCCGAGCCCATTGGCGATGGCCGCGCCGGTGATGCGCTCTGGCACCAGGCCCGTGAACACCTGCTTGAGCCCCGAGCCCTCCTCACCGATCAGGTGGTTTTCCTCCACGTACACGTCGTCGAAGAACAGCGTGAACTGCTTCTCCGGCGACTGGATCTCGACCGGGATGCGGGTGGCGCTGAGCCCCGCAGCGTCGGTGGGAACCACGAACAGCGAGAGCCGCGCGCGACCGCTGCCAGCGGCAGCCCCGGTGTTGGCCACCACCAGCACGTGATCCGCCTCATCGTGCCCGGAGATGAAGTACTTCGTGCCGTTCAGGCGGTAGCCGCTGCCGTCGCGCACCGCGCGCGTGGCGATCTCGTGCGAGTTGGAGCCAGCGTCGGGCTCGGTGATGGCAAAGGCCATCTTCTTTGCACCCGTGCACAGCCCCGGCAGGAACATGCTGCGCTGCTCGGGCGTGCCATATTTTGCCAGGATGGTGCCGCAGATCGCCGGCGACACGATCAGCAACAGAAACGGGGTGCCGGCGCGGGCCAGCTCTTCACAGACGATTGCCAGCTCGTAGATGCCCAGGCCCGCACCGCCGTGCTCCGCCGGCAAGTTCACGCCCAGAAAGCCAGCCTCGGCCAGCTCCTTCCAGAGCGCCTCTGCCTTGCCGCCGCCGCGCGCCTCGCGCGAGTAGTACTCGTGGCCGTACCGGGCCGCGATTCGGTAGACAGAGGTACGTAGCAGCGTTTGCTCGTCCGACTCCACGAAGTCCATCATCTTGGTATGGCGCGGAACCGGGCTGGGGCAACCTGTCAGCCGCGGAGCCGCCGGCGCAGCTGCAGGAATGGCCCAAGGTGCCGCCTGAACGACACGGAGCTCGCACCAGTGGGACAAGGGCGCACACGCAAAAACGGGGCTGCCAGATCGCTCTGACAGCCCCGTTTGGGGGCACGCTCTACCGTGGCTTCAGGGGTCCGTCGTGACCACCAGGCCCAGGATGCTGCCAAACCAGACGTTGGCAGGGTTCTCCGAGCGGTTGAAGAACACGTCCTCGTTGCTGGTCTCGATACGGTTGTCCCAGCGGATGATCAGGTTATTCGAGCCCTTCACCGGCTTGAAGTCGAGCGTGCCCGTGACCGTGACCACGTTGGTCTGCGTGGTGGCGGGGTAGATCACGCCGCTCTCCGTGGTGAGCGCCTGATACAGCTGGTTATCGGCGTCGCTCAGGTACTCTCCGCGCAGCGCCAGGCCAAACAGATCCGTTGCCTGGTAGCCGGCGGCCAGGCTCACGCCCCAGAACATGGGGTGCTCGAGCCGCTGCTCGTAGCCGGGGCCGATGTTGCGCTTGTCGGCCATGACGTTGAGGTCGGCGTTGAACACCAGGCTGAAGCGATCGATCGTGAGCGACGAGACCAGGTCGAAGAAGTTGTCGAAGCCGCTGCCGTCGCTGCTGGGCTGCGGCGTGGTGAGCCAGCCTGCGGAGAGCGAGAAGATCTCGTTCGGGGTCAGGCTGAGCTGCAGGGCTAGCGCCGGTGACTCGTTGTCGTCATGCGTGGTGTTGACCCCGTTGACGACCATGCCGGTGATGGCCACCTGCTCGTTCGGGCTCACCGTGGCGCGCAAGCCCGTGTGCCAGAAGGGCTGCATGGCGTAATACAGGCCACCGCGCGAGTAGTTGAGGTTCTGCCAGCTCTCCGCGACCTCGGCGCCGAAGATGGTGCCGAACTGCCCAAAGTCGATGCTGAACTGCGGGGTCGGGTTCCAGGACACGTAGGCCTGGGTCAGATTGTCGATGCCGAGCGGGCCCTTGTCTCCACCGTAGAAGACGGGCACGGACGGCCCCGCGCGCAGGCTGATGGTGGCGCCGAGCTGGCCGGCATCATAGCTGGCGTCGATGCCTGCAAACGAGAGCGCAAAGCCGTTGTGGGCGGAGGCGGTGCCGCTGTCGAACGAGTTCCACTCGTAGGCGCGGTGCGCCGGCAGCTTCGTGCCCGGCTTCTGCGTCTGGAAGCCGTAGTTGGCGTCCACGAACGCCGAGAGCTTCAGGCCCTGCGCGACCTTCGGCTCTTCAACGGGCGGGGCGGGGACCAGGGGAGCGGGCGGCGGGAAGTCCGTGGCGAGGGGCGGCTGCTCGATGGAGGGGTCGACCAGCGGTGGCTGACCCGGGGGAAGGGGTGGCGCGGGCGGGACGGGCTGCGCGGGGGGCGGAGGCAGCTGGGAGCCGGGCGGCAGCGGCTGGATCACCGGCGGCTGCTCTGCCCCCGGAGCCTGCGCGAGCGCGATGGGAGCGCTCGCGAGCACTGCGAGACCCGCCAATGCCGAAAGGCTGCTTGCACGATAAGTCACTTCAAGAACTCTCATAGTCACACGCTCCCTGGGGGCTACACGCCGGTTTCTACTGGACAACCGTGATGAAGCGCAGCGACTGGGCGAAACGCCGGGCTTGCGCGCCACGCTGCCACGCTCCCCATAACAATCCGGCGCGTCCGCCTCTAGTCGTTTGTCGCTTCTTCACGAACATTTTGGGCTGTTCCACGGTCTTCTGTGCAGTGCTGGCTTTGCCTGATCAGCACGCCGTGGTTGCGGTCATATATCTCCGCTTCGACAATCTCGAGCACGGCCTCGCGCGCTGCGTATCTCGCTTCGCGCTTCACGCTCGAGGTTCCACACGCTCGAGCTCGCCTGGCCATGCCCGGCAGCATGCAACAATCAGTGCCGGCATCGCTCGCTGCTTGCGTCCGCTCGCTGACAGGCTGCGCCACGGCGCAGCCGCCAGCGACGAAGCCTGCCCGGAGCGACAGGTGCACAGCAAGAAATCAGCGATGTCGCTCTCCGCGCGTGCCGCAATCTGCCTGTCCGCGGCGCGTCTTATTGAAGGCGCTCGCCGAAGGCAATCGCCGCGCAGCGTCAACCAGCCGCGGCTCACGCAGCGCAGCTTCAGCAAGCCTTCAAGCAGCGCAGCGTCAGCGAGCCTTCAAGCAGCGCAGCGTCAGCGAGCCTTCAAACAG
>JAICQL010000015.1 GCA_025937895.1 Polyangiaceae bacterium | reverse complement strand
GGGCTCCAGCCTGGAGATCCCCGTCGACGTGCGAGAGCTCGCTGCCACCAACCGCGACGTCGAGCGCGAGGTGGCCGAAGGCCGCTTCCGGCAGGACCTCTACTACCGCCTCAACGTCATCCGCGTCGAGCTGCCACCCCTGCGCAACCGCGCCCAGGACATCCCCGCGCTCACCGAGCGCTTCGTGCAGCGCTTCGCCCGCGAGATGGGCAAAGACGTGCGCGGTCTCACCGCCGACGCCCTGCGCGCCCTCGAGCGCTACAGCTTTCCCGGCAACGTGCGCGAGCTCGAGAACGTCATCGAGCGCGCCGTCGCCCTCGCCGGCTCCCGCGCCATCGGCCTCGGCGATCTCCCCCGCGAAGTCAGCGGCATGGCCTCCGCCACCGGTCCCAACCTGATCAGCCTGCCCGAAGAGGGCTGCAACCTCGACGAAGTGATGGGTGAGGTCGAGCGCCGCCTGATGCTCGAGGCCCTCGAGCGCACCGGCGGCGTGCGCAAGGCCGCCGCGCAGCTGCTCGGCATCACCTTCCGCTCGCTCCGCTATCGCCTGGAGAAGCACCACCTCGATCCGGGGGACATCGCGCCCGACTCGGCGCTGGACGCCTGAGACCAAGATCCTGCACGGCCCGCGACGACGCTCGTCTGTACGGAGACGCCCGCGCACCGAAGCGGCTCGCCGCCGAGGTCAGGTGAAGACGGGATCAGGTGAAGATGTCGGCGGCCGAGGTGGCGGTAAGCACGCGCGCTGCCCAGCGGTCGAGGTCTTCTTCGCTGGCCGTGGCGAGCTTGCTGCGAGCGTCGTCCGAGAGGGCGCCAAACTTCAGCAGGAGCAGCTTCTGTAAGACGGCACGCTCGCCCTCGACCCGACCTTCGGCGTGCCCCTCGAGCCGACCCTCGCTGCGGCCTTTGACGAAGGCTTCGGACTGGAATCGATAACTCTGCGGGAGCATCTGGAAAGCCTTTCGCGCGGCCTGACCGAGCGATGTTTCGATCAAGTCCCAATATAGCACCCGACGTTCTTCGTCGTCGAGGCGAGCGAGGCCGCTCAAGGCCGCCTGTGCAATGCTCAGGGCGCGAGCGGGCTCCCCTTGCCCGTGTGCGCCATCACGGACAGCACGCCCAGCTCCGGATCTAGCTGGGCGCGAGCTGGGTCGGTGACGACGGGGATCTGCTCTGGTCCGGCCACCCAGGCGGACCACTGGTTGCCGCCGCCGAGCGCACAGGATGCCGAGGCCCAGCGAGCCACGCTCGCGGTGGGGGTGACGACCAGGACGACGGTGTCACACTCGAATTGGGCGCGGGTGGTGGTTGCATAGATGGGCCAGGTGAACCTCTTGCGCTCGTCCGCGGCGAGCTGGACCTCGACGATGATGGCCAGGACGGGGACGTCATGGAGCAGCAAGACGATGAGGTCGGCTCGATATTCGGTGGGGACGACCTGGGTGAGATCGATCGACTCGAGACGGGCGTCGGTGTAGCCGGGCAGGTCGAAGTGGAGGCCCTCCTGCAGGAGGACGGCGGCGAGCTGGGGCCGGTTGCGAAACAGCAGCAGCAAGGCCTCGTGCAGCAGAGAGGGCATGCCCGGCGTTTATCACAGTCGCTACCCGCGGGTGCCACCGCCGAAGTGCTCGGCCAGAGCCACGGTGCCGTGCGCTGACGACAGCTTCACGAACGTCGCCGTGGCGCACTCGAACAGCGAGCGTGCCGCGCGAGTTTACGGTCCTCTCCGTCCTCCGCTAGCGCGGCGCTCGTGAGGGAGCTGGTCTATCGCCTCGCCGGATCGGGGCCGTTGCCGAGCGCTCGAGGTGCGATCCACAAAAGGCGAAGGCCGCCGTCACGTGGTGACGGCGGCCTTTGTCATGGGAGAGCTCTAGGTGCTAGAGGCTCATTCCTCGATGTCGGTTTCGGAGATCGTCGCCGCGAGGGTGAGGACCAGGTCCCCGGAGGTGGGGTCCGCCTGAACCTGTCCGTCCATCGACAGCGTCGAGAACTGGAGGCCATCGCCGTCCAGATCACCGCGAGCGAAGGTGGTAAAGGTGTCCCCCACCACAGCCGGAATGGTGGCGTCCCCGGTCACGAGCTCATATTCGTACTGGTAGTACTGCGGAGAATCCATGCTGAACCGCAAGCACGTCCATCCGCCCGGGACCTCGTTGCCCGTCGAGGTGGTCGTGGCAGGCGACTTCCAGTCGTCTGGGGTGGACTGGTACTTCTGGTTCTGGGGCGGGGCGGCTGGCGGGACCGGATCAGCCGAGCTGCACAGGCGGTGAGCGATCTCTGCCGACTGCGTGAGGTCGATGGTGCCCTCCTGGACGCTTTCCTTCTCGAAAGCAACGGTGGCGTCCTTCGCCATGCGGCCGATCGCCGTGCGGGCCTCCGCGGTCTTGGCGTTGGTCAGGTACTTGCGGACGCCGTAGATGGCGAGGGCCGCCAGCACGCCGATGATCGCCACGACGATCATGAGCTCCACGAGCGTAAAGCCGCGCTTGTTGCGAATCTTGGTCAATTTGTCCTGAATGAGCATGCGTGTCTCCTGTCTTCTCTCTCTGTTTGATGTGCGCGGCGCGGTGCTCATGCAGCCAGCCGCAAGGCACCTGGGTTAGTAGTTGCCGTCCACGACCACGTTGTTGGTCTCGCTGTGGACGAGCGCGTAGGTATAAGAGCCGTCGTCGTTGAGGTCGGCCTTGGCCATCCCGATGTAAAAGGGGCCTGTCGGCGCAGGCAGCGCGGCGATGGTGGTCATCGGGACGTCGATTTCGGGCGTGACCACGGTGCCCGCGACCACCGCATACGAGTATTCCACGGGTCCATCCGAGATGACGCCCAGCTCCCGGAAGACCTCGCTCATCGCGTTGTCTCCCGAGGCCCAGCCCATCCGCTTGCCGCCGGGATCATTGTCGGGGTGCCAGGTCTCGAAGTCGTCGAGCCCGCGGTACACGAAGCGCTCGTCACGATACGCCTCCTCCGCGCTGCGGATCTGCGTCAGCATGCCCACGGCCTCGCCGCGCTTCGCCTCCAGCAGATACTTGCGCACCCCGTACGTGGCCAGCGTGGCCAGCACGCCCATGATCACCACCACGATCATCAGCTCGATGAGCGTGAAGCCCGCCGTCGCTCGCTTCCGCGAGTCCAGCGCTGAGCTCTTCGTGGCGTGCATCGCAGAGGCCTTAGAGCAACGCACGTGCCATGGCGCTGATCTGGCTCGTTTTCTGCGGAAAACCTCGCTGCGCGTGGCCAGGTGAGGCGCTTTGGGTCTGGCGCGCAGCGGAACGGCATGGACGTTTTTAGTCATGAAACAGACGCCTGCTGACAATTTACGGCCATCGTTGTTCCGTACTTCAACAAGCCGAAGCGGGGGTCGTTGGATCCTAATGTTCCACTGTGTGCAACTCTGCGCGCCCCGCGCAGCGCGGCCTGAAGTGCCTGTTACGCTGGGCACACATCTGCGCAGAGCACACCGCGGCTGGAGACGCGAGTGAGCGTCACACGCAGCCTGGCGGAGAAGCGCGGCGCAGTCCGCCGCCGGCTTCAGTCGTTGTCTTCGACGAGGATGTCGGCGCGCAGGCTCGACGCGCGCAGATAGATGCAGTCCTCGTCGCCATCGGTCTGACCAATGGCCTGGATCACGTACCAGTCATTGTCGTTGTCCGGCCAGGTCACGGCCGAGCCCGGCTTGGCGGCGTCCGTCATCGGTGTGCCGCCCGGGCCAGCGTTCACCAGATAGCCAAAGCGTACCGGACCGGGAGCGGCGGGCCGCAGCGCGAGCCAGCGATCCTGATCGATGTGCTCGCCCGTGTTCTGAAAGTAGAACGGGCGGATCATCTGAGCTTCCTCCCGCGGGTCCGCCGGATACCAGGCATCCGGCGTGCTCACGTCCAGGTACAGCATGTGCTCCGAGCGATAGCGCTCCTGCGCCGCCCGGATGCTCTGCACCATCGCCGTCCCCTCCGCATGCCAGGCCGCGTTGACCTGCTTGCGCAGAGAGGCAAACGCCAGCGTCGCCAGCACCCCGGCGATCACCACCACCACCATCAGCTCCGTCAGCGTGAAGCCACGCGCCCCACCACGCCCTCGACCCACTCGACTACACCTGACGCTCATCCACACACCTTGCCCAGCTCTGCCCACAGGCCCGCCGGGGCGCCCGTACAAAAGCTCTCTACTGCAGTATTCGCGAACGCCCCGCGCCGCGCCAGCGCACCCGCGTGCGCCCGCCGGGCAGGCCGCCCGCCGGCGGGGGCAGGGCGAGAGCTTAGCCGCCGCGGCGTGCAGATTAGCGCGAACTTAGCCTCGTCTTAAGGATTCGGGGGAGACGGGAGCTAGGTTGACTCGCGTACCCGGAAGGGGGCCGCGGTGGGCGGCAGGGCGTACGCCGGCGCGCGCCTGCGGGGCCGCTTCCGGGCGCTGAACCTTCAATGCGAAAGCGAGAAGCTCATGTCATCCATCCACGTCGCTCGATCGCCGAATAGTCGGTCGCCAGGGAGAGCCCGTCGAGCCGTCCTCGTCAAACCACGAGCGCACTGGCTCACCTCGCGCACGACCGGTGCTGCGGGTACCGCCGCCCTCGCCGGCGCCGTTCTCTACTTGGCGCTTGCGTCCGAAGCTGGTTCGTCTGGCCCCGTCCAGCGGGGGGCCGAGCCGGAGTCCGTGAGGCCGCCGGTGCAACGAAAGTCGCGGTCGGAGTCTGGAGTGCCCGCGCCCGCCCAGGCGGGGTTATCCGCCGCGCTGTGGCGCTTGCTGACGAACACGGCCCGCGTTGAGGAGCGTCCCGCTGCAGCGCCCGCGAGCCACGCCCCAGCAGTGGAGCGCGCAGTTGCGCTCGCGCTGCACGCAGATGCTGGACCCGGCGGCGAGGCGGAGCGCGCTTCGCGCGCACGCCAGCGCGCGAGCGCCGAGCTCGAGTTGCTGAACGTGCAGCAGCCGGAGACGTTCTTGCAAGCGATGCTCGCCGAGCACGACGAGTCCTTCGCGGCCCGCCGCGTGCGGGAGGAAACTCACCGCTACGTCCGGCGCAGGACCGAGCTGCTGCGCAGGATGCTGACCTCTCATCTAGAGGCGCCCCTGGAATACGACGCCAGTGAGGAGGTCCTGGAGCTCGAAGTGCTGGCGACGGACTTCGCGACGAGCGTCGAAGAGTTCGAAGAAGACTTTCCCGGCGTGGCGCGGCTGCCCGAGGTGCTCGCCCAGACCGCATTGCCGCTTCCAGAGTTTGCGCGCCTCCCGTGAACGGCCGCAACTGAAGTCACACACCCACTCCCAACCAAAGGAACGTAATCATGTGTCTCTTTCGCAAAGCCCAGAGCAGCCACCCATACGTCACAATGACCAGGGCATGCGCGACATTGTCCGTCGTGGCATTGTCCGCAGTGGCTTCGCCCGGTCACGCCGCCTACGATGAGATCCCGGCGGCGAGTTTCGAGCGCCAGTGCCCCACGCACGAGGCAGGGGATCGAGAGTTCAACGGAAACGGTCCGGAGGTGTACACCTCCTTGTACCTCCTCTACGACCACGCCTTTGGCATCGAGCTCTTTGCGTACATGAACCAAAAGGAAACGCGAGGTGACCGGAGCGAGGCGGAGCTTCTGAAAGTGTACACGCTCGCCTTGCCACGCAGCGAAAAGTACACGCACGTCTGGATGCCGGATTCCAGCGGTAGCTATCGCTGGCAGCCGATCAGTGCCAGAATCGATCACTTCGACGATCTATACGAAGACCACGATCATCAGCCTCGGACGCTCGAGGCATCGAGGTTCTGGCTCGCCGAGGTGACCACGAATGGTGATACCAAGGGCAACGATATCGGCGCCTGCACCACGGATGATGCATACCTGACCGTGCGGACTCAACCCCTGTACGTCGGCTATCAGTAACGCCTCGGCGGCGCCCCTCGGTTCGTCGGGCGGGTGCTGAGCACCCCGTTCGACGGCGACATCCTCTGCGCGCCTTCGGCGCCGGAGCCCCGGGGGGCGCGGGCCTCCCGGGGTCAGAGCCCCCCGTCCGCGCTCCCGGGTGTCGCTGGTCCGAGCAAGCTAACCTCGACATACCAGTAGGACTCACTTAGCTTGAAGTACCTGGAAATCGAGTTGCTGATGGACCAGGGACCGACGGTGCCTGTCTCACTGGCGGCAATACGGGCGGAGCTGCCGTCGAGCTCTGCCGTCAGGTCGGAGTAGTCGCAGGTGTAGTCGTTGGCGTGCGGCGCGCTGGGGCGCTCGGCGCAGCAGGAGACCACGCCGTAGCGAAGGGCTGGCAGGGCAGGCTCCAGGCCGTGGACGGTCATGGTGGAGCCCGGCTGCCAGCGCAGGTAGGTGTAAGCGCCACCGCGCACCGTCACGGCGGTGGCGCGACTGGAGCGTACGGTGGTGACGGTGGGCGGCGCGCCGAACGCATAAGGGAGGCTCGAGACGTCGACGTCCACTTCGTCGTCCACCGCAAACACGCTGTCGAGCGCCGGGCCACGCCAGTGAAAGGTCGTCTGCCCCTGTGCCAGCGCGAGCTCAGTCTGACGTCTCAGGGGCTTTCGACCTGACACAGCGTCCCAACCCGCTCCGCAATTTCCACATCCAGCGTCACCAGGGACAGGCCGCGGGAGCTCGCCACCCACACGTAGGCTGCGTCTGCGGCGCGAAGGCGAGTACGCGCGGCAACGCTCGAAATGGCGCGAGCTGCCCGTGGTCCGATGGTGACGAGCTCGCGAGCGCGAGGTCGCGCTCCAGGTACTCTCGAGCGGCCGAGCTGGACCCAAGCCCGCGAACGAGAGTGGCGGTAACCTCGGCATCAAAGATAGCGGGGACGACGATTGTATCGGCTCCGGTCAATATGGCGGAGAGACGAGCTCGTGCCGCTCGATGGTGGGGTTCACTGGGCCGCACCGGCGCCACAGCAACGGAGGCGTCGAGCACATATGTGCTCACCGGCGGCCCTCGATCAGCTCCGTGACGGCAGCAAAATCCGGGTCACCCGCTAGTCTTGCCGCGAGCTCGTCGAGCCGCTCTCGAGCCTGCGCAGGACTCATGGCGTGATGCGGGCGTTGCAGACGTCGCTCGCGAACGAAAGAGACAGGGACGATGACCGCGGCGGGCTTACCGTGACGCAGGATGAGCACCTTCTTGCCGCGATGCTCGGCGTGGTCCACGACCTCCGAGAGGTGAGCCTTGACATCGGCGAGTGAGCGGCGCTGCATATGACCAATGTGACCCATTCTAACGACTAGTGCAATCGGCCGCCCCTAGCCCTTCCGCACCGCCATCGCCCGCTGAATCTCCGCCCGCGTCATCGGCCCGCGCATGAACGAATACGCCCAGCGCGGCTGAAACAGCCGCAGCCCCTGTTCGTCGTGCACGTCGCGCAACACGAACCAGCGCTTGGCCAGCTTCTTGATGGTATCGCTCAGGTGTCGGGGGGAGCCGTCGCCGGCGCTGCCCATGGCCAGGCCTTCGATGACGCGCGCGCGATCAGCGTCGGTCTGCAGGCGCCCGATGCACCAGAGTCCGGCGGTGGAGAGTGCGCGGTAGTCGAGGTCCATCGGGTTCTGAGTGGCGAGCACGATGCCGACGCCGTACGCGCGCGCCTGTTTCATCAGCTGCACGATGGGCCCCTTCGTCGCTGGATTGGCGGGGTGGGGCGGCAGGAGCCCGAACACCTCGTCGATCACCACCAGCGCGCGCAGGCGCTGGGTGCCGGGCAAGCTGCGCACCCAGCCGAGCACTTCATCCAGCAAGAGGCCGAGCACCAGGGCCCGCTCCTCGTCCTCGAGGTGGGCCACGCTGAAGACGATGGCGGGGGTGCGTGGCCCGCTGGGGGTGAGCCACCCTCCGACGTCGAGGTCGGCGCCCTCGCGCCAGCTGGCAAACGTGGGCGCGACGAGCAGCGCGTTGAGCGCGGCCGCCAACGTGGCTCGCTGGGTGCTGGAGACGAAGCTGTCGATGGAGAGCGCGCCCACGGACTCGAGCGGTGGGCTGAGCAGATCCTGGATCAGGCTGCCGAGATCTGCGTGCTGCCCGGCGGACAGGCGGCGCTCGGCCAGCACCGAGAGCAGCACGTGCTCCTTGCTGCGCGCAGGATCGCTGTCGCGCCCGAGCAGGCGCAGCAGCAGCGAGATGGCCGCGCTCAGTGCCAGGCTGGCGGATTCGCGATCGCTGCGCCAGCGCTCCGAGGGGCGCTCGAGCGCGGACAGCAGGTGCACCCGCTCGCCCGCGCTGGAGCCGGGGGTGAGGATGCGCAGCCCGAGCGACTGGTTGTAGCTGCGCAGTCGCTCGGGGGTGATGCTCCAGCCCTCGAGGCCGCGCTTGCGCTGGGCCGCGAGCTCGGCTGCGACCTCGGCCGGCGGACGCTGCTCTCGGGCGCTCATCATGCCGGAGGCCCAGGGCAAGAGCGGCTCGGCGCCGAGGTCGTCGAAGCATAGCGCGAGGTTGGGCAGATCGCCCTTGAGGTCGACCATGAGCACGGGAATGCCCGCGCGCACGGCCTCCTCCACCATCACGAACACGAGACCCGTCTTGCCGCTGCCGGTCATGCCCACCACGACGCCGTGGGTGAGCAGGTGATGCGGGGGCAAGGTGAGGGGGCCGCCAGGGCCGCCCGCCAGCGAACGCCAGGCGCCGAGCTCCAGGTCTGTCATTCGTCCGTGAAGGGGCTGGTGCCGGGCAGACCGGCGTCTGCCGTCGCCGGCTTGCCGCCGAGCGCCGCGCTCTCGCTCACCAGGGGCTCGGGCTCCAGCGGCTCCGCTTCGCCGCTCGGCTTGCGGCGAGGTGCGGAGCGCGCATGCAGCGAGGGGGCATACGCCAGCGCGTCGCGCTCGTGCCAGCGCACGTATTGAGTGGCGCGCCGTAGCTCGTCATACGCATTCACCAGCAGGCGGAACGCTCGCGCTCGCAGCGACTCCCAGTCGTTGGAGGGCTCCTTCCGCACTTCGCCCACCTCGCGCGCGCCGATGGTGCGCAGCAGCAACGTGCCGAGCCGGCTCGCCTCATCCACGAGCGCGCGCGCGAACGGCACCTTGCTCGCCACGTGTTCCCAGTTGCTGCTGAACAGCGCGCCGAGCTGGGTGAGATCTTTGGCCAGGTCGAGATTGCCGGAGCCCTCGCGGATGGCGCTGACCGCAGGCAGCGGCAGCAGGCCAAAGCCGGCGAGACCCTCGGCTACCTTGAGCAGGTTCTCGCGCAGCGGCCGAGCCTGCGTGAGCAGGCGCGCGAGCTCGCTCTGGCTGGTGTCAGGCGCCGTCTCCAGATGGGCGAAGAACGCGGCGAGCGCGTAGTCCTGCAGCGAGTCCAGCGCGCGGACCGCGGCGCCGCCGTCGTTTAGGCGCTCGAAGTCAGGGCGCAGTTGCTCGAGGTTACCGAGCGCGCCCAGCGCAATGGAGGCGGCCGTGGGCACGTCCGCCGTGACTCGTCCGGCATCATCGATGGACAGCGCGAGGATCTGATCCTCCACCCGCTTGAATGATTCGGCAGCATTTTCGGCGCGCGCGATGCGCGCCGCATGAATCGGCATGCTCTCTGGCATCGGTGCCATCACCACCCCTTTGTTGGTTTCGCCCTATCGCGCGGCAACCTATCCGAGTTTCCGCCAGCGCGACAACGGGAGGTCGAAAAAGGCCGCGGCGGCTCGAGCTTCAGTGTCGGCGAGGCGAGCGCGAGACCTTCCGGGCGGCCAGAGAACGGCGTGACGGTCCGCGCGCAGCGAAGGAGAACGAGGAGCAACGCTCGCAGCGTCGTCTCGCGTCGAGCGAGAGCGCGCAGGAACGGTCCGACCGTTGCCTCGAGTGAAAATTCGACGTGGGGGAACGGTCGGACCGTTCTGCAGGTCGCTCTGGAGCATGCACGGGAACGGTCCGACCGTTCTCGATCGCGAAAATTCCAGTCAGGAGAACGGTCCGACCGTTGCCTGCGCGTCGAAATGCTCTGCACGACAACGGTCCGACCGTTGCTGCTGACGAATTTCGCGGTTGGGAACGGTCCGACCGTTGTCGCGAGCAGAGAGGGCCACACCCGTGCACCACCAGCTCTGTCATCAAGCTCATCACGAGCCGCGCCGCTGCGCTCTGCGACGGCAGGCGCCTACATCGCCCACTGCCACAGGGCACCGCCCAGGCACACGCCCAGCGCCGCCCAGAACGCCAGGGTGGTGTAGCGCAGCGGGCGCGCCGCAAACCCGGGCGGCAGCTCGAGCGGCATGGTGGGGCGTGCTCCAGCTGGCGCGGCGGGCTTTGCTGGCCCCGGGGGCATGGCCGCCTTGTCCGCGGGCACCGCCTTGCCCATGGTCTCCATCCGTAGCCGCAGCGCTGCGGCGTACGCCTGAAACGGCGCCAGCGCCTGGCCCACCTCGGCAGCGGATTGAAAGCGCAGCTCGCGGTTCTTCTGCAGCAAGCGCATCACCAGCGGCTCGAGCTGCAGCGCGGGGTGGTTGGCGGGCAACCAGCGCTCGAGGGGCGGCGGCGGCGCGTAGCCGTGCTGGTGCGCCAGCGCCAGGTAGGACTGCGCGCTGAAGGGCAGCTGCCCGCACAACATCTCGTACAGCATCACTCCGAGCGAATACAGATCCGTGCGCGCGTCCGTGGGGGTGCCGTTGATCTGCTCGGGGCTCATGTACTGGGGCGTGCCGTGAGTGGTGCTGGGGCGGGTGAGGCGCTGCAGCCCCGCGAACTGGGCGAGCCCGAAATCGAGCACCTTGACCGCCAGCTTGCCGCGCACGTCCACCCGGATGTTCTCGGGCTTGAGATCGCGATGCACGATGCCCAGCTGGTGCGCGGCCTCCAGCGCGTCACAGATGCTGCCGGCGATGTCGAGCGCCACGTCCAGCGGCAGCGGGCCCTCGCGCAGCAGGCGCTCGAGCGACGCGCCCTGCGCGTACTCCATCACGAAGTACGGCTCACCGCTGGGCAGCCAGCCCTGATCCAGCACCGCGACGATGTTCGGGTGATTGAGCGAGGCGAGCGCGCGCGCCTCGCGCAGCAAGCGCTGCACCCACTCGGCGTCGCGGCAGCACTCGGTGCGCAGGGTCTTCAGCGCGAACGTGCGCCCGAGCACGGGGTGGCGTGCGCGGCACACGTGTGCGGTGGCGCCACTCCACAGCAGCTCGACAATCTGGTAGCGGCCATCGATGAGCTGACCCACGTACCAGCCATGCTCGGGCCGCTGCCCGTGCGTTGGCGCCGGCGTCGGCCGAGGCGCTGTCATGGACGCCAACTTTTACGCGCCTCCCGCCGCGCCGGCAAGCCCCTGGCGGCTGGCAAAGGTCGGCTAGCACGGGCGAAGTGCAGCACCTACATCAGGCGGGGTATTGTGGGAGTGGGATTGTCCCGTTCAATGTTTCCGATGACTCCCACGGCGCACTCTTCACGTTGCTTGGCAAGGTGCAGCACATGAGCGCTGCTGCGGAGGTTACGCCCGCGCGCACGATCGACACCAGCGTGCTGCCCGGCCCCGCGCAGCGCATGCTGGCGGAGAACGCACCATTGCCGCTGCGCATGATGGCGGCAAAGGGCATCGCGCCGGGCCTCAAGCCCGAGGCCATCGTCACCCTGGTGTGCGTCTTTGCCGGCAACTCGAACGCCGAGCTGGCGGCCACTGCACGACACACGCTCGAAGCATTCCCGGAGCCCATTCTGCAGGGGGCGCTGGCCACCGACCTGCAGACGCGGGTGCTGGAGTGGCTGGCAGAGGTGCACCACGGCGATGCGGCGGTGGTGAGCCGGCTGCTGGCCGCGCGCAACATCAGCAGCGAGGCGCTGGAGCTGGTCGCAGAACGCGCCAATGAGGCCCTCGGTGAGATCGTGGCTGCCAGCGATAGCGTGCTGCTGCGCTTCCCGCGGGTGATTGAGAAGTTATACATGAACAAGCGGGTCCGCATGTCGACGGCGGATCGCCTGGTGGACCTGGCCGTTCGTAACGAGCTGGAGCTCAACATCCCTGCCTTCAAGCAGGCGGCTGCGGCGATCCAGAACCAGCTCATCCCCGAGCCGACAGAGGAGGCGAGCTACGATGACGAGCTGTTCCAGAAGGTGGATGAGCTCGCCAAGGAGCTGCAGGCCGCCGCGGAGGAGGACACGCACGACGTGGACGAGGAGGGGGAGGAGCAGCTCAAGGAGAAGTTTCAGCCGCTCTCCACCCAGCTGGGCAACATGACCATCAGCCAGAAGATCCGCCGCGCCACACTGGGCAACAGCGCCGAGCGCATGCTGCTGGTGCGCGATCGCAACCGCCTGGTGGCCACGGCCGCCGCCACCAGCCCGCTCCTGAACGAGAACGAAGCCGTGCTGATCTCCTCCAGCCGGAGCGTGATGGAGGACGTGTTGCGCGTGATCGCCCAGAACAAGGACTTCACCCGCAACTACAAGGTGAAGATGAACCTGGTCTGCAACCCGAAGACCCCGTTCACCTTCGCGGCGCGCTTGATCCCGCACCTGCGCGACAATGATCTGCGCTCGCTGAGCAAGAGCAAGAACGTACCCGCGGTGATCCAGACCGCGGTGCGCCAGCAGATGCAGCGCAAGAGGAGCGACTGAGCGCGGCCGCCCCGGCACGCGGAGCCGAGGCGGCACGCGGAGCCGAGGCGGCAGCGAGCCGAGGCGGCAGCGAGGCTAGCGCACGATGCGCTGAGGCGAGCAGCCGAGCTCGACGCTCAGATCACCCGCGCCCAGCGCCTGACAGGCGGCGTCGCAGAACGCGATGCTCGTCGGGTCGACTGGATCGTCGTAGTACCAGGCCTGGTTGCCACCGCACGAGACCACGCTGTCGACCCGCGGGTACTCCGTCACGGTGCCGCTGTTGGCGGCCGTGAAGCGCACACGCACCTTCTCGAAGTCGAGCGTTTGCCCGTCGGGCGCCGTCTGCGGCAGCTCGACCGTGCAGCTCAGCGGCTTGGCCACGATGCGCAGCAGCGCGTCCAGGAAGCGCGCCTCCAGATCCACGGCTGCGCCCGCCTCATTCCCCACCAGGAAGGCCTGGCCATCGCCGGCGCGGGCGAGCGAGACCGCATTGCTGGAGAGCTGCTGCGTGCCCACGATGTACGTGCGGATGGGCGGCTGGGTCGGGTTGCCCGCAGCATCCTTCGGCGGCTGTGAGTAGGCGCTGAGGATGTCCGTCAGCTGCGCGAAGGACGTGTACATCACCCCGTTCGCATCCAGCGGGCCACACTCGGTGGGGATGCCATCGGAGGCCATCACCAGCACGGTCGGGATGTCTGCGTTCTCCGGGCGCTGCGCCACGCCGAGCGCGTAGCGCAAGGTGCCCTCCAGCGCCGGGGCGGTGGGGGTGAAAGAGCCGGGGCGCGTGGTGTCGATGGCGTTCAACAGCGCGGCGCGGTTGGCCTCGAGCGGCGCGATGCCCACGGCGGGCGCGGCGTATTTGTCCACGCTGCAGTCGTCCTGCGCCATCAGCCCGAAGAACTGCAGGCCCACGCGTGCCTGGGCCGCCTGCGCGCTGTTCACGAACGAGCGCAGCGCGGCGGTGACCGCTTCCCAGCGGGTGGGCGCGTCCGGCACGTTGCGGTCCACCGGATCGTTCATGGAGACGGAGCGGTCGAGCAGGATCAACACGTTGACCGGCGTGGTCGGCGCGTTCACCGACACGCCCTGACAGACCTGACCGTCTTGCAAGCCGTTGGAGGGCTGCTGACCGGGATCATTGCCGAGCAGATCACCGCCCGGAACACCCGGGGTAGAGCCGTTGCCGCTGCTGCCGCCCTGCGCGGGCGAGTTGCTCTGCTGGCTCTGAGCGCACTGGATCGTGGTGCACTCCTCGCCATCACCGCCGCAGCTGACGGCCGCCAGCAGCAGCGCCAGGGCGCTCGTGATCCCGAACCCTGCCGAACGAAATGTGGTCTGTCGTCTCACCCGGCCAGTTTACCCCTGCAGGCCGGCAAAATCACAGCTCGCAGAGCGCGCAATTGCCCTGCAAGGGAACAACGCCGTTGCACCTTGGCGGAAAAACGCCCTCAGCCGTCACTGGCAGATCGCGCCTCGCCCCAGTCTCGCCAGGTCGTCTCGCAGCCGCGCGAGGCCGACGCCTCATGCCCGGCGCACTGCCAGACGTTCGGCCCTGGGCCCAAGAGGGACATCATCGTGCGCGAGACCTGCGGCACCTGCGCTCTCCAGATCGCCTCGAGCTCCTGCATGCGCCCGACGAAGCGCTCGCGCTCCCGCTCGGTGGCGTCGCGCTTCAGGTACGCGAGTACGCGCTGGCGGATCTCTGGATCATCGTTGACCGCGAGGGTGCGCGAGAGCATGCGCACCATCGCATCTCGCTGGCCCTCCTTGTGCATGCGCGTGACCACGGCGATGCAGCCGTGCGGGATGTTCTCGTTGTTGCTCACCAGCTCGCAGGCGCGCGCCAGATCCGCCATGCCCTTGCGCCGCAGCTCGCTGGCGTGCGGCTCCGGGATGCGCTGCGGCGCGATGTAGGTGGCAAACTGGCCTGCCACCAGCCAGAGCTCCTGGTGGTACGGCAAGGCGGCCATGCCGCGCTCGTGCAGGCGCCGCACCGCCAGGTAGTTTTCGGGGCCGGGCGGGATGGGCAGCAGGGTCAAGAGCGCGTCGGCGTAGAGATACGGGCTGGCGAAGGTGGGCACCAGGGTGGTGATGGTGTCCAGGTAGCGGTACGTGGCCGGGTCTGGCAGCTTGTTGCGGAAGCTCTGCCCGTAGCGCACCAGCAAGGTGCTGAAGAGGTAGTCGCCGAGCGCCGCGCGGTGGCCCAGGCTGAAGGCCACGCTGTACTCTGGCGTGAGCAGCAGCGAGACCGCCTCCTTCGCCACCGGCTGCTGGTAGCGAGCCAGCAGGGGCTGGCGCACCAGCATCACCAGGCACGTGCCGATCAGCAGGCATAACAGTGGGGGCAGGGCCCCGCGCACGCGCCGCTGCATTCCGCCCGCTACCATGTGCACAGCTTGCCATGGCCGGGCGGGGTGAGGCCATTTCCGGGGATGCGGCCAGCGCTGCGGCTGCTGGGGCGCGGGCTCACGCGGCGGCTCACTCGATCTCGCGGTGCATCTCCAGCGGGTAGGTCACCGGTGAGCGGCCTTCACTCACCTCGCCCTGCACGCTGAACTCGCTCAGCTGCCCGTCACCGTCCAGATCACCGCGAGCCGTGGCGCGATAGCGCGAGCGCTTGCCCCGCCGCTCGCTCTCGAACTCGAAGCTGTAGCGGTGCGGCGTGCTGAAGCCGAAATCCAGGGCGACCCAGGTGGGATGCTCCCAGCTACCCGGAGCATCCCGCACGGCAGCGCCCGACGGCACGACGGCGGGCGTCAGCCCCACGCTGGGCGGGTAGGCGCTGGCCACGGGCTCGTGCGCTGCTCGCGCCGCGGCGGCAGCGGCGATGCGCTCCAGCCCCGCCATTGGCTCCACCAGCCGCGAGGCGTGCAGGTCGCGCAAGAATGCCGGCACACCGACCGCCAGCACGGAGCCGACGACGGCGAATCCAACCGCTCCTTCGAGCAGACTCAGGGACCGCACCTCGCGCACAGGCTATCACTCTGCGCTGGTGCCCGCCACTCGCGTGCGCGGGTCGTGCCGGGCGGGCTAGTGCGCCCAGTGCGCTTCGAACTCGTGGTCGGGGCCCTCTTCGCGCCCACCGGAGAGCCAGCGCACCTGCACCTGCCGCGCCCCCGCGATCTCGAGCAAGGCCTCGGAGGAGCCCGCCAGCTCGCTCCACATGTTCACGTCCCGGTCGAGGCAACCCACCGCGTGCATGCGCACGAAGCCCGGGCGCGACTCGCTGATCTGCAAGGAGCCCGTGTCGTAGTAGTTGTTGAAGACGCGCTGCGAGAGCGAGAGCAGGGTCTGCGGCGAGGCGAGCCAGGCGATCAGGCGCTTGTGGGCACCCTTCATGTCGTGCTGCACGGAGAGCCGTCCGATGCGCCTCGGCAGCTCCGGGCCAGCGCTGACGGAGGCGCGAAACGCAGCCAGCACGTCGCGATACCAGCCGATGGGATACCAGCTCGCGGCCAGCAGGGTGCCATAGCGGTACGCCTCTGCCACCTCGCTGCCCAGCAGCGCATGTGCACGCGCGCGCGCATCGACCCCGCATAGCTCCGTGAAGCAGGTATCGATGGTGCGGAACGCGATGCCCTTTACCCTTGGTCCCGGCTCGGCGCCTCGTGTGGGCTGGCGCGCAGGCGAGGCGGCATGGATCTTGGTGCTGGGCATCTCCCCCTGATCAGAACGTCTTTGGTGCAGCTACCACACAGGACATTCGAGCTTCTCCCCCGGTGGGGTGATGCCGAGCAGCACGAGCGGCATGACGTGCGGAGAGCTCGTACTGCGGCGCTGCTGTAGGTGCTGACTGGCGCGGGGTTTTTCTCGGTGGAACACCCGGCGCCGGGCGCTGACAGGCGCCGGCGTGTAGCCGTCGAAACGTGCGCTCGAGGTCAGGCGTGCCGCTTGCGTGAAAAGCTATGGGCAGGCTGTGCGCCGCAGGTCTACTGCGTGCCTCCGTGTGCGTGATGAGCCACGTCTTCAGCGCTGCCTGTCTGCGCGAAGCACTGCGGCCATATCGTTGTGCTCAAAGGCATGATACGCTGCCCCATAGCGGCGCAGCCGTATCGGGATGGTCCGCCGCAAGAGGACCTGAGAGTGAGCTTTATCATCGCTCGAGCTCGCGTGAAGCCCAGTCAGCCGGCGTCCACCTCGGCGCAGGCAGTGCTGAGCTCGTCAGCAGCAGCCCTGCTGAGCTTGTCAGCAGCAGCCCTGCTGTCAGCTTGCACCCTCACGTCGGATCCCTACGAGCCTACGATGCTCGAGGCAGAGCAGACGGAGGAAGCGCCGCTCCAGGGCCGCCCGGGTACTCCGGCTCCCATGGTTGGCGGAGTAGGTGGCGAGGTCAATACCACCAACGGTACGCCTCCCGAGCAGCTGCCCTCCAACGTCAATCTCGATCCGGGAGAGGGCAAAGGCGAGCAGAGCGGGGGCGCACGCCCCGATGGGGAGGTGGGCGTCGCGAATGGCGCTGTCCCGCCGCCGAGCTCCGGCGCGGCGGATGCAGGTCCGTCCGTCCAGCCCGAGCCGGAACCCGAGCCTGAGCCTGAGCCGCAGCCAGAACCCGAGCCCGAGCCTGAGCCGCAGCCAGAACCCGAGCCCGAGCCTGAGCCGCAGCCAGAACCCGAGCCCGAGCCCCAGTGTCCGGGCTCGACGTTTGGAGGGAGCTGTTATCAGTTCTTCGCGGCGGCCACTGCTTGGCCTGAGGCGGAGGCCAGCTGTGTGGGCTGGGGTGGGCACCTGGCGAGCGTGCAGTCCGCCGAGGAAAACACGTTCCTGGATCGCTGGGTGAGCGAGCTGGGGCTTCCGCTGGGTAACGGCGCTGGCCTGTGGCTGGGCGGCTCGGACACGCCGCAGGACGACAACTTCCGCTGGGTGGATGGCAGCGCTTTCACCTTCTTCGGCTGGGCCCCGGGGCAGCCGAATGACGGTACCGGCCTCGCTGACTGTATCGAGAAGCGAAACGATGGCAGCAACGCCTGGTACGATCGGCGCTGCAGTGACGCGCTCCCGTACGTCTGCGAGAGGTCGCTCTAGCTCACCCCAGTCACGCGCCTGAAAGCGTTCGCCGGGCGGTCGCTCGCTGCCCGGGTTAAGCCCGCATCCGTCTGCGACGTACTCCGCCGCGTCCTGGCCCGATAGCTCGGTGCCCGGGAGCCGGTCCTGGGGTCGGCGGAGCTCGCGCAGCGTGACGGCGGCGATATCTCGGGTGCGCTGTTGTGAGCGCAGCCAGCGGCCGTTGTCACAGCCGGCAGGAAAATCTCGAGCAGCGGCAACGTGGAGACGGCAGCTCAGGCAGATCGGAGACCCAAACCCTCCCAAATAGATACAGATTGCTCCGCCAGGTGCGTGGGCGATACTTCTGAGGCTGCATCCACGAGGGGCAGGGCGAACGCGGGGCCGGGGACTCGAGTTAGTTAATGGCGAAACAGCAGATCTTGTTGGTGGATGCAGACTCGAGCAGCGCTCGGGTCCTGGAGGTGAGCCTGCGCAGCGCTGGCTTCACCGTCACCACCGCCACCAGCGCCGAGAACGCGCTCGCCAAGCTGGAGCACGGCTCGCCCGACCTGATCCTCACCGACACGCGATTGCCCGACTCGGATGGCTTTGGCTTCGTGCGCGAGGTGCGCTCACGCTCGGAGCTGAAGGAAGTGCCGATCGTCTTCCTCACCGAGCAGGGCGCGCTGGAGGACAAGCTGCGCGGGCTCGAGCTGGGCGTGGACGATTACCTGGCCAAGCCCATCTTCGTGCGCGAGGTGGTGACCCGGGTCCACATGCTGCTGGCCCGGCGCAACCAGCAACGCATCGCGACAGAGTCGCTGGCGCGCACTCGCTTCTCGGGCTCGCTGGAGGACGTGGCCGTGGTCGACCTGCTGCAGACCATCGCGGTCAGCGGCAAGAGTGGCGTGGCCAGCGTGAAGCGGGGTGATCGCGAGGCGCAGCTGTATTTCCAGAAGGGCCAGCTGATCGACGCCGAGGTGGGCGACCTGCGCGGTGAAGAGGCGGTGTACCGGGCCATCACCTGGACCACCGGCACCTTTGATCTGGAGTTTCGCTCGGTCGATCACGCCGTGGTGATCGAGGCCTCCACCAATGCGCTGTTGATGGAGGGCCTGCGCCGCGTGGACGAGCTGGGGCGCCTGGCAGAGCAGCTGCCCCCGGAAAATACCTTGATCGATCTGGATCACGAGGCGCTGCTCAGCAGGCTCAACGAGATCCCGGATGAGCTGAACGGCGTGCTGCGCCTGATCGACGGCAAGCGCACCTTGCTCGATCTGATCGATGACTCGCCCTTCGACGATCTGTCCACGTTGACGGTGCTCTCGAAGTTCTACTTCGAGGGTCTGCTGATCGCCGTCGAGCCGGCGGAGCAAGCCGCGTCCGAGGGCGATGGGGTGCGCGCCGACTCGCTGGTGGTGCCCGCGGCCACTCCGGCGGCGCTCGTTCCCTCGGGCGCAACGGTGGAGCCGGTGCTGCTGCGCCGCTCGGATCCCGTGCAGCGGCCGTCCGTGGCGCCGTCCTACCGGGTTGCGGCGCCATCGAGCCCTGCGCCCGAGCTCGAGCGCGCCTCGCTGCTGGTGCCTGCCCGGCAGGGCTCGGCACCTCCCGCGCACGAGTCGTTCGCGCCCTCGCTGGAGTCTGTGCCCGCTGTGCGTTCGGCGGAGGCCGCTGTGCGTTCGGCGGAGGCCGCTGTGCGTTCGGCGGAGCCCGCTGTGCGTTCGGCGGAGGCCGCTGTGCGTTCGGCGGAAGCCGCTGTGCGCTCTTCGGAGCCCGCCGTGCGTTCTGCCGAGCCCGCTGCGCGTTCGGCGGAGCCTTCCGTGCGCGCCATGGAGTCCACGCCGGCTGCGCGCGCCGCGGAGCCCGTGCCCGGGCTGCGCGCGCTGGAGCCCGCTGCCGCTCGCCCGCTCGAGCCCGTGCGCCCGGCGGAGCCGGCGCCGCTGCACACCCTGCGGCCCGCGGCGCAAGCGGCGGAGCCGCGCGAGGTGCAGCATCGCAACACGCCGCTGTTGCCCAGCGCCTGGGGGCCCGCCGCCGCGCGCGATGCAGCTCCTCGCGAGGCAGCTGGTCGCGATGCGAATGTCCGTGATGCGGCCGTGCGTGATGCGGCTCGCATGACTCCGAAGAGCATCGTGACGGTGGGGGATGAGCGCCGCGCAGCGCGCCCGGGGGACCCGGCGCCGCCCGACGCGGACTCGCGCCGCATCACCTTGCCGGCGCCGCCCGGGCCCGCCGAGGCTGCAGCGGAGCCCGTGAGCGGCGGGCGCACACGCGGCGGCACGGTGCTGGGCATGGGCGGGCTGGCGCAAGTGGCTCGCATTCGCCGGCCTGCAGAGGTGGCGCAGCAGGGTGAAACAGCGGCGGCCGCACCTGCGCCCGTGCAGCCTGCAGCCGTGCCACCCGCAGCCGTGCCACCCGCAGCCGTGCCACCCGCAGCCGTGCCGACTGCAGTCGTGCCGTCTGCAGTCGTGCCACCCGCCCACACGCCGCCTGCCGCTGCAGCAGCGCCTGCTGCAGTGCCGCGCGGTGGAACACGCTTCGGCATGGGCGGCCCCGCGCCGGCGCTCGCGCCTCAGCGCTCGGTCGATGCCGGCAAGCGCTCTGGCTATGAGCCTGTTCCGGCAGAGCCGGGCCGCGCAGCTGCGCGGGGAGGGGAAGCAGCCTCGCACGTCAGGGCTTCCGGGGCAGAGCCCGCTCGGGCGCCCTTGCCTGCAGCACAGTCGAGCGGTGGCCAGCTCAGGCGCGCCGCAGTGGAGCCAGCGGCGGCGGAGCACCCCGCGGACGAGGCGGAGTTCTTCCACGCCGGGGACGAGGGCACGTACGAGGGCGGGCCCAAGAGCAGCGCGCCGCCGCCCGTGCAGACCGACGATGACGACGAGGTGGACAGCGAGGCGCTGCGCAGAGAGCGCGAGCGCCGGCGCGAGCGCGCCCGCCGCACCTCGCGCTGGGTGGGGGGCTTGCTCGCCGTCGCCGCGATACCGCTGGTGATCGCGCTCTGGCGGCTCGGTCGTGAGCCGGCCACTCCCGAGGCGCCGCTCACGGCAGAGCCCCGGCCGGAAGCCGCCGCTGCGCCGAGCGTGCCCGAGCCGATGGTGCCCGTGAATCCGGCGCCGGTGTCGCCAGCGCCGAGCGCCTCCGAGCCCGCGCCTGCGCCGGTCGAGCCTGCGCCACCGGCAAAGCCCGAGTCTGTTGCACCTGTTGCACCTCGTGAACCGGCCTCCGCCGTGCCAGAGCGAGCGCCACCGCGCGCGCCCTCGGGTACCGCTCGGCCCAAGCCGGCGCGCCCTGTTGCACCGGCGAGCAAGTCGTCCGAGCCGAGCGCTCCCGCCTTCATCAGCCCCCCGCCACGAGCGAGCGAGCCCGCCAAGCCGCCGCCGGCGCCAGCGCAGCCCAAGCGTGCCCCCGGCGAGAAGCCGCCGACGGCCTCGTTCCCCGTGCACTGAGCGGGGCGCCTGCTCAGCGCGCCCGCGGCCGGCAGAAGCGCTCGATGGCCTCCGCCACCGCCAGCGGCTGCTCCTCGTGCGGCACGTGCCCCGCCTCCAGCAGCTGGAAGCCCGCGTCGCGGATCTCACGAGACATCCGTTGCCCGAGCGCGGCGGGGTACAGGTTATCGTCTCGCCCCCAGAGCACGAGCGTGGGCATCGTCAGGCGGGCGATGTGTGCCACCACCGCGCGCGTATCCCGCGTGGCCTGCAGCGTGGCCAGCGCGCTGGCGCGCGCCGCGGGCTCGTTGAAACACTCGTAGTAGTAGTCGAGCCGCGCGCTCGGGATGCGTCCATCACGAGATAGATACGATTCCTTGAAGTAAGCCTTGAAGGCTGACCTGCCCCACAGTTGCTTGAATGCAAAACCGCCGATCACCGGCGCGAGCGCCACGCGCTGCGCCAGCGATGGCTGTGGTGGGTAACAAAGCGCGTCGACCAGCACGAGCCGCGCGATCAACTCGGGATGACGAGCGGCAAGCGTGATAGCCACTGCGCCGCCCAGCGCATGTCCAACGAGGATCGCACGCCCCAGCTCGAGGCCTGCATACAGGTCTACGACCGCATCAGCGAAAGCGTTAATACCGTAAGGAAAGCGACTTTCCGGTGGCTTCTCGCTTTGGCCAAAACCAGGCAGATCCGGCGCCACCACGCGATACTCACGGCCCAGCACGTCAGCCACGCCGTCCCACGTGGTGTGGTCCATGAAAAGTCCGTGCAACAGTAGCAGGCTGGGACCATTGCCCCTTTCCGCGACGCGCAAACGCACGCCATTGGCTTTGACATCGCGTTGCATGGCGGTGTTCGACACGCGCGCGAGGCTAATACGCAGCACACGGTGAAGCGACGGGAATTTCGCCGCGGATCAGCTCGGTGTGATCAGCCTGTGGATGAGTTGATCAGTGCCGTGTTGCTCGCTGCGCGAGGTGTGACAGCAGCTGTCAGATCTAAAAGATGAACCAGCCTTCTGAGTCTCGCGCTGTGATGCTCACAAATTTTCGCGAGAAAAGATGTTTCGATTGGTCCACTCAGTAGATTATATTCGTCTGCGTCGATGCCGTAGCATCACTCGACATGTCTGCTGCCGAGCAAGTCCTCGGCGTAGCACTCTCGGGCTGATTCCCCCGGGAAAGAGGTCCTTTCGGCAGTCTCTGCAGGGTCGGTACGCCGGGCGCCATTCGCCGTGAGCGAGCCATAGAGACATCCACATTCAGGTCCAGAGCGAGCAGGTCCACAGCGATCGGGTCAACAGCGCCCTGCGCTGTCGCCAGCGGCTACGACCAGCGCCGCACGATTCGTCGTGCGGCTCCTCTCTCGTATCTCGAGCAAAAGCCATGATCGATGACAGTGTTCTGTCGAATTTGGAGCGCCAGTATGAGGCGGGCTTGACCTCGAGCGCGCTGATTGACGTGTGCGGTGCACACGGCATCCAGCTCAGCGAGGCCACCCTTCGCAAGTATGTGCAGCTCGGGCTGTTGCCGCGCAGCAAGCGGGTGGGGCAGAAGGGCAAGCACCAGGGCTCCCACGGGCTGTATCCGGTGCGCGCCATTCGCCAGCTGCTGCGCATCAAGGAGATGATGGCCGAGAGCTACACGATCGAGGAAATCCGGCGGGATTTTCTGTTTGTCCGAACGGACATCGAGCAGCTCGAGCAGACCCTGGGCTGCATCTTCAAGGCGCTCTCTCGGGTGGTCGAGCAGCGCGGGCGCGAGCAGGGGCGCCGCGGGGCTGGCCGTGCCAGCAGCCGCGGAGAAGAGAGCAGCAATGAGCAAGGCTCCGCGCTGCTGAGCCGTGAGCTGGGCGAGGTCAAGAAGCAGGGCCGGCAGCTGGTGGCGCGGCTGAGCTCGATCGAGGCCCGCCTGATGCGTCCTGCCCGGCTCAGCCGGGCGGGGGTAAACGTGCCGGCGGCACAGGCGCGGGCATCTTGAATGGGGCGGTCTTTGGGTAGGTCCGAGCGGCGGTGTTCTTTTCAGTCCTGCAGGCGCGTCTCGAGCGCCCTCGGGGCGGAGTGGATAGGGGTCGGAGGCGAGAATGAAGGCTAGGAAAGTTGAGGCGCGTTTGCTGCCAGAGGTGCTGCCGGAGGCGCGCGAAGAGCACGCCGAGGCGCAGCTTGGCGACGCACAATCCGACTTCGCCCTGGGAGACGGCATCACCCGCGAGCAGCGCCGGTCGCGCCGCAAGCGAGCCGTGCGCGCCCGGACCATCAGCGTAAAGCGGATGACCAAGCGCGAGCTGGAGATCGGCCGGCTCCTCTACCCCGAAGACGACTACAACAAGCCGCGGGTACGCAGCGCTTGTCAGGGCGGCGCCAGGCCCTGCCCCTACGTCTCGTGCAAGCACCACCTGTACGTGGACGTCTCGCCGCGGACCGGCGCCATCAAGCTGAACTTTCCCGATCTCGAGGTCTGGGAGATGGGTGACTCCTGCGCGCTCGACGTGGCGGATCGCGGCGGCACCACCCTGGAGGACGTGGGCGCGATCATGAACCTGACGCGCGAGCGCATTCGCCAGGTAGAGGTGAAGGCGCTGGCCAAGCTGGAGGCGCTGCGCGACATGATGGCCCTGCGCGACTTCGTGGACGAGGGCCCGGTGGGCAAGCGCCGCCTGCCCATCCTGTCCAAGGCAGAGCTACGGGGCATCGATCCCGAAGCCAGCGCCGCGGCGGAGCCCGCCGAGGAGTGGGACGGTGAAACGGAAGAGGCGGAGTTCGATCAGGAGCGGGCGCTCGATCTGGGGCTGTTCGAGAGCTGAGCAGCCCGCCGGCGCTGGTAGCAGGGTGTGGTTCAGCTGCACCGCTGCAACACAGCCGCTGGCAACCACCGGCCACGCGCGCGCAGGTTTCTCTGCCGGCCACGGTTAAGAGGTTAAAAAGCATGCCGTCAAGGCTCCGGCGGCCTCCGCCGCGCTAGAATGATCAGTGTGGGAATCGGAGATCGAGCGCGCGCTGAGAACAGCGAAAAACCAGAAGATACCGTGCGAAAGGTGCTGCGCCTGAAGAAGGCTGTGGCCCGGGCGCGGCAGACCCTCAATGACGAGGCCGCCGGCCTCGACGCGGCCAGCCTGGCCAAGCGCGCTGGCGACGCTGCCACCGAGATGGCTCTCTGGGAAGAGGAGCTGGAGGGGGTCCGGGAGGAGCTGGCGGAGCTCATTGCCGAGTGCGATCGCTGGCGTATCGCGCACGACAAGCTGCGGGAGCGCATCGAGCGCCATGCGCTGGAGCCCCGGACGGACGCCGACGCTCCGCCGCGCAGCGCCAAGATCGTGTCCCCGCCGCGGATGATGCCCGCCTCGGGCGAGTCGCAGCAGGACTTTTCGGCGATCGATCAGGAGCTGGCCCGGCTCAACGAGAGCATGATGGCCGCATTTTCCTCCGAGTAGTCTCCCGCTCCGCGGGCTCCCGCTGGCCGCTGCACCACAGTGAGCCGCTCCGCCCTGCCGCTTCGCCCTGCTGCTTCCCCATGAGCCATTCGCTCCGCCGCCTTGCCGGGCGCCACGGGGTTGCGGGGGGCACGGCGCTGTCGTGAGCCACTGGGAGCCGTGAGCCAGTGCGCTGCCGGAACCCGGGGGCGTCGCTGGGGTACGAGGCCTTCACTTTGCCTCGATGGTGCACTCCCCGGAGAAGTGAACGCCGCGCTCGATCGAGATCTCGGGCGCGCGCAAGTTGCCGGTGACGTGTGCCGGAACCAGGAGCTCGATGGCTTCGTGCGCCACCACGTTGCCGCGCACGGTTCCGCCCCTCACGATCAGCGTGCCAATGCCGATCTCTGCCTGCACGTGAGCGCCCTCACCGATCACGAGCACACCGTCGCTGCGTATTTCACCGACGAATGTGCCATCGATGCGCATCCTCCCGTCGAAGGTCAGCTTGCCCTCAAAGCGTGTTCCGCGCCCGAGCAGCGCGGTGATCTCCATGTCGGCGACACTGGGTTGCATTGCTCTCGCATCCTAGATCAAGCGCGCGCAGGGTAGCTCTGAATCGGCAAATCAGCCGAGAAGTGGCCCGCTCCAGCAGAGCGGCGTTAAAGGTAGGCAACGGTAGGTGAGTCTCGCCTCGCGGGTGAACCCCGGTAACCAGGAGTATCCTCTCTGGCACGTGAACAGACACGGATCAGCCTCGCGCAGCGGCAAATGCGCCGCGCTGGGCCCGCAACGAAGCGCTGCGCCATGAGCACTGTCGGTGTGCACGACAGATGGGCGATGTCTGGCGCCCGTGTGGGTGCAGCAAAATTCGCTGCTCTGTTCCACGAGGGGCGTTCACTGCACACGGCGGCTTGCTCTACACTGTTCACGTTTCTTTCTGCATCTCCCCAAGGGAAGCCATGCTGAACCTTGCCAATGCGCCCGCCGAGGCCCCACAAGTTCGACTCGCAAAAGCGGGTGCCACTCGCGTCCTGGTCGTGGACGACGAGCCCACGCTCCGCCGCAGCGTAGTCCGCATGCTCGCCGCGAGCGGAATGGATGCCATTCCAGTCGAGGACGGCGCTGCTGCGTTAGCGCTGCTCGAGCGCGAGCGCGTGCACGTGGCCCTCGTGGACCTGATGATGCCCAAGATGAACGGGCTCGAGCTGCTGGAGAACCTGCGCACCAGCCATCCCGGAGTGGAGGTCATCATGATGACCGCCTTCGGCGACGTGGAGGTGGCGGTCAAGAGCGTGCGGGCGGGCGCCTACGACTTCCTGGAGAAGCCGTTTCGCTCCAACGATGAGGTGGTGCTGTGCGTCTCCAAGGCAGCGGAGCGCCGCCGCCTGCTCAACCGTACCGAGATGCTCGAGCGCAAGCTGGAGCAGAAGGAGACGTTCGGGGAGCTGATCGGCAACACCCAGAGCATGCAGGAGGTGTATCGCCTGGCGGTGGGCGTTGCGCCTACCTCCTCCACCGTGCTCATCCTGGGTGAAAGCGGCACGGGCAAGGAGCTGACGGCGCGTGCCATTCACGAGCACTCGTCGCGCGCCAACAAGCCCTTCGTCGCCGTGAACTGCTCAGCCATCCCTGTAGATCTGGTGGAGAGTGAGCTCTTCGGGCACGTGCGCGGCGCGTTCACCGGGGCCATCACCACGCGTGAGGGCCTGTTTGAATCGGCAGATCAGGGCACCATCTTCCTGGACGAGGTGGGTGATCTGCCGCCGCTGGCGCAGGTGAAGCTGCTGCGTGCCCTGCAAGAGGGCGAGATCAAGCGAGTGGGCACGAACGAGACGCGGCGGGTAGACGTGCGCGTGCTCGCGGCCACCAACGTGGATCTACGCACCAAGATCGCGGCGGGCAGGTTCCGCGAGGATCTGTACTACCGCCTGAACGTGATCTGTATCGAGCTGCCGCCGCTGCGCAAGCGTCGCGACGACATCGCCATCCTGGCCCACCACTTCCTGCGCAAGTACGCCGCCCGGCAGGGGCGCGAGGTGGTGAAGATCAGCGACGAGGCGATGCGCGTGCTGCGCAGCCAGAACTGGCCGGGCAACGTGCGCGAGCTGGAGAACGCGATGGAGCACGCGCTGGTGTATTGCCGGGAGGATACGATCCTGCCCCAGCACCTGCCCTGCACCCGGCACACACTCGCCCCGTCCCTGACGGAGGAGAGCGACGGCAACCTGGGAGTGGCGCTGCCCGAGGACCTGGCGCACCTGCCGTACCGCGAGGCCAAGCAGCGCGCGCTGAGCATGTTCGACAACGCCTACTTCACGGCCGTCATGCGCCGCACCGGCGGCAACATCTCCGAGGCCGCACGCCAGGCCGGCCTCGACCGCTCCAACTTCCGGCGCGCTTCCAAGCGTACCGGCCGCAAGCTGACGGGGTGAGGCCCCATACCCCGCGAACGGTCACGTTTACGTCCACGTTGACGTGGGCGCACCCGTGGCCGTGGCCGTGCACCTGAGCGGGACCGCTACCGCGGTCGTGAGCGGCCCCCGCAGCGCGCCTCCGCGCTGAAAAGAGCCCATGCGGGGATCAGGTGCGGCGGCGCACCCAAACCCGGCCCTACCGGCTCACCAAACGCCAACGTTCGCCGACGGACACGGCCACGGTGGCCGCCACGAAAACGTTCACGGCAACGTTTTCGTGTCAGCTCACGATCGCTCGCAGCCGGGTGTCCTGCGTACCGAGCTGGCGATCGATGCTCTGTAGCGCATTCATAATCGCCGACTCGAGCATGCTGGAGATGATGTTGGGCGAGCCCTTCAGCGCCTCGTAGTACCGCTGGCGCTCCGTCGAGTGCAAAATCGCCGGTGGATAGTCGGCGCGCAGCAGCAGCATGTTCATGAACAGGCGTGCCACCTTTCCGCTGTCCTTCGCGAACGGGAAGATACGGATCAAATCGTAGTGGACGCGGGCGGCCACGCGCAGCGGGCTCCTCAGCTTCTTCGCGTCGGGCCCATTCAGCCAGTCGAAGATCTGACGCACCTTGTACGGGATTTTGTCGGGCGCCGCGTACTCGTGGAAGTACATGCGGTGCTGGGGGATCTCCTTGCGGTAGCGGACCGTCTTGAGATCGCCCTCCTCCGGGTGCAAGGTGAGGAAGATGCGCTTGAGCTGATCGAGCGTGGCCGGCTGGCGCTTCCGCTCCCCGAGCTCGCGCACGAGCTCGATTGCGGCTTTGTGCCGGCGGATCTCCTCACACACGGACTGCAAGCTGGAGTCCGGCACGACGGTGACGTTGGGATTCACCGCGGTGCGCAGCTCTTCATACGTGTACACCACGCCTTCGAGCGCACTGTCGTGGTGGATCCACGACATGAGGAAGTTCTCCTCGTAGGTCGCGCGGAACTCCTCGCTCGTGTGCTTCAGCCGCTCCATCACCTTGGCGTAGCGCTCCTCGATGGTCGCGGGCGGCTCAGGTGGGGGAGGGGGCGGCGGCAAGGTGCGCGGCTTCGGCACGTAGCCGGGCGTGCGCTCCACGCTGGAAGGCGGCGGCTGGGTGAAGGTGCTGGAGAGCGGCTGCATCCCGTCACGCCGTGTGCCGGACTGATCGGGAATGGAGCGCGGGCTGTACACGCGCGTGGTGGTCGAGGCGCGGGCGCCGCCAGCAGCGCGACTGCTGGCTCGGGCCACTCGGCCCTCCAGCGCGCGGCGAGCTGCGGCGCGCTCGTTGCGGATACGGGCCTGCTCCGCTTCCTTCGCCTTACGGAAGGCCTCCCGCTCGGCGTCGCGGCGCGAGCGCTCCTCCTCACGGACGCGGCGAGCCTCTTCACGCACTCTCTCGCGCTCGGCGTCACGCTCCGCCTTGACGCGGACCCGCTCGGCGTCGCGCTCTGCCTTCAGGCGCGTGCGCTCTGCTTCCTTCTCCAGGCGCTGGGCCTCGCGCTCATTGTCGCGCTCAGCCTTGAGCCGTGCCAACTCCGCTTCCTTCTCGCGGCGCTGGGCCTCGCGCTCTTCCTGCTTCTCCACCAGCTCCTTGGCGCGCGCGGCTGCCCGCTCCGTAGCCAGGCGATCCTTCTCGGCCTTCTTCTCGGCCGCCTCCCGCGCGCGCTCGGCCTCGGCGCGCTCCTTTTCGCGGGCGCGCTCAGCGATGGCGTCTGCCTTCGCTTGCGTCTGCTCGGCGCGCTGCTGTTCTTTCTCGCGCTGGGCCTGGAGCTTCTGCTGCTCTTTCTCCTTCAGGAGACGCTGGCGCTCCGCCTCTTTTTCGCGCTCGGCCTTCTGGCGCTCCTGCGCCTTCTGCTTCTCCAGGCGCTGGCGCTCTTTTTCCTTGAGCTGCTTTTCGCGCTCTTTCTCTTTCTGGGAGCGCAGCAACTCCTTCTCGCGCGCGGCTTTGTCGCGCGGAGCGGAGGGCTTCTTGCCGGCATCCGCCTTTCCGCCCGACTTGGGCGGGGGAATCGAGCTCTTAGGCCGCTTGGCCAGGCTTGACTTTCCCGCAGCCGCCTTGCTCGAAGCAGACTTGCCAGCGGGAGCTTTCCCCGGAGGAGGCTGCGAAGCACGGGCGGCGGCGCTGCTGCGAGGCGGCGCAATGGAACCACTGCGCTGCGTACGCTTCTTCCCCGCTGCTGAAGCCCCCGCTTTCGCGACCTTTCTCCCCGACGTCGCCTGGCGAGAGGGAGCGCGCTGCGTAGTCTTCTTGCCTTTTGGTTTCTTAGCTTCGGCGGCCATCCAGATTTCGCCTAGGCGAATGCTTTCGGAGTGCTGGTGCACCGCACTCCACCTGGAAATCGCACCCTACCGAGCAATAAGGCCTGGTAGAACGCGGACCCACGGGCACCCAGCCCAAACCTTGGGAGCCCGCAAGCTAGTCAGCCGCTACCAGATCCGTCAAGCGGACTTTTGCCGTTTGGTTGCCACTGGGCACATACATGTAACGGCAACTGCACGCGGAAGCGCGCTGGCGGTGCGTAACCCGCACGCGACTACGCCCAATAATCAGGGAAAATCTCGCTGTTTTGTAGCGGCCCCGGGCGCTGCGTGAGGATCTCTACTCCCGTTTCCGTAACGAGGATCGTGTGCTCGAACTGAGCCGACAGAGACCCGTCCACGGTGACGGCGGTCCAGTCATCATCGAGCACCTCGACCTCGGGACTGCCCAGGTTGATCATCGGCTCGATGGTGAAGGTCATGCCCGCGCGCAGCCGCTCCCCTCGGCCGCGGACGCCCACATGGCTGACCTTGGGCTCTTCATGAAACTTGCGCCCGATGCCGTGGCCGACGAAGTCCGTCACCACGCCGCAGCCCAAACCCTCGGCAAACTCCTGAATCGCGGCGCCGATGTCGCCCAGGCGCGCACCTGGTTTCACCTCGGCGATGCCCAGGTCCAGGCAGCGGCGCGCGATCTCGGTGACCTTCTTGGCGTCCTCACTCGGGGTGCCGACGTAGAAGGTGGCCGACGTGTCACCGTGAAAGCCCTGGAAGAGGTGGGTGACATCGACGTTGATGATGTCGCCCTCCTGCAGCTTCTGCGCGCCGGGGATGCCATGGCACACGACGTTGTTGATCGAGGTGCAGACGCTCTTCGGAAAGCCCAGGTAATTGAGCGGGGCGGGGCGGGCGCCGAGCCGCAGCGTGTCCTTGTGGACGAAGTCGTTGATCTCCTCGGTCGTCACCCCGGGGCGAATGATGCTGCCGACCGCGTGCAGCGTCTCGGCGGCCATTCGGCCCACGGTTCGCATGTGCTCGATCTCTCGTGGGGTCTTGACGTGTACGCTTCGGTTCCGGAACAGCATGGCTCGCGTAGTCTGCCGTCTCGGTTCCGGGGCGTCGAGCAGGATCGACGGAAACACGAGCAGCCCAGGTTCGGAGGGCCGCGCCCGCGCGGCTGCGTGTCGGGGAGCGCACGGCGCGGGTGACGGCTGCGCATATCGTCGAGGGCGCGTGTCGCCGACGGTGGCGCGTGGCGGCTCCGAGTGTGACGATACAGCGCCGGCGCGGCAAGAAGGACAGGGCGCAGGGCGCTCTTCATGCCGCAGCGCGTGCGTGTGCGGCGCGTCGCGACGCGCTCGCGAGCGTCCCCCAAAAGTGCAGCCGAATCGGCACAGATACGTGGCACTTTCAGCAAGCAGACCCTACACTGTGCGGCACTCGGCAAGTCATGTGGGCAATGTGCCGTGCCGCCATGGCGAGTCGCCGACCGCGCAGTCTCGCGGGGCCCAGTTGGCGTGGGGCTCGAGTACAGTGGGCCCAGGTCGCCATGCGCCCAGGCTGCTGCGGTCCGGTTTGCCGTGACCCGACTTGCAAGGCCTCACTCGCTTCAAACAAATCCTGTTTCAGCTTTGATTGGCGTGCGCTCCCAGCGCTCCAGGAAGTGGAATCGCAATGAAGACGTCTAGCTCTCTCGTTTTCGGGATCGGTCTCGTGGTGGCTGGCTCGCTGCTAGCGAGCGGCGTCGCTCTGGCTGCAGATGCGCCGTTTTCAGGCCAGGCCGCCGCGGGTCAGCAGAGCAAGAAGCCCCTCGAGCTAGAGGCGGACGGGGTGGCGTTCGGGATGAGCAGCGATCAGGTCGCGCGCCTGTACGATCGCTGGTGGGATCGGCACTTCGTCGCCAAGTACCGCAAGGCCAACCCTGGCCCCAAGACGCGCGAGCTGGACTATCAGCTCGAAGAGCAGAAGAAGGTGCTGCGTCGCGTCTGGAGCTTCGATGGTCGCTCGGCCACTCATGATAAGGCAGAGTTTCGGGAAGAGTTCGCGCACAACAATCACGAGTCGATGAGCTCGACGAAGGTGCTGCGTCGCGGCAGCGGGCCCGAGGGCAAAGCGGTGAGCTACACGCGCCGCTTCTTCTTCTTCCAGGACAAGCTCTGGAAAGTCTACGACGAGTACCGGCTGGAGTCGCAGGGGCCGCTCGGCGCTGATTTCAAGGAAGCCGCGGAGCGGGTGGTGGCCAGCCTGGGGCCCAGTGCCAAGCGCACGCGCGGAGCCACGTCGCAGCAGGAAACGGTCACGCTCGACGCGGGTAGCTCACGCGTACGCGTGGTCAAGCTCGCAGCCGATCGCGTAGCGGTCGTGCGCGCCGATGCCGCTCTGGCCAAGGCGGTGCTCGACAGCCGAGTCAAGAACGCGCCGAGGCCAGAGCCCGCGCTGGACGAAGACACGCAGGCCGCGCTGCGCTAAAGGGCCGCCTGAGCTGCGTGCTGACAGGCCGCTGGAGCGGCGCGCTGACGGCCGGAGCGGCGCGCTGACGGCGGCCCGAGCGGCCGCCGGGCGCGGGGTTCAGTCGACTTGTTTCGCGCCGTCCGGTACCAGCCGGCCCCAGGTGACCGTCACCTCGGCCTTCGGGGCGACGGCGGCAATGGCGGGCTGGATCACTCGCTGGGTGACCACCTGATTTCCGGGACACCCGGCGAAACGGCCTGCGAGATGTAAGTCCACGTGGTCGGCGTCAGCGCGAACTACGTAGAGGCGGCCCCCGTCCGCCGCCACCATGGGCGCCAGAACTTCACGAATGACTGTGAGAATTTCGTCTCGCATTCCGGTGTCTACTCGGCTGCTTGCAAATCTACCACGGCCCTTGACCAGAGAACGAAGTTTCACCTAGGGTCTGCCCCCCAGCCCGGCCCGGGCTGTTCTCCAAGTCTCGAGTCGCTCCCCCCGGGGGGGCGCCCATCCTGTCGCCCAAGCTATTATTTCGCTCGAGCTATTCTGTCGATCCTCAATCCACTGCCAACCCACTCTCAACGGCCCAAGTCATCGCCGCCGACAGGTCCAGCCTGGCAGAGTTCTGGCCGGGTTTATCGGCTCGGTTCTGCAAGTAGCGGCCGGGGAGGGCTCTTTGCAGTGCACATGGGATGGGACGCGGTGGAAGGGGCATGGTAGCAGGGCATTTTACGGGCATTGTCGTAGAGGGGCATTGTCGGCGGAGGTCCGGGGTGCTAGGGACGTCGCCGGCAAAGGGGCGGGCTCGACCATCGGTGACCGTGCCCCGCTAGCGCTCCCGGCAGTCCGCACTTCCAGCAGCCAGCCTCGAGCGGCAAAGATTTCGAGACAACTTTCCGCGCGACGAATACAACCACTCAGAAGAACCAAGATGGCCGTCCACATCCGCCTTGCCCGTCACGGCAGCAAAAAGTCCCCTTATTACCGCATCGTCGTTACCGACTCGCGCAGCCCGCGCGACGGGCGCTTCGTGGAGCGGCTCGGGGTTTACAATCCCGTGGTGACCCCCAAGACCTTCGAGCTCGAGCGCACGCGCTACGAGTACTGGACGTCGAAGGGTGCCGTTCCGTCCGCGACGCTCGTCAACTTGCTCAAGAAGTTTCCGGCCAAAGAAGCTAGCGCCACCACCTGAGGCGCCTGCTCTTTGAGCGCGCGTCAGCCGTTGGAGCGTGTCTGATCCCGGAGGGCGGCTCGGCTCTGAGCACCCTCATCCGGAGCGGCTTCGCAGCCGCGGCTGGTCGCAATTGACGGGCTGGGCCGCCTCGAGAGGACGGCCTGTCCGTGCGCCGGCCCTGCTGCTGTGCCGTTCTGACTGCGCGGATCGGCAGGCTGGGCCATTTTCGAGACGAACTGCATGCCACTCAAGGAACTCATCAGCACCATTGCCCAAGCCCTGGTCGATGACCCCGACAGCGTCGAAGTGCGTGAAATCGAAGGCGACCAGAACGCTCTGATCGAGCTTCGAGTGGCCAAGGGGGACATCGGCAAGGTGATTGGCAAGGAGGGGCGCACGGCCCAGTCCATGCGCACTCTGTTGACCGCCGCCTCCACCAAGCTAGGCCGCCGCGCGCACCTGGACATCGTGGACTAGGTAGATCGATCCCGTCGATCGATCAGGCAGGTCGTGTGCCAGAGCCGAAGGAGCTGTTGCGCGTCGGGCGCGTTACCCGAGCGCATGGCTTGAAGGGGGAGCTAGAGGTCCGGCTGGATTGGGCCGATAGCAACGCGCTGCTGGAGGCAGAGCGGGTGTTTCTGGCCGTCCCCGGCGGCAAGAGCGAGCTCCGAGGG
The DNA here is from genome assembly GCA_025937895.1 of Polyangiaceae bacterium. Lineage (GTDB taxonomy): Bacteria > Myxococcota_A > Polyangia > Polyangiales > Polyangiaceae > SZUA-265. The sequence goes on along the minus strand of JAICQL010000015.1, from coordinate 30,388 downwards.
TTGGCTGGCGCTCGTCAGACACCCAAGGGCGTGCTGATCCGGGTGCAGGGCGTTGCGGATCGTACCGCCGCCGATGAGTGGGCGGGCGCCACCCTCAGCGTGCTGCGCAACGAGCTGCCGCCGCTGGCGGAGGGCGAATACTACCTGTGTGATCTGCAGGGCCTCGAGGTGCTGGGGCCCGACGGCGCGCTGGGGCGCGTGGTCGAGGTGCAGATGTATCCGTCCGTCGACGCGATCGTGATCGAGGCGCCCTCGGGCGAGCGCTTCGAACAGCCGCTGCTGCCGCACTGGCTGAGCAAGGTGGACGTGGCGGCAGGCACCGTGGTGCTGAGCTCGCTGGACGGGCTGCTGGAGCAGCCGCGCGAGGGCGAGCGGGCGGCATCGGGGCGGGCAACATCCAGGCAGACAACATCCGGGCAGAGAGAACGCGGAGAGGGCTGAGCCGTGCACGTCGGAGTCATCACCTTGTTTCCGGAGCTGCTGGCGGCGTTCGCCGGCACCAGCCTGGTGGGAAAGGCGATCGAGACGGGCCTGGTGGTGCTGCACGTGGAGGATCTGCGGCGCCACGGCGTGGGCAGATACAAGAGCGTGGACGATACGCCGTACGGTGGCGGCTCGGGCATGGTGCTGCGCGTGGACTGCGTGGTGGCCGCGATGGAGGCGGCCGAGGCTGCGCTCGCGGCTCCGGTGCGCCCGCTGCGCATCACGCTCACCCCGCAGGGGCAGCCGTTCACTCAGCGCAGCGCCGAGCAGCTGCGCGATCATGGCGCGTTCCTGCTCACCTGCGGGCGTTACGAGGGCTTCGACGACCGCTTGCGGGACTTCGTGGATCTGGAGATTTCGCTGGGTGATTTCGTGATGGCCGGCGGCGAGGTCGCGGCCATGGCCATCATCGAAGCGGCGGCGCGTCTGGTGCCCGGCGTGCTTGGCAATCAGGAGTCGCCGCAGGTGGAGTCGTTCAGCGCCGCCAATGGTGGGTTGCTGGAGTTTCCGCAGTTCACTCGCCCGCAGGAGTTTCGCGGGCGAGCGGTGCCGGAGGTGCTGCGTCAGGGAAACCACGCCGAGGTCCGGCGCTGGCGCGCGGAGCGGGCGCTGGAGCGCACGCGCGAGCGCCGGCCCGATCTGCTCGCGGCGGTGGCCAAGGCCGCTCCGGCACAGCCCGGCGCTCCGGAGCAGCCGGGCGAGCGCTCCGGCGAGCGCTGAGCCGCGGTTGCAGGCCCCATTCCGCCCGCTGCTTGCCGCAGCCGTTCTCGGCAGCCGCCGCCTGCTCGCCGCCGTGCCCTCGAGTTGCGCCAGCTCCCGTTCGCGTGGAGCGAGTCGATCCGGTGCAGGCAGCAGCCGGCCGGCACAAATGGCGCGGGTTTTCCCGGGGCGCCGCTTGCCAGTCGCCTGGTAGGGCTGTACTTAGCCCGCCCATGCCCTCCGTCCTCGTGGGAGAAACCCACCTTCCACGCGATTTTGCGCGCTACGCGCGGCAGTATTCGTTTCTCGAGCTCGATTGTGAGCCCGGCAAGATGCCCGGCAAGGCGCGCCTGCAGTCGTGCGCCGCTCAGGCTCCAAAGGGCTTCGTCTTCAGTCTGGTGGTGCCGGCCGCGCTGGCCAGCCTGGAGCCGGGCGAAGAGGCGGAGCGAGCCTGGAAGGCTATCAAGGCCATCGCCAACGTGGTGAGGCCGCGCTGGTGGGTGGTGCGCACCCCGCCCAAGGTGCGCCCGACGCGCAAGGCGCGCGAAGATCTGTCCGCGCTGTTCGAGCGGCTGCGCACGCCGGAGATCCGCGTCGCCTGGGAGCCGCACGGCTTGTGGGAGGAGGCAGCCGCGGCCGAGGCGGCGGCGGGGCTCGGCGCGCACCTGGTGTACGACCTGGCACAGAGCGCGCCGCGCGCGGGTGAGGTGCTGTATGCCCGCTTGCAGGCCTTCGGGCGTGGCGCGCGGGTGAGCCTGGGCCTGGCCGAGCGCGTGGCGGAGCGCGCCGCGGGCTTCCAGGAGGCGTTCGTCGTCGTGGAGGGCAAGGGTGCCCGCGAGATCCAGCGAGCGCTGGGGCTGATCGAGGGCGAGGCGGAAGACGCGGACCAGGCGGACCACGCCGACGACGCGGATGACGAGAACGACGCCTTCGAAATCGAGGAGACATGAAGCGGGCGGCACAGGCCGTGGCCAGCGAGACTGCCGCACAGGAAGCCGCGCGCGCGTACCTGCAAGCGGGCGGTGACGCGCTGGGGGCCGTGGTGACGGGCTTCTTCGCGGCGGCCGGGCAAGATGCCGGCGTCTTGCTCGGCTCCGTGGGGCTCCTGATCGCTCAGGTGGGCGGCGGGGTCCGGGCGTTTGACGGGCGCACCCGGCAACCAGGGCTCGAGGCGCGCCGCCCCCGTGGCTTGAACCCGGAGGATACCGCGCCGCTGGCGGCGCGCGCTGCTGCGCCGACCAGCATCCCGGCGCTGCTGGTGGCGCTGCGCTATGGCCAGCAGCTGCCGATGGCCAAGATCCTGTCGCCCGGCATCACCCTCGCAAAGCAGCATGGCTGCGAGCGCCGCGCGGCCGTGCTGGAGCAGATCCAGCGCCTGGGCGCCGCTGCGCTTGCGGCGCCTGCCATCTCGCGCGCGCTGATCCATGTGGCGGGGCCGAGTGAAGGCGGCGCGCTGGGCGCTGCCGATCTGGCGGCCATCCCCGAGATCGATCACCCCGCGCGCAGCAGCGAGCAGCTGCGCTCGGCACCGTGGGAGCACGAGCTGCCGGATCCAGAGCGCATGCCCGATAACGACTGGACCGGGCAGCTCGAACGCCAGCAGGGGCTATGCGCGTGTGATCTGCGCGGGGGCGTGGCTGCGCTCTGTTACGATCGCCCCAGCCGTGGGCTGGAGGTGGCGGAGCTGGAGCTGCTGCTGCCGTTGAACGCGGTGCCGCCTCGCCGCGGCGTCGCTCGCATCCCGCCGGGCAGCTTCTTGCCGGCGCCCACGCCGCTGGTGATCGAGCTGTCGCCGGGCGCCGTGCCGCTGGCGGCGAGCGTGCGCTTGCACGGTCGGGCGCCGCTCAGCGTGTACGCGCCCGCGGCGCTCGCCTGAAACGGGCGCTGCCGGGGGGCAGCGCTGCCCCGGCAGCGGATGGCGGTGCAAAACACGGCGCGCACAAAACACGGCGGCGCACAAAACACGGCGGCGCACAAAACACGAAAGGGCCCCACGACGGGGGCCCCGGGAAGCTGGACGAGCTGGCACACGTTGTCCGCCCTCGCGCGCGGCCGTGCTCCCAGCTGCAGCCGACTAGTTGAGGCGGACGCCGTGCTTCTTCGCGAACTCCAGCACGCCGACCTTGTCGATGGTGCGCAGATCGCGGGTGGTGAGACGGAGCGTGATGAAACGCCCGAGCTCATACACCCAGAGCCGGCGGCGCTGCACGTTCACATTCTGCCAGCGGTGGGTCTTGATGTTCGAGTGAGAGACGCTGTTGCCGCGAAGCTTGCGCTTGCCGGTAATTTGACTGCGAGCCATGGGGCCGGCACCCTAGTTGCCTTTTCCACATCGGTCAAGCGCGCTGCTCGCGACGCTTGCAATTGGAGTACGGAAAGTACCGCCCCGGAGCGCCCTGGCCAGATCGTCGGGCGCCCGCCCCGCGCCAGGCCCGGGGCGAAGGCTCAGGGTGCGGCGATCGGGCCACCGGGTGCCGCGCCCGCCGAAGCTGGGCCGCTGTGGCACAGGCCACGCCCATCCGCCGAGAGCTGGGCGGAAGCGAAGCCGAGCGCGCACCGGACCCGGTGCCCCAGGAACTGCCACGCGCCGAGAGCCACGGCCACGATGATGCCGACGAGCACGGCGTATTCCACGGTGGTGGCGCCGCGCCTGCGGGTGGTGGCGCCGCGCCTGCGGGTGGTGGCGCCGCGCCTGCGGGCATTCGTGCGCCGGGAGCGAGCAGGGCCGGAGCTGGTAACCGCTGAGCTGGAAACGGCGGAGCTCGAGGAAACAGCAAAGCGAGCACTGGAATGCGTCATGACGGAGGTCCCTCTCTGCAGCGTCTGATCGGTCTTAGACGATCGGCGAGGGAGCGTCTCGGTTGTCGCAATTCCGACGGCGACCGGCTCGTTTGCTGCCGCGCACCCGACGGCGCCAGCAGCGCAGCTCAGAGCCGAACGGCGCCGAGCGCCGCCACCAGCTCGGTGCAGAAATCCCGCGTCTGCTCGAAGCCGCCGGGCCGCTTCTCCAGGGTAGCCTCGTTCATGTACAGCTTGCGCGAGAGCTCGACCTGCAGCGCGTGCTGGCCGCTGGCGGGGCGGCCATAGTGCTGCGTGGTGAAGCCTCCGCGATACGGATCGTCGTGCACCACCGTCCAGCCGCGCGAGCTTGCCAGCCGCTCGGGCGTGTCGATCAGCGCGCCGTGCGCCGTGGTGCGGCCGCGGCTGCCCGGCACCACGTCGGCACGGTCGCGGCCCGTGTCGGTGTGGCCAGCGCGCCCGCGGCTGGGCATGGAGTGCCCGGCCAGCAGCACCACGTAGCCGAACTTCGCTCGCTTGGCATCGAGCAGGCGTGCCAAGCACTCGTGATAGGGGCGATAAAAACTCGCGAGCCGCCGGTCCAGCTCGCTTCGCGGCAGCGGCTGGTACAGCGCGCGCTGGCCCTCGGTCGTGTCACGCCAGATCAAGCCATGCGGGGCCCGCTGCGCCTGGCCTCCGGCAGCCGCCAGCGGATCCACGTCGTGCTCACTGCGGTTCAGATCGCACACGTAGCGGCTCAGCTCGGCGACGAGCAGAGTGGCACCCGTGCTGGGTGCCTCCGCGTACAGCTCGTCCACGTACAGATCGGCGTCGGTGCCGATGCAGCGCACGGGCGCAGACAAAAATGACATGGCCAGGGCATCTAGCCCCAGACCCGCATGGGGGACCTCGACGACGACGGGCGTCTCCGCCGCCCGCGGCTCCAACACCCTGAACGACACCGTCACGTTCTAGTCGCTAACTCCCCGAGGATCGAGGGTGAATGAGCGGGCGACGAGGTCATGCGCGCGCGCGGGGGTGGGCGCGCTCAAACTCGCTGCGCAGAGTCGAGGCCGATACATGCGTGTAAATCTCGGTTGTCACGATATCAGAGTGACCGAGCAAGGTCTGCACGGTGCGCAGATCTGCGCCGCCGGCGAGCAGGTGCGTGGCAAACGAGTGGCGCAGCCGGTGTGGATGAACCTTGCCCGGGATGCCAGCTGCACGGGCGTAGCGCGCCACCAGCTTCCACACCATCTGTCGGGTCCACGGCTTGCCACTGGGGCGATGAAAGACGAAGCCCTCCGACGCCTTCTGCCGTGCAGGCGGCTGTGCCGCGAGGTGCGCCTCCAGGTGCCGCAGCGCCACCTCGCCCACGGGCACCAGCCGGCGCTTGCTGCCCTTGCCGTACGCAGCCAGCACGCCGCGCGCCAGATCCACCTCGCGCAGCTTGAGCAAGAGCAGCTCGCTCACGCGCAGGCCCGAGGCGTACATCAAGCTCAACATGGCGCGATCGCGCAGCCCGCGCGGATGGCTGGGATCGGGGGCCTCGATCAGCCGCAGCACCTGCTCCTCGCTCAGCGGGCGCGGCAGCCGCCGCCCGAGCTTGGCGCGCGCCGCCAGCTCGGTGGGATCGCGGCGCAGCTCGTCCTCGCGCACCAGGAAGCGCATCAGCCCGCGCAGCGCCGACAGGTGGCGCGCCGAGCTCCGCGGCGAGAGCCCGCGCGCGCTCAGCGACTGCAGCCACTGACTGACGACGGCCAGGTCGACCTGCTCGAAGTCGTCGATCGACTGCTCGCCCAGAAACGTCACGAAGGCGCTCAGGTCGCGGCCGTAGGCCTCGATGGTGTTGCGGCTCAGCCCCTTCTCGACCCGGGAGTGGCTCAGGAAGGCGTCGATGAGCGTGCCGAGGGTCACCTCGGCGAGCTTAACCGGACTGGGCTGCAGCCGGCAAAAGACAGGGGTGGAGGGGCGGCGCTGGCCGCCCAGCTTGGCTCAGCCGCGCGCGGCCGCCGCCAGGCGCGACAGGAGCGGCTGGGGATCAGCGAGCCGCATCAGCACCTCCCCGATCAGTGCCGCGTCGACTGCCGAGCGAGCGCAGCGCTGCACCTGCGCCTCGTCCTTGATGCCGGACAGGTGCAGGCGGGTGACGTGGGAGGGCAGCTCCGAGAGCACGCGCTCGGCACGCGCGGCGTCGAGCTGCAAGGTGTCCAGATCGCGAGCGTTGACGCCGATCAGCCGAGCGCCGGCGTCGAGCGCCACCTGCGCCTCTTCGGGGGCGTGGATCTCGGTGAGCACGGTCAGCCCGCGCTCCGCCGCGGCGCCCAGCAGGCGCGCCAGCTGCTCGGGGCTGAGGCAGCGGACGATCAGCAACACGGCATCTGCGCCATACGCGCGCGCGGCATCCAGCTGGCTCTCGTCGATCACGAACTCCTTGCACAGGATGGGCAGCGAGCTGGCGGCGCGGGCCTCGCTCAGATGGCTGTAGTCGCCGTCGAAATACTCGCGGTCACACAGCACGCTGAGCATGCTGGCGCCGCCCGCCTCATAGGCGCGCGCGCGCTCGGCCACGCTCAGCACCGTGGACAGCGGGCCCGCGGAGGGCGAACGGAGCTTGATCTCCGTGATCAGCGCCAGCGGCGCGCCGGCGGCGCGCTTCAGCTGCACCGGGCGCAGGGGTGGAGGGGCGGGCAGGGGGCGCTTGCGCAGCTCGGGCAGCTCGGCGCGCTTGGTCTCGATGATCTTGGCCAGCATGGCTCTCAGGGGGCGCTCGGCCGCACGGCAGCACGCGCGAGCTCGCGCCAGCTCTCCAGGGTGTGCAAGGCCGCGCCGCTCGACAGGGTCGACTCTGCCAGCGCGGCCGCTCCCCGCAGCTCCAGGCCGCGCGCAATCGCCAGCGAGGCAGCGGCGTTCAGCAGCAGCGCCGTGCGCGCGGGGTGCGGCTGCCCTGCCAGGATCTGGCGCAGAATGCCGGCGTTGTGCTCGGGATCGCCGCCGGCGAGGGCCCCCGCGGGGCTGCGGCTCAGGCCGAAATCCTCGGGTGCCACCACGCGCTCGCGCACCGCGTCGGAGCTGACCTCGCTGATCGCGGTCGGCGCATGCGGGCTGATCTCGTCCAGGCCGTCTTCGGAGTGCACCACCCAGGCGGAGCGCGTGCCCAGCTCGCGCAGGGCGTGCGCCATCAGCTGCCGCGAGCTCGGCGAGAACGCGCCCAGCAGCTGGTGGGTGGCGCGCGCAGGATTGGCGAGCGGCCCCAGCACGTTGAAGATGGTGCGCACCCCCAGCTCGCGCCGCACGGGGCCCGCGTATCTCATGGCGGGGTGGTGCGCGGGCGCGAACAGAACAGAGATGCCGCCCTGCGCCAGCAGCTTGCCGTGCGCCGCGGGCGGCAGCTCCAGCGGAATGCCGAGCGCAGCCAGCACATCGGCGCTGCCCGAGCGGCTGGAGGCGGCGCGATTGCCGTGCTTGGCCACGGGCACGCCCGCCGCGGCCACGATCAGCGCCGCGCCCGTGGACACGTTGATGGTGCCCTGACCGTCGCCGCCCGTGCCGCAGGTGTCGAAGACCAGCGGCAGCGCGTGCTCCACCCCGATCATCTTCGCGCGCATGGCGCGCGCAGCGGCGCACACGATGTCCGAGGTCTCGCCCTTCAGGCGCAGCGCGACCAGGAGGCCTGCGATCTGCGCTGCGTTCCACTCACCGGCAAAGATGGCGTCGAAGACCCTGCGCGCGCTGTCGGCGTCCAGGCTGCGGCGCTCGAGATCGGCGAGCACGGTGGCGAAGGTGAGGCTCGGGGCGTCTGCCATCACGTCTGCATAGCGAGTTCAGGTGACCCAGGCGAGCGTGGCGAGCAGGCCCAGCCACAACAAGCCGAGGAAGTGCCAGTACTGGACGGTGAAGGTCAGCCCGGCATGGCGCGAGCTCGAGTACTCGCGCCGGGCGATGCGGCCCTGCACCAGCAGCAGCGGCACGAACCCGCCCAGCACGTGTGCGGCGTGCAGGCCGACCAGAAGGCCATAGGAGAACAGGAACAGTAATCGGTTCTGGTTGGAGGCTTGAACGGCGAACAGCTGCCGGGCATTCCAGGCCTGCACCACCAGGAACGCGGCCGCTGCATACGTGCTGCGCCGCAGCAGCGCCAGGCAGCTGGTGAAGCGGTTGCTGCGCATCTCCCGCAAGCCGAGCTGCAGCTGGGCGCTCACTGCCGCCAGCAGCGCCGTGCTCAGCGCCGAGGTCCAGTGTAGCCCGTGGCTCTGGGCGGCGCGCCAGCTCGACGCCTGCGAGTGCGTGATCAGCACGGCGATGGTGGCTGCGACGAACAGCACGCTGATCGAGATCAGCAGCACCACCATCCCGAGCTGCGGGGTGGAGATGCCGGGCAGGCGCTCGCGCGGGCGCTCCGAGGGCGGCCTCAGGGACATGAGAAATCAGATTTAAAGCTAATCTTCATCTGTAGAACTTGATTCAGCTAATGATAGATCAATCTCGGCCAGCACGGCGGCCTCGGTCTCGCGCCAGCGGTGCTCCTGCAGCAGCGCGCGAGCACGCTCGCCGCCCAGTCGGCCCAGGGCCCAGGCGACATGCTCGCGTACCAGCCCGCTCGGGTTCTCGCGCAGGCTGCGGCCCAGCGGCTCCACCGCCTCGGCCGCGCCGCAGTTGCCCAGCGCCACGGCCGCGTTGCGCTGCAGCTGGGTGCGCCCGACGCGCCGCAGCGCGCTGCGCTTGACGAAGCGGCGATAGCCGGAGGCGCTCAGCTCGAGCAGCTGGAGCAGGTCGGGCTCCTCGAGCGCGCTGCGTGGCTCGAAGGCCTCGTCGGCGGGGCGGGGCCGGCGCGACTGGTTGTACGGGCACACCTCCTGGCACACGTCGCAGCCGAACACCCAGCGCCCGATCAGCCGCCGGAGCGGGCGGGGGATGGCGCCCTTCTGCTCGATGGTCAGGTACGAGATGCAGCGCCGCGCGTCGAGCGTGTAGGCGTCCACGAAGGCTCCCGTGGGGCAGGCGACCAGGCAGGTGGTGCAGCTGCCGCAGCCGCGCGAGAGCGGCTGATCGGGGCTCAGCTCCAGATCGATCAGCAGCTCGCCGAGCAGCACGTAGCTGCCGAGCCCGGGCGCGATCGTCAACGTGGACTTGGCGGTGAAGCCGATGCCGGCGCGCCGCGCCGCCTCGCGCTCCAGCAATGGGGCGCTGTCGACGCAGGGCCGTGCCAGCACGCTGTGCCCGGTCAGCTGTGCGCAGCGATCTGCGAGCAAGCGCAGGCGCTCCTTGAGCACGGCGTGATAATCGGCGCCGCGCGCGTAGCGCGCGATCTGTCCGCTGAGCGGCAGGTGCTTGCGCGCAATGCCGCCGCCGGGCTCCGCGCCGTACGGCAGCGCCACCACGATCAAGCTGCGCGCTTCGGGCAGCAAGCGCGCGGGATCGTGGCGCGGCTCGCCCGCCAGGTAGGCCATGTCCCCGTGCAGGCCGCGCTCGAGCCACGAGGACAGCGAGCGCGCGGCGTCCGTGAAGGGCTCCACCGGACAGAAGCCGACCCGCGCAAAGCCGAGCTCGAGCGCCGCGTCACGGATGGCCGCCGCGAGCAGCGCAGCCGTGGAGCGCGCAGGCTCTGACAGCACCGGCGTGTCGGTAGTGACGCGTGGGTGGTGCCGAGCAGCCGCGGAATCGGGGGCGATGGGCTCTCTCCAGGGGAACATGCCGGCTCCGGCCGTGACCTGCACGGCATCCCTTGCGCTTTGCAAGAGGTTCGGGGAATAACCGCGACCGCTCGTCGGTCAAGGCCGCGCACGGTCGCTGGACCCATCCAAACCTTCGAGACGGGAAAGCTTGTGATCGAGATACAAGAGTTATGCAAGTACTACGGGCAAAGTCGGGCCATCGGTCCCGTGTCCGCCAGGATCGAGAAGGGCGAAGTCGTTGGCCTTCTCGGCCTGAACGGCGCCGGTAAGACCACGACTCTGCGCATCTTGGCCTGCGATCTGCTGCCCACCTCGGGGACGGTGAAAGTGCAGGGCATCGACGTGGTGGAGCGGCCCGAAGAGGTGCGGCGCAAAATCGGCTATCTGCCAGACACTCCGCCCCTGTACGACGAGATGCGCGTGGGGGAGTACCTGCAGTTCGCGCTGGAGCTGCGGGGCCGCCCTGCCTCCGATGGCAAGACCCGGGTGCCGGCCGTCGCCGAGCAGCTGGGGCTCAGCAAGGTGCTGAAGGATCCGGTGTTTTCCCTCTCGCACGGCTATCGGCAGCGGGTCGGTATCGCGCAGGCGGTGGTGCACGAGCCGGAGCTGGTGGTGCTGGACGAGCCGATCAGCGGCCTGGATCCGGTGCAGATCGTGGAGATGCGCGCGCTCGTGCGGCAGCTGCGCACGAACCACACGGTGATCGTCTCCAGCCACATCCTGTCCGAGATCAGCGAGACCTGTGACCGCCTGCTGGTCTTGCGTGACGGTCAGGTGGTCGCGTCCGGCACGGAGGAAGAGCTCTCGCAGAGCCTGCTGGAGGGCCTGCGCATCGAGCTGACCGTGCGCGCCGACAGCGGCGACCTGGCGCGCATCCTGAGCGTGATCCGCGCCATCCCCGGGGTCAGCAACGCCGGCGCCATCTCCGCGCTGGAGCGGGGCGCCAAGGTACAGAGCTTCGAGGTCAAGGCCAAGACGGACGTGCGCGAGCAGCTGGGGTCCAGCCTGTATCAAGCGGGCTTTCCGCTGCTGGCGCTGGCCAAGACCGAAAGTGAGCTGGAAGACGTGTTCCTCAAGCTGGCCGGTGGCACGCCGGCATCCGAGAAGGCAGCAGCCGAGAAGGGGGCCGCATGAGCCGCACCCTGTTGATCGCCCGGCGCGAGCTGCGCGCGTATTTCCGCTCGCCGCTCGGCGCGGTGGTGATCGCCAGCGCCCTGCTGCTGGACGGCATCCTGTTCTACTGGCGCTCGCTCTCGCAGCGGCTGCTCTCGGGTGAGGCGCTGGCCGAGTTCTTCTGGTGGACCAGCGGCGTGACCATCACGGCCGCGCTCTTTCTCTCCATGCGCCTGGTGTCGGAGGAGCGGCAGACGGGTACCTTCACCCTGCTCAACACCTCGCCCGTGCGCGAGTGGGAGATCATCCTGGGCAAATACCTGTCGGTGGCCTGCATGGTGCTGCTGCTCACGGTGTTGTCCGTGTACATGCCCCTGCTCCTGCTGGTGAACGGCAAGGTCAGCCTGGGGCACATCGTGGTCGGCTACCTGGGTCAGATCCTGATCGGCGGGGCCGCGGCGGCCATCGGCCTGTTCGCCTCCACGCTCACCCGCTCGCAGCTGGTGTCGATCGTGGTCGGCGCGGCCATCGTGGTGGTCATGCTGGTGTTCTGGGTGCTGGCGCAGGCCATCGATCCACCGCTCAACAAGTACCTGGCAGCAGCCGCGCTGCATCACGCTAACTTTCGGCCCTTCCAGTTCGGCATCCTGGAGCTGGGGGCTGTGGCCTATTACCTGAGCGTGGCCTACCTGTTCCTGCTCGGGGCCGTGAAGATCCTGGAGGCTCGACGATGGCGGTAGAGAGTGGACGGGCGGGCGCAACGCCGTCCGCCGGTGCGGGCGGCAAGCGCGGAGCTGTAGTTACCGGGGGAGCCCCCGCCTGGGTGGTGCCCGCGTACGTGGGCGGTCTCGTGCTCGTCTATCTGGCGCAGCGCGTGATCGTGACCCTGGAGCACGTGAGCCTGGTCTTGAGCGTGGTGGGCGTGCTGGCCATGGTGGCTGCCACGGTCGCTCGCTTCTTGCCGCAGGTCCGCGGCAGCGGCGAGCGGGCCTCGATCGAGAAGCTGCTCGGGGCGCTGAGCGTGCTCGGCCTGCTCGGAGTAGGGCTGTATTTCGTCACCACCTCCACCGGCCAGGACTGGTTCGGCATCTCCAGGCTGGGGCTGAAGAGCCGCGAACGGGTCGAGACCTTGCTGTTGATCGCCTGGGTCACCCTGGTGGCCGTGAGCGTCATCCCGATGCTGTTCGCGGAGACGGCGCTGCTGTCGATGCGCCGGGCGGCGCAGCTGGAGGCGCGCAGGGTCCGGGCGGCGGCCGCGAGCGGGCTGGCCCTGGCCCTGGCCACGGCCTACTGCTCGCTGTTCGTGTTCGCCGCGGGCGAGTCCAAGGCGCGGGTCGACTACTCGTATTTCAAGACGTCCGAGCCCGGCTCGTCCACCCGCAAGATGGTCGAGTCCTTCACCGAGCCGCTGAAGATCACCGCCTTCTTCCCGGAGGTGAGCGAGGTGCGCAGCGAGGTGGCCACGTACCTGACCGAGCTGGTCAAGGGCGTGCCCAACGTGGAGCTCGCCATCGTGGATCGCTACCTGGAGCCGAAGCTGGCCAAGGACATGAAGGTGTTCAGCGACGGGTCGATCGTGTTCGCCAAGGGCGACACCACGCGCACCCTGACGGTGGGCTCCGACATGCAGGCTGCGCGCGCCAAGCTGAAGACGCTGGATCGCGACGTGCAAGAGCAGCTGTACAAGCTGCTGCGCTCGCGGCGCATTGCCTACCTCACCGTCGGCCACGGCGAGCTCAACGCGCCGTCCGACGACGAGAAGCAGAAGGGCCGCTCGGCGGACATCGTGCAGGAGATCATCCGCTCGCAGAACTACCAGATCCGCACCCTGGGTCTGGCGCAGGGCCTGGGGCGCGAGGTGCCGGACGACGCCGAGGTGGTGTTCGTGCTCGGTCCGACGGAGCCGTTTTCGCCGGAAGAGATCGGCGCGCTGCAGCGCTATGCCGACAAGGGCGGCAGGCTGCTCATCGCCCTGGACGCCGACTCGATCGTGAACGAGGTGCCCGCGGCGGGCGCCACGGAGCCGGCGGCGGTGGGGGCGGCGCCGGTCTCGCGCAACGTGCAGGGGCTGCAGGAGCTGGCGCGCATCGCCGGGCTGGAGTACTCGCCCACGTTGCTGGCCAATGACACGCAGCACGTGCGCCGGCGCAACAACAGCTCCGATCGCACGCTGCTCATCAGCAACCGCTTCTCCTCCCACGCCTCGGTCTCCACCTTGAGCCGCAACGCCGCGCGCGCTGCCATCATCTTCGCGCGCACCGGCTCGCTCAGCGCGTCCAGCGCCGCGGGCTACAAAGTGGACATGGCGCTCAAGGCCATGGGCGGCACCTTCGCCGATCAGAACCAGAACTACGACTTCGACAAGGATACGGAGAAGAAGGACACCTACAACCTGGTCGCGGCGGTGAGCAAGCCGGTGGAGGGCGAAGCCGCCACGGCGGACGGCGACGAGAAGAAGGAGCCGAAGGAGCTGCGCGCGTTCGTGCTCGCAGATGCTGACGGTTTGACCGATCTGTTGCTGTCCAACTTTGGTCCCAACCGGCTGCTTCTGATGGATGCGCTGCGCTGGCTGGGCGGCGAAGACAGCTTCGCCGGTGAGGTGAACGACGAGCAAGACGTGCGCATCGAGCACAGCAAGCAGGGTGATCAGGTCTGGTTCTACAGCACGATCGTGGGCGTGCCCGCGCTGGTGCTGTTCGCGGGCCTGGCCATCACCCGCAGCGCACGTCGTACCAGCAAGGCGGTGGCAGCGTGATCACGCGAAGCATTGGACTGCATCTGATTCTGTTTGCTGCGGCCAGCGCGCTCGGTCTGCGCGCGTGGACGGCAGAAGACGAGCCGAACAAGGCGGCCGTGGCGGCCGAGGTCTGGACGGGGCGCCTGCAGGAGCTGCAGCGCATCGAGTTCAAGACCGACAAGAAGGTGGTGGTCCTGGAGCCGAAGGAGGACGCGAACGGTCGCTACTACGTCGGCACGATTGAGACCCTGACGCCGCCGCCGAGCCCCACCACCACCTCTGCGGATGCAGGCGCCGCGCCGCCCGCAGAGGATGGTCACGGGCACGACGACGGTCACGGCCACGGCGCGAGCAATCCACACGCGCCTCCGCCCGCGCCCGCCGCATCGGACGAGGGCAAGAAGCGCTTCGTCAGCTTGACCAAGAGCGATGAGCTGGCCAAGAGCCTGGCCACGTTCCGGGTCAGCCGCGTGCTGGGCAAGCTGTCCAAGGAGCGCCTGGCTGACTTCGGCCTCGACAAGAACGATCAGGGCACGCTCGAGGTGGTCATCGGCGGCAAGAAGCACACCCTGCAGCTCGGTGAGAAGACGCCGGGCGGCAGCGATCGTTACGTGCAGGATCCGGAGACGGGCGAGGCGTACGTGATGGCAGGGTCCATCGCCAACGATCTGCAGTCCGCCGATAGCCGGCTGATCGAGCGAGAGTTTCACGACTTCGGTGACGAGAAGCTGGGCAAGGTCGTGATCGAGGCCGGTGGCCAGCGCCGGGAGATCGTGCGCCACGGCGAGGAGAAGGACTTCTGGTCTCGCCCGGACAGCCCCGAGACCAAGGACGAGACGGTCAGCAACTGGATGACCAAGATCGATCGCCTGCGGGTGACGAACTACGTCGAGAACCCGGAGCCCGCGCCCAAGCCGGAGGATCTGGTGGCGCGGATCGAATACCAGGCGGCCAACGGCAAGGTGCTGGGCTTCCTGGAAATCGTGCGGCAGCCGGCCGCCGACGCCAAGGACAAGACGGAGTACCTTGCCCGCAGCGAGCGCACTCGCTGGTACGCCACCGTCCTGCGCAGCACTGCGGAGCAGATCGATCAGGATCTGGCCTCCGTGATGACCCAGTAGGCGCGCTCCAGCAGCTCAGGCCCGCTGGCCAGCGGTGGGCCTGAGCGGTTTTGCGGCCGCAGGCGAGCGCCGGCGCGGGTTTTCGCCGAGGGGTGCTTAGGCGTGCGGCCGATGTGGCCGGTTTTTCCGGCATGCTGGCGGTGGCGCGCGTCTTCGTGGGCTTCGGGGCGGCGTGCCTGGTGGGTGCGTTCGCCACGGAGCTATTCGCCGGCGAGGCCAGCGACCTGCTCGGGGTGGTGGATGCGTTTGGTGAGCTCACGCGGCGTGGCCTGATCGAGCACGCGCCCTGGCGCTGGGCGCTGTGGACGCTGGGCGCGAGCGCGCTGGTGGCGCTGAGCGCCGGCAGCGTCATCGCCTGGCTCGATCGCCCGCGGCGCCGCGCCGGCTCGCTGCAGGCTCCGGCGGGCGACCAGCGCAACCGTGCCCAGCGTATCGCGGAGGTCGGGCGCCGCATTTTGCGCGACCTGGACGGCGGCGAGGCGAGCGTCGTGCGCGCGTTCGAGACCATCGTGCGCGGCGCGCTGGAGGTGCAGGCCAGCGACATCCACTTCTCGCCGACCCCCGAGACCCTGCGCATCACCTACCGCGTGATGGGCGTGCTGCATGAGGCCGCCGCGCTCGATCTGCGCTGGGCCCAGCCGTTCTCCACCCGCATCAAGGTGCTCTCGGGGCTCGAGACCCACGTGCGCCAGCGCCCGCAGGACGGGCGCCTGACGATGCACCTGGACGGCGTGACGGTCGAGGCGCGCGTGTCGAGCCTGCCGACGGAGGTGGGCGAGCGCATGGTGCTGCGCATCGTGCGCGGCACCCGCGAGGTGCCGGAGCTGGCCTCGCTGGGGCTCTCGGAGCAGACGCAGCAGGGCCTGATGGAGGCGCTGGCGCGCCCCCAGGGCCTGTTGTTCGTGACGGGCCCGGTGGGTAGCGGCAAGACCACGACCCTGTATTCGGCGCTCAAGCACGTGGTGGACACGCGCGGGCGGCTCACCTCCGTGGTGACCCTGGAGGATCCGATCGAGCTGGAGCTGCCGTTTGCGACCCAGACCCAGATGCACCAGCGCGCCGGGCGCACCTTTGCCGGCACCTTGCGCAGCGTGCTGCGCCAGGACCCGAACGTGCTGATGATCGGCGAGATCCGCGACCGCGAGACGGCCGAGATCGCCACGCAGGCGGGGCTGACGGGGCACTTGATCTTGACCACGGTGCACGCCGATGGCGCTGCAGGCCCCTTCTCCCGCCTGATCGAGATGCAGGTGGAGCCCTTCCTGGTTGCCAGCGCCACCATCGCCTGTCTCTCGCAGCGCCTGGTGCGCACCTTGTGCCCGCTGTGCAGCCGGGAGGAGGAGCCAGACGCGGTCATGGCACAGCGCTATGCCGCGCTCGGCGCGCCGCTGCCCAGCGCGCGCTATCACGTGCCGGTGGGGTGCGATGCCTGCGCCGGCGAGGGCTTTGCCGGGCGCGCGCCGATCAGTGAGCTGCTCATCATGCGCCCCGAGCTGCGCCAGGCCGTGATCGACTGCAAGCCCACCAGCGAGCTGCTGGAGGCGGCCAGGCAACATGGGCTGACCCCGCTGTTGAACGATGGCCTGGAGCGTGCCGTGCGCGGGCAGACCTCGCTCGCGGAAGTGTTGAGAGTGACCGGATGAAGCGCGCCACGCTGGAGCGGACTGCAAGGGGCGCGCAGCTGCTGGGCGGCGTATTGTGCGCGGCGCTCGGGCTGCGGGTCATGGTGCTGGCCATCGGTGAGGCACAGGCGCGGCGAGCGCCCGGGCCCGAGCCGGTCGCTCAGAAGAGCGAAGCTCCCGCGCCTGCCCCCACATCGGCACGCGCTCGCCACAAGCCGGCGCCCGAGCGCGCCACGGCGCAGAGCGGCGCGCCCCTGCGCCTGATGCTGTCGGTGAATGCCGGCCCGGAGCGCTCCGAGATCTACGTCAACGGCTCGCGCCTCGGGCTCTCACCGTATGTGGGCGACTACTCCTGCAAGCAGGGCGAGCAGCTGCGGGTCGAGTTGGTGCCGCCCAAGGGCGCCCTGGTCACCCGCTCTGCCATCTGCGAGGGGCGGACTCTGCTGATTCGCTAGCGCGCAGCGCGGGCTGCCCCAGGCTGCTGAGCAGCTGTAGCCGCAGCTGCTCGGCGTCACGGATCTCGACCAGCAGCGCCAGCGCCCCCTCACTGCTGTCCACCAGCAGGTGGCCGCGCCGCGCCGAGCGGGAGGAGAGCAGGTGCACGCCGCGCACGCTGTGCGGGCCCACCCGGTGTCGCACCCGCCGCACGCCCAGCACGCTGTGCTCCTGGGCGAGCTGCGTGCCCAGCACCAGCCGCGGGTGGCGGGTGATCACCAGGGCGCTGATGGTGATCAGGCACGGCGCCGCGAGCGCCGGCAACACCAGGCTGAGGGGGTGCACGTACGCCACGCGGGCGCTGGCCGACACCACGAGGTACGCCAGATCGAGCATGACCAGCGAAGTCATGGCGATCATCGACCAGCGTAGCCCGCGGTCTGCCCGCGAGCCCTGCAGCACCTGCGACGATGCCTCCGGTGTGGCGGCTGCATGGCTCGCCGCGCTCGCCAAGGCGGACGGATACGACCAGGGCTCGGCGCCGTGCGGCAGCTGCCACTCGTGCTCCACCGTGCCCGGCCAGCTCGCGAGCACGCGCCCCAGGTCGCGCAGCAGCTCTGCCGGATCCGTGTTGCCCAGCAACGGCCAGCTGCGCTCACCGTGCAACAGCACGGCGCGGTAGCGGGGCTGCGGCAGCTCGGGCGGGTGCTCGACGATCAGCCGCCAGCGCAAGGTGTCCGGCAGGCTCACGATCTGGCCAGCTGTTTCACGGCCGATGATCAGCTGGCGCGTGGCCGGGCGCAGCGTGAGCTGAGCTCGGCGGGGCCAGCAGCGCCAGGCCAGCAGCAGGGTGACGCTCCAGCCGAGCAGGCTGGCGAGCAGGCGCTCGGCGCTGAGCGGCTCGGGTGCGAGCCAGCTCAGATTGCTGAGCACCAGCAGGACGGGGCACAACACGAGCGGCGCGCGAGGGCGCCACCTGCCGATGAAGCGCAGCTCACCCGCCGCGCTTTCCTGCAGGCGAAGCTGCGGGGGCAGGGGAAACGGCGGCTGCCGCTCTTCGGGGGAAGCGGGTGCGCCCTTCTCGGAGCCGAGCGACGGCCCTCTCGGGGCCTCCGAGACGGTGGGCCTGCCCATGGAGAAATCGACCCTCTCTTAACGTCATCGGGCGACGCCCTGCAATGGTGGAAGCAGAGGCTGGCTCATCCTCTGAGGACAGGCCCGCATCAGCGCGGATTGGGCGGCTTTTTGCCCCATCGACCGGCCACCAGCGGCGCGGGTCAGCCTGCTTTCTTGGCGGAGCGCCCCGTCACCAGCGGCACCGGCATCTCGCTCGGGGGCAGCTCGCGGCGGCTCGTGGGCAGCGGCCAGTCGCGCGCTTCCAGATCGTGCGCGGGCAACGCCAGCGCGCGGCGCACCTCGCGCGCCGAGGGTCGCATCTTCGGGTCGCGCCGCAGGCAGCGCGCCAGCAGCATGGCGAGATCGCGGCAGCCGTCCGTGCGCGCAAACTCGGTGAGCCGCTTGGGCCAGCCATCATGGTCGATGTGCTGCGAGATGATCGCCGCCTCGTCCTTGCCGTCGAACAGGTACTTGGTCGTGAGCGTCTCAAACGCCAGGCAGGCGAACGCGTAGATGTCAGTGTTGGCCGGCGGCGCTCCGTAGCTATCGGGATCGACCCCCAGCACCTCGGGCGCGCAGTACTCCAGGGTTCCGCAGCCGGGACGGATGTGGCGGCCGCTCAGGCCGAAGTCCACGAGCACCGCCGTCTTCTCATCCCGCAGGATCACGTTGGCGGGCTTCACGTCCAGGTGCCCCAGGCCCGCGGAGTGCATCGCCTCCAGCCCGAGCAGGATGCCGTCCAGGAACTGAAACGCCGTCTTCACCGTCAGCAGGCCCTTGCGCACGACCCGCTCCAGCGAGTTGCCGGGGATGAGCTCCATCACCAGGATGGGCTTGGGCCGCGCCTCGGCGTCGAAGTTGACGAAGCGTGCCAGGTGCGGGTGCTTGGGCAGCGCCAGCAGTGCGCCGGCCTCCTGCCGGAACAGCTCGAGGAACTCCTGCTCCGACAGGCTGCGGGCGACGGTCGCGTCGTATTTCGGCACCTTCAGCGCGTACAGCTCGGCATTCGACTGGTGGCGCGCTTCCACGCGCCGCGCCACGAACACGGAGCTGGCGCCGCCCGCGCCCAGAGACTGCACCACGTAGAAGCTGCCAATGGTGCGGCGGGGCAGCAGCCAGTCGGGCAGCGCGTTGTGCTGCGGGCGGCGTGACGGCACGTCGGTGGTGGGTTCGATCTTGAGCCGCTCCAGCCGCCCCAGCCGCTCGGCGATGGGCTGCGCCAGGGTGGCGGGCAGGTTGGCGCACAGCGCGGCGATGGTGTCGGCGAGCATCTCGCTGCTCGGCTTCTCGCCGGAGCTCATCGCTAGCTGGATCAAACGCGCCAGGTGCGAGGCCGCCGCCGGCGGCGTGCGCGCGTCTTCACCCAGCAGGCGCACGCTGGCCGCCTGCTGCAGCTGGTGCAGATCCAGGCAGGCGCGCTCCAGCTCCGCGATGTCGTGGGGGCCGCCGTCGAGCAGGTCGCCCAGGCTGCGGGCGCTCTCCAGATCCTCCAGGCAGTGGCCGATGCGCAGCAAGGTCTGGCGCAGCGCCTCGCCGCGGTACGAGCAGGACAGCGGAATGCCCGCGCCCAGCTTGGCAATGTGGGATGACACGGCGTCGGGGTCGCCGCTGTCCGCGCGCCCGAAGGTCTGCGAGGTGGGCGCCCGATCGAGAAAGTCGCTGTAGGCTTGCAGCGTCTGCCGCACCTCTGCCGTGGTGGAGGCGTCCACGATGGCGCTGATGCTGGCCGAGTGCTGCAGCGCCTGGATGGTCAGCAGCAAGAGGTCGCTCACGTCGGCCACGCCCTCGCGGATGGCCGCGTCGTAGCTGCGCGCCAGCGCCGCGCAGAACACGCGATGCAGCGGTGAAACAGCCTCGGTGCTGAGGTGGCCGAGCAGCGTGTGGATGGCGCGCCGGATGCGCCAGGCCACCCGCGCTGCCACGTGCTCGCTGCCGCTGCGCGTGGACGTCTCCACGTCGATCAGGTGCAGCAACGCCAGCCACTTCTGGCGCTGCACCGCGCTGTCGCCGCTGTCCTTGCTCTGCGCGCGCGGGCCCTGCGCCAGCAGCCAGCTGCCCAGGCGATCGTACAGGCGCTCCATCTCGACGACGGAGGCGTTGGTGTCCCCGGGGCGGCGCCCGAGCAGCAGTAGATCGTACAGGCGGGAGTTCTCCAGCACGCCGCTGTCCAGATCCATGAGCAGCCGATAGGCCTCCGGTGAGAGCGCCGCCATGCCATGGCTCTCCAGCTGATCCAGCACGCCGTAAGCTCGGCCGAGGGCCTCGGTTGCCGCGTGATACGCGGCCTCGGCGCCCGTGGTCTCGAAGGCGATGAGCGCCGTGCGCACGCCGCCCCAGATGCTGGTGTCGTCGTGCCGCTCGCTGCCGAGCTCGCGCGCCAGGAGCTCCAGCATCACGCGCGAGTCGGCGTCGGCCTGGGGCATGCGGTCGAGCAGCGCGTTCTTCATGCGCAGCGCGGCGGAGCGCCCGAAGCTGGGGTTGTGCACATCGCGCAGCAGCGCCGCCAGATCCTGCGCCACGTCGTTGCGGTCCACCCAGCTCAGGAAGTCCAGGAGCTCGCGCGCCAGCTCCGGCTCCGCGTCGATCACCGGACCCAGCCCCCAGAGCAAGGTGGACAGGATGGCGGGGTGGCGCTCGAACAGCTCGCTGCGCAGCAGGCTCTTGCACTGCGGCAGGGTCGTCTCCGGATCCTTGACCAGGCAGGCCACGAGCGAGACCACGGCGCGGCGCCACTCGGTGGGCGAGAGCGATGGGTCCAGCTCCAGATCGATCTCCTCGCGCAGCCGCGGATCCACCGCCGAGAGCAGGCCGCGTGCGATGGCAGCGTGGCGCCAGACCAGGGGCTCGCGATCGGCCAGCAAGGTGCGGTAGCTGTTCTGCACGCTCGGATGCTGGAAGCGCCCGAGCGGGCCCGGATCACCCGCCTCCGAGCCGCGCACGATCTCGCGGGCGGCGCGCTCCAGGATGATCGCCGCCATGCGGCGCGAGGGCAGGGTGCTCTGCGCGGGCTCGGCCACCCAGGTCTCGAACGACTCTTGCCGCGCGATCAGGGTCAACGCCAGCGCGTCCGCGTTGACGCTGGAGCCCGCCGGAAGAGAATACAGGAGATGCACCCGGGCCTGCAGCGCGGGGATGTCGAGGCGCTTGCTGGAGTGGATGGCCATGCGCGTGGCCACTGCCGCAAACGTGGAGGCGGTGCCCTGGTACAGGCGCGAGAACGCGCGCCGTCCGAGCGCGGTGCGCTCGCGGCCGGGCGGCAGCGCGCCGGTCAGCTCGTACAGCGCGACTGCGGCGCGCTCGGGCGCGGCCCAGTCCAGGTCTTCCACCAGGGAGGTGTCGAGCGCCACTTGAGCCGCGCGCAGCAGCAGCCCTGGCGGCAAGCCGTCGAGCGGTGGCGGGCGTTCCACCCGACCGTGCTCGCCGAGCGCGGCCAGCGCCTGGCGCCAGCAGGTCCGGCGTTGTTCAGGATCGTCGACGGACGCCAGCCGGGTGAGGGCATCAATCGGACTGTGGCGACCGCGCATCGTCGTGGTACCGACAAGAACGCAGAAAACCTCGATGAACTTTAGCCGCGGTCGGTACAGAGTGCGGGTGATGCAGCAAACGGACGGCGGCACGGGGGGCGCGCAGGTGAGGGGCACGCGGCGGGTGTGGGGCGCTACACCACTCCGGCAGCGCTCGTTGCTGCTCCCGCGCGGCCGGTGGCTGGCGTTGCTGGCCGCCGTGCTGACCGGCTGCGCGCTGTTTCGTAGCGCCGTGAACGACAGCCCAGCCATCCGCTGGTGGCTGTTCTCCCACTACGGCGCCGATCGCCTGTGCCCGGAGATGTTGCGGCGCAGCGCTCCGCTGCGGCTGACACCGGGCTCCAACGTCATCGGCCGTCTGTTTCCGACCGCCTGCCAGTCGCAGGTCAACGACGCCCGGCGCACCGTCAGCCTGGACTTCAGCGGCAACGGCTACGCCTGGACGCCGCTGGCCGGGCGCGTGAACTTCTCGGCGCACGCCGGCATGGAGTTTCGCGCGGACTTCT
The DNA here is from genome assembly GCA_025937895.1 of Polyangiaceae bacterium. Lineage (GTDB taxonomy): Bacteria > Myxococcota_A > Polyangia > Polyangiales > Polyangiaceae > SZUA-265. The sequence goes on along the minus strand of JAICQL010000015.1, from coordinate 8,579 downwards.
CGCTGGAGGAGGACTCGATTTACGTCTGGGCGCGCAGCGAGCGGCTGCTGTTTCCGGTCGAGTTCCGGGTCGACAGCATTCAGAACCGCCTGGTGGACTGGGCCACGCAGCAGAGCGTGGGCGCCTACCTGGCCAGCATGTTCGGCGCGCAGGTCACCACCAGCCAGCTGGCGAGCGGCTTCACGGTGGTGCGCAGCGAAGAGGGGGACGCCTTCAGCCTCGGTATACTGAAGCCACCGGCGCGCCCGCCGCAGCCATTTCGTGCCGGCGGCGACGATCGCCAGCTGGTCGAGTCGGAGACGCTGGAGGTGCGGGTCGAGCAGGTCGACTTTCTGGGACCGATCCAGGTCGAGGATGCCGGGCAACAGGTCTACTTCAAGTACCAGCTGAACGGGCCCGCCGCCGAGGCGCTGCTGTATTCGCGGGCCGACGCGCAGTCCTGGCGCGAGCGGCTGCAGCAGGGTGCTGCGTTTGCGCCGCCCATGACGCCCGCGCTGATGGTCTTTGCGCTGCGCCCCGGCCAGGCCAGCGAGCAGCGCTTCCGCGTGCCGCCCGGGCAGTATGTGCTGGTGATCGATCACACCAGCCAGCTCGGCAGCGTCAGCCCGCCTTACAACCCGCTCAACTCGGTGGGCGCCAACCCGCTGATCCTCTCGTATCGGCTGGAGCTGGGCGGGTGAGGAGCCGAGCGAGCTCGTGTGTGGTGGACATGCGCGGCCAGCGGCGCTAAGCCCGCGGCGAGGCCCCGCGACATGATTGAACCCGATGCTCTGCGCCGCGTGCTCGAGTCAGCGTTTCCTGGCGCCCAGGTGCAGATCACTGATCTGACCGGCACCAAGGATCACTATCAGCTGAGCATCGTGGCCGAGGCGTTTCGCGGCCAGCCGCGCATGCGCCAGCACCGCCTGGTGTACGAGGCGCTGGGTGAGCTGCTGCGCCCCGGCGGGGGCGGGCAAGGCGCCATCCACGCGCTCAGCTTGCAGACGTCCGCGCCGGCGCAGTAGCGCCGCCGTCGTGACGCGGTCGTGACGCCGTCGTGACGCTGCGGAACGGGCAAAGCTCGGCGGCGCGGCGTGAGGCTAGCGCGGTCGTGCAGGAGCGCGCGGTGGGGCCGGCTGTGCCGTGGCCGGCTCGAGCAGCTTGGCCAGCGAGAGGCTGGCGACCAGCGCGCGGTCGGACTGCACGAAGGGGAAGGCGATCGTGCTGGCGCTGTTCGACCCCGCCACGGTGCCGTCCTGCGGCCCCAGCATCGCGACGAGCTCGGTCTTCTTCACCTTCCGCGTCGCGTTCAGGATGTTGGTCAGCGCAAACTCCGGCTCCAGCTCCGCCTCCTCACGCGAGGAGAGCACCTCGCGCGGCAGCTGCGTGGGCTGGGCGTACGCGCCCATGAAGAACAGCAGCGACGCCGCCGCTGCGCCCGGTGACGGACCGACGAACCACGAGCCCATGTGATGCTCGTTGCCATCCGCGCAGCGCGCGTACAGGCCCGCCACGGCCACCTCGTGCGTCTCCACCAGCGCGTGCGCGAAGCGCACCATCTGGATCTGCTCGCGCTCGCGAAAATACGGCATCACGTACGCGCCGTAAAACGTGAGCGTGCGCCGGCGATATTGCGGCGACGACTCGGGCAAGGTGCCGTCGCGCAGCTCCACTCGCGTGTCGTAGCCGTCCAGGGTGGCGAGCTCCGGGCTGCCCTTCCAGTTGATGCGGCCGCTCTGGGTGCCGGGGTCCAGCGCCACGAAGGACGCCACCCCTGGCCAGGCAGGGGCGGTGATGGGCGCCAGCAGCTCCAGCTCCACCACCCAGCCCTCGGTGTCGGCGGGCCCCACCGTGCCACCGTGAGACAGCCGGGCCCGGGTGGCTTGACACACCTGCGCCGCGTGGGCGCGCCGCTCCGCGTCGGGGTCCACCACCTCCGACGTCTGCTCGCGCGCCGCGGCCGCGCGCGCCTCCAGGGCAGCGTCGACCCTCTGGTAGACGGCGGCCGCTGCCAGCAGCAGGCCCGCGGCGATGCCGATACCCAGCGCCGGCGACCGGCGGCGCGAGCTCCCGGAGGCAGCAGCCGCAGGACGGCGCTCGCGCATCAGTGAGCGCGCCAGGTGCGCGCACTCACGCTCCCGCTCCTGAAAGCTGAGCTCTCGCCAGCGCACCACCAGCGCGCCGATGGGCAGGGTCACGGGCAGGCCCGTGCCGGTCAAGGTGATCGTCTGACCGAGGCCATCGATGACCACCTTGCCCACGGCCGCATAGCGCACCAGCTTGGCCTCGACCGAACGCTGGATCTCGGGCAAGACCTCTTCGATCACGCTCGGTAATACGGGCTGACCGAGCCGCTCTGTAGCCCGCCGGCAGCTGCTGGCAGCGCAGCGGCAGTTGGCAAGCCGGGCAGCCCAGCCGCCGTGCCGCGGCCCGCCCGTGTTCTCGCGGGATTTGAGCAGCAATCCCTCGATCCGGCGGAATCTAGGCACTAAGGTGGCGTGCTCGATGTCGACCCGCCCGCTGATCTTGCTGAGTAATGACGACGGCTTTCGCGCCCCTGGCCTGGTCGAGCTGAGGACGGCGCTGATGACCATCGCGGATGTGGTGGTGTGTGCTCCCTTCAGCGAACAGAGCGGCACCAGCCACTCGATCAGCCTGACCACTCCGCTGCGCCTGCGCGAGCACGCGCCGCAGATGTTCTCGCTCGATGGCACACCGGCAGACTCGGTGTACGTGGCGCTCTGCGCGCAGGGGCGCGTGGTGCCGCGCCGGCCCGATCTGGTGGCCTCCGGCATCAATCACGGCTTGAACCTGGCGGGGGACGTCTTCTACAGCGGCACCGTGGCTGCGGCGCGCGAGGCCGCCTTGCGCGGCCTGCGTGGCCTGGCGCTGTCCGCGGGCCCGGATGCGGATCTGGCCGGCGCTGCACGTTGCGCCGTGGAGCTGGCAGCTGCGTTCCTGCGGGAGCCCTTGCCCGAGTCGGGCGCCGGCGTGCTGCTCAATGTGAATTTCCCGGCGGGGGAGAGCTGGCCCGTGCGCGCCACCCGGCTCGGCTCGCGGCGCTATGAGGACCGGGCGGAGTTTCGCCGCGACCCGCGTGGGGGCGAATATTTGTGGCTGGGCGGCTCGAGCGCGATCCATGGCGAGGCCGTCGGGTCCGACACGGAGGCCTATGACGCGGGCGTAGTCGGCGTGACCCCGCTGTCGCTCGAGATGTGGGACGCGCGTCAGGCGCCACTGGCGGAAAGGATCGCCGGCAGCATCAAGCCCGTGGTAGCTGTGCGCCCATGACACGGCGTTCGCTCGGCAAACCAGCTCCGGCACGCCGCGGGCCCACGCCGCGCGGCATCTCTTCGCAACCTGCGGGCCTGGCCACCGCCGAGGGAGCGGCGCTGACCGGCGCCGAGCCGGAGGAGGAAGAGGACCTGAGCGCCCCCGTCCCTCCGGAGCGGCTGGCCCACGTGCGCGAGCGCATCCGCGCCATCCCGGATTTTCCCAAGCCGGGCATCCTGTTTCGCGACATCACGCCGCTCTTGGCCGACCCCAAGGCGTTTCACATGGTGATCGACGCCCTGGTCGAGCGCTTCATCGGTCACACCGTGGACGCGATCGTCGCCATCGACTCGCGCGGCTTCATCTTCGGCGCGCCGCTGGCGTCCCGCCTCAACACGGCGTTCGTGCCCGCACGCAAGCCGGGCAAGCTACCGGCAGACACGCTGAAGGTCGAATACGGGCTGGAGTACGGGCGTGCCTCGCTGGAGATGCACAAGGACGCGCTCGCCCCGGGCTCGAACGTGATCGTCATCGATGATCTGCTGGCCACCGGTGGCACGGCGGCCGCCGCGGGGGAGCTGGTGCTGGCGCTCGGCGCGCGGGTGCTGGCGTACACCTTCATCATCGAGCTCGACGCGCTCGCCGGTCGCTCGAAGCTCGAGCCGGTGCCGGTCGTCAGCTTGATTCATTACTGAGCAGAGTTGCTGAGCAGAGTTGCTGAGCAGAGTTGCTGAGCAGAGTTGCTGAGTGGGCCTGCTCCGGGCTGGCACGGCGGCTGTGCCGCTGTGGCGATTTTTTGGTGAAACACCGCCGGGTGATCCAGCGCGCGGCGGTTGCTGCCGTTCAGCAGCGCATGCGAATTTCCGGAGGCGGGGGCGGCGCTGACAACTACGCGGTGGCGGTGGCGTCAAAGATTCAGGCTTCGGTCCGGCAAGAGGGCAAGGACATCGTCAAGCTGATAACTGCATCGACGATGGGCCCCAGTGGGTTGCCGGCGGGGGTGGGGCAGAATCTCGATATCAAGGCTTGAGGGGGTTGCCGGCCCGGTTGCGTTGATGGGGTGGGCGCGTTTGGTTCGATCGGGCACGGGCACGGCCATATTGGGGTCGATCGGGCACGGGCACGGGCACGTTTGGTTGCGCGGGCTCGGCCCGATCGATCGGGTGACTGGCGCCCGTCATACGGGCGGAGGGTTGATCACCGATACGCCGCGCTGGTGCCAGTAGGGATAGGCGGCGGGGCGGGCGCTGGCGAGGTCGAGCTTGGCGATGTGGGCCGGGTCGAGGCGCCAGCCGAGGGCGCCGAAGTTGTCACGCAGCTGCTCCTCGGTGCGGGCGCCGATGATCACGGTGGCGACGGTGGGGCGAGTGAGCAGCCAGTTGAGCGCGACCTGCGGCACGGTCTTGCCGGTCTCGCGCGCCACCTCGTCCAGAGCGTCGACCACCCGGTACAGGTACTCGTCGTCGATCGGTGGACCGCCGGCGGAGGTGGCCTTGTTCCGCCAGCGCGTGGTCTCCGGCAGCGGTGAGCCGCGGCGGATCTTGCCCGTCAGTCGGCCCCAGCCGAGCGGGCTCCACACCACCGCGCTGACCCGCTGATCGAGCCCGAGCGGCATCAGCTCCCACTCGTAGTCGCGGCCCACCAGCGAGTAATACGCCTGGTGCGCCACGTAGCGCGGCAGGTTGTACTTCTCGGCGACGGCCAGCGACTTCATCAGGTGCCAGCCGGAGAAGTTGGAGCAGCCCGCGTAGCGGATCTTGCCGGCGCGCACGAGGTCACCGAGCGTGTTCAAGGTCTCCTCCACCGGGGTGAAGGCATCGAAGCCGTGGAGCTGAAACAGATCGATGTAGTCCGTGCCCAGGCGCTTCAAGGAGCCCTCGACCTGACGGATCAGATGATGGCGTGAAGAGCCGCGCTCGTTGGGGCCGGAGCCGAAGGGGAAGGTGGCCTTGGTCGAGATGAGCACCCGATCGCGCCGGCCCGCGATGGCCCGCCCGAGGTACTCCTCCGCCACGCCACCGGAGTAGACGTCCGCCGAGTCGAACAGGTTCGCGCCTTGCTCGAGCGCCATGTCGACGATGCGCCGCGCGTCGTCCACCCCTGCCGAGCCCAGCCCACGGAAGAACTCGTTGGTGCCGCCGAAGGACGCCGTGCCCACGGCCAGCACGGGGACCCTGAAACCTGAAGCTCCGAGTTGTCGATGTTCCATGGCGCCGGAGCATAGTGTCTCGCTTCCATCGAGGCGAGACCCGGCCGCCGTCTAGACGTGCTCGCTGGCGAAGGGTCGAACCGCGTCGATGTTCGTTTCGCCTGCCAGCAGCATCACCAGCCGATCGACGCCCAGCGCGTTGCCGCCCGCGCGCGGCATGCCGTGGCGGAGCGCGCCGAGAAACCGCTCCGGCAGCTCGGGGACGTGACGGCCCAGCGCGCGGCAGCGCTCGCGGTCCGCCTGCGCGCGGCGGCGCTGCTCGGCCGCGTCCGTGAGCTCGCCGAAGCCGTTACACAGCTCCACCCCGGAGATGTACAGCTCGAAACGTTCGGCCACGCTCGGATCGTTCGGAGAGAGCCGGGCCAGCGCCGCCTGGCTGCTCGGATAATCGATCAGGAACACCGGCCGCGCGAAGCGAGCGAGCGCGGGCTCCACCTGATCCACGAGCAGCTGGAAGAATTGATCCTCGTCGCGCGCGGCGAGCTCCGAGGCGTCGCTCACCCCGGCAAAGCGCGCGAACGCCTCGCGCACGCTCAAACGCTCGAAGGGCGGTCGGAGGTCCATCCTGGCGCCGCCCGGCACGCGCAGCTCCGAGCCCCCCAAGACCCGCTGGCACACGCGAGCGATCAGCTGCTCGGTATCGCTCAACACCTCTTGCCAGCCGGCGAACGCCCGGTACCACTCCAGCATCAAGAACTCGGGGGCGTGCAGCGGGCCCAGCTCCTCCGCGCGAAAGCAGTGCACCAGCTGGAACAGTCGGGGCACGCCGGCGACCAGCAGCCGCTTCATGTGCAGCTCGGGGGAGGTGATGAGATAGCGTTCTGCCGCGCCGCGCTCGCCCGGGCCAGGCGCGGAGCGCAGCGAGTGAATGTGGGGCTCGACGGCGCACTCGCTGGCGCGGCTCGGCGTGTCTACCTCGAGGAAGTCGCGCTCCAGGAAGAAGCGGCGGATCTCGCCCAGCACCCGCGCGCGCAGCTGCAGGTGGCGTCCCACCCCCGCTCGCAGCCGCTCGAGCTCCGGCGGCAGCTCGCCCGCGTCACTCGCGCTCTGCTCCAGCAAGCGCGCGGAGCTGAGCGCGCGCCCCGACCAGTGCCCGGCGGCCACCACCAGCGCGGCGTGTGGCGGCGGTGCGCCTTGCTCCAGCTCCACCGCAATGGCCGCAAACGCATCGCCGAGCTGCCAGCCGTCAGCGTCAGTCAGCACGCGTCCGCCGACGCGCACGTCGCGGCCGAGCCACTCGGGATTTTCCCACAGCTCGTGCGGCGACAGCAGCGGCAGCTCGGCACCGGGGCCCTGCGCGCCGGGCGCGCTCACTCAGCGCGCTCCGAAGGCGTACAGCGCAAACCCCACCAGCTGGTGCCCCATCCACGGCCCCGCGAGCGCCAGCGCCAGGGAGACGGCCAGGAACTTGGGCAGGTGGCTGAGCGCCGAGTCCTGTACGGAGGTGGCGGCCTGCACCACCGAGATCAAGAGCCCGACCAGCGCTGCCACGGCCAGCACCGGCAGCGAGATCCAGACACACAGGAGCAGCGCGCGCTGCGCCAGTGAGATGAGCTCGACCAGCGGCATGGCAGTGCCTCGTGCGGCTGGCGCCGCGGCTCAGGTACCGCCGTCCGCCGCGCTGGCGTCTGGCGGGGGGGAATTGCCCGCGTCCGGCGTGGGGGTGTTGCCGGCGTCCGGAGGGGGTGGCGGAGGCGGCGGAGGGGGGGGCGGCGTGATGCCCGCGTCGGGCTCGGGCGGCAAGGTCATGTTGCCGCGACAGGCGTCCACCGTCGGCTCCGTCAGCGGACAGCACAGCGCGACCCCGGTGCCGGTGACGCTGATCTGCTCCTGCCCCACGCAGACCAGGTTGGTGTCGCAGTCGAGGCTGCCGTTGTTGATATCGCAGCGCTCGCCCTCGCCCTGCTTGGAGCAACCGATGCCCAGCAGCAGAACCAGCAACGCCGGCAGCAGAGCGGGCAGGGAACTACGGCAAACCAGGCTGAAAGAAGGGGTACGGCGCACGCTTGTCCTCGGGGACTGGCTACCTAGCAGGGCGGGCGCCAGGCTGTCCATGCTGCTGTCCCCCAATCGGCCCAGCGCCCCGGACCCATTGCCGGCTCAGGACTGCAGGTCCCGCGCGTCCAGGTCCTTGTCGCCCGCATCCTTGTCACTGGTCTCCGCCTCTTTTGCCTCCACCGCTTCAGCAAACAGCGAGATGTATTGAAACGCGCTGACCAGGGAGAACACCAGCGACGCGTACACGAGCACCCGACCCACGTTGACCAGGTCTACCCAGCCCAGATCCAGGAAGCCGAGCGAGAGGTGGTACGGATAGCCGATGATCAGGCACAGGATGCCGACCATCTGCAGCGCCGTCTTGGTCTTGCCGCCGCCGCCGGCAGAGATGACCAGGCCGCCGCTGCTGGCGATGGAGCGCAGGCCGGTGATGGACAGCTCGCGGCCGAGCAGCAGCACCACGGCCCACTCCGAGATGCGCCCCAGCGGCACCAGCCAGACCAAGGTGGCCATCACCAGCAGCTTGTCTGCCAGCGGGTCCAGGAACTTGCCGAGCACGCTCACGATGTTCATGCGGCGCGCCAGGTAGCCATCCAGCAGATCGGTGATGGCCGCGCCCGAGTAGACCAGCGCGGCGACCACGCAGTCGTTGGGTGAGCCACGCTGCAACAGCCAGAGCACCAGCGGGATGATGGCGATGCGCCCCATGGTGAGCAGGTTGGGCAAGTTGAACGCGTCTTGCCGCATGGAGCGGCGGCGAGACGCGCGCAGCTCGCGCTCGGAGGGGTTTCGCAACGCCGGTGCGTCGGGGCTGGGCACGGCGCGACGTTAGACTTTCGCTCCCCAAAACTCCAGGCGATGGGCTGCTTCAGGCCGAAGCGCGCTCGTGGCGCGCGGGGCGCCGCTGGCTCAGGAGCCAGCCAGCGAGGCCGCGGCGATGGCTTCTTCCAGGGAGAAGCGCTGCTCGTGCAGGGCGCGGCCCAGGATGGCGCCGCGGATCTTGCCGCCCACCTCGCGGCTGGCGCGCGCGAGCTGCCGGATATGCTCCAGCGTACCCACGCCGCCGCTGGCGAGCACGTCCAGGCCCGAGTCTCGCGCCAGCGCCGCGGTGGCGGCGATG
>JAICQL010000336.1 GCA_025937895.1 Polyangiaceae bacterium | reverse complement strand
TTTGAAGCCCAGCAGCTTTGAAGCCCAGCAGCTTTGAAGCCCAGCAGCTTTGAAGCCCAGCAGCTTTGAAGCAGCGGCTTTGAAGCACCAGGGTGGAGCGCTGAAGCTAGGAAGTCTGAGCGCGCCGACTATACTCCGCCCCGCATGAGCAAACTGAAGAACAAGTGGGCGCTGGTTACCGGGGCGAGCCGCGGGGTCGGCAAACAAGTGGCGTTGGGGCTGGCAGAGCAGGGCTGCCGGCTGGTGTTGCACGCCCGCAAGCTCTCCAACCTGGAGCCGCTGCTGCAGGAGCTGCGCGGGCGCGGCGTGGAGGCGCGCGGCGTGGCAGCGGAGCTGTCGGACGGTGCACAGGTGGACGCGATGATCGACGGCGTGCTGCGCGACCTGGGCGGCGTGGACATCCTGTACAACAACGCCGCCATTCAGGCGCCCTGGCGCGAGGCCCACAGCACGCCCAGTGAGGACTACCGGCGCGTGTTCGAGATCAACGTGATCGCGCTGGTGCGCCTGTGCGATCGCTTCTTGCCGATCATGGTCGAGCGCGGCTGGGGGCGCATCGTGAACGTGACCTCCGGCATCGAGAACATCCGCGAGCTGTTGCCCTACAGCATGTCCAAGGCCGCGGTCGATCGCTACGTGCGCGACGTGACGCCCTCGCTGGAGGGGACCGGCGTGATCATGAGCCTGGTCGATCCGGGCTGGTTGCGCACCGATCTGGGCGGCGACAAGGCGCCGAACGCGGTGGAGACGTGCATGCCCGGTGCGCTGGTGCCGGTGCTGCTGGAGGACGGCGCCCCGAGCGGGCGCTTCTACCGCGCGCAGGACTACCGCACGGACCTCGCCCGCTGATGGAGCGCGCATGAGCGGTGGCGCTCCGTCGCTGGGCGGGGCCAGGGGCCCGGTGCTGGCGTTGCACGGCGGCGCCGGAGCCTTCTCCGCGGAGCGCATCCCGCCGGCGCGCATCGCCGAGATGCGCCGGGATCTGGGGCTGGCGCTGGATGCAGGGGTCGCCGTGCTCGAGCGCGGCGGCTCCGCGCTGGACGCCGTGGTCGCCGCGGTAACGGTGCTGGAGGACTCGCCGGTGTTCAACGCCGCGCGCGGCTCCGTGCTGCGCTCGGACGGTAGCGTGCGCATGGACGCCAGCGTGATGTGCGGTCGCACCCAGCGCGCCGGTGCCGCCAGCCTGCTGCGCAGCACGCGCAACCCCGTGCAGCTGGCGCGCGCGCTGCTGGAGCGCGAGCAAGAGGTGCTGCTGGCCGGCAGCGGCGCCGATGCGCTGGCGGTCGAGCTGGGGCTCGCGCAGTGCCCGCCCGAATACTTCGTGACCGACTACCGGCGGGCCCAGCTGGAGCGTCTGCGCGCGCGTGTGCCCGGCGAGGCGGAGCGCGCCGTCACCCCCGAGGGTGCAAGCGAGGAGGAAGAGGGTCAGACCGTGGGTGCCGTTGCGCGCGACCAGGCGGGCCACCTCGCCGCGGCCACATCCACGGGTGGCACCACCAGCGCCCGCACCTCGCGCATCGGTGACAGCCCCATCTTGGGCGCAGGCACCTGGGCGCAGGACGAGAGCTGCGCGGTCTCCGCCACTGGCGCTGGCGAGTTCTTCCTGCGCGCGGCCTTTGCTCACGAGGTGCACGCGCGGGTGGCGCTGCAGGGTTTGCCGCTGGACGTGGCGGCGCGCCAGGCGCTGCAGCACGTGGTGCGGCTGGGCGGGCACGGCGGCTGCGTGGCGGTCGACAGCCAGGGCAACGTGTCGGCACCCTTCACCACACTGGCCATGCCGCGCGCTTACCAGACGCCAGCCGGTGACCGTCGGATCTGGATCCTGGAGCGGGGCGCTGGGCCCGGATCAGGCTGACGGAACGTGGCTTGGAATATCACTTTCTAAAGGATCTGCTCATCGTCTTCGCCCTGGCCGGGCTGGTGGTGTACGCGGTTCGGCTGATCAAGCTGCCGGCCATCGCCGGGCTGCTGATCACGGGAGCGGTGATCGGCCCGCACGGGCTGAGCCTGGTGGAGGACGTGCACCGGGTGGAGGTGCTGGCCGAGATCGGGGTCGTGCTGTTGCTCTTCACCATCGGCCTCGAGTCATCGCTGGGCCGCTTGCTGGAGATGTGGCGGACCTTGCTGTTCGGCGGCGGCGGGCAGCTGATGCTGTGCATTGGGCTGGTGGCTTTGTTCACCGCCCGCTCGTCCGAGAGCATTGGCGGGCCACTGTTCTTCGGCTTTCTCGCCGCGCTCTCCAGCACCGCCGCCGTGCTGCGCCTGCTCGGGGAGCGCGCGCAGCTGGCCACGCCCATGGGGCGCATCGTGCTCGGGGTGCTGCTGTTTCAGGATTTGTGCATCGTCCCGCTGATGCTGCTCACGCCCATCCTGGCGGGGCAGAGCACCGGCGCGAGCAGCGTGCTGGCCACCCTGCTGCGCTCGCTGGCGCTGGTGGTGGCGGTGGTCGTGGGCGCTCGCCGCGTGTTGCCCGGGCTGCTTGCCGCCGTGGTCCGCACCCGCAGCCGCGAGCTGTTCCTCACCTTCCTGCTCGTGCTGTGCCTGGGCACCGCCTACCTCACGTCCCTGGCAGGGCTATCGCTGGCGCTCGGCGCCTTCCTCGCGGGGCTGGCGGTGAGCGAGAGCGAATACAGCCATCAGGCTCTGGCGGAGGCCATTCCCTTTCGCGATGCCTTCGGCAGCCTGTTCTTCGTGTCCATCGGCATGCTGGTGGACATGGGCTTTCTGGGCCAGCACCCGCTCTGGATCGCCGGCATGCTGGTGGCGCTCTGGCTGATCAAGACGTTTGCGGGGCTGCTGCCGGTGCTGTTGCTCGGCTATCCGCTGCACCTCGGCTTGCAGGTGGGCATGGCGCTGGCGCAGGTGGGGGAGTTTGCCTTCGTGCTCTCGCGCTCTGGGCTGAGCTTGAACCTGATCAACGCCGAGCAGAATCAGGTGTTTCTGGCCGTCTCCGTGCTGAGCATGCTGGCCACGCCGGCACTGCTCAGCCTGGGCGAGAGGGTGCGCAGCCGCGCGCCGGACGATCGCCTGCAGCGCCCGGAGGCCGGGCCCGGCGCCGAGGTGTCGGAGCACGAGCTGAGCGACCACGTCGTGATCGCCGGCTATGGGGTCAACGGGCAGAACCTGGCCAAGGCGCTGAGCTCCGCGGGCATTCCGTACGCCATCCTGGAGATGAACCCGGAGACGGTGCGTGCCGCGCGCGCCCGCGGTGAGCCCATCTTCTACGGGGACTGCACGCGCGCCGCGGTGCTGGACTCCCTGGGCATCGCCCGGGCGCGCATGTTCGTGATCGCCATCTCTGACGCGGCCTCCACCCGCCAGTCCACCAGCCTGGCGCGCAGCTTGAACGAAGACGTGGAGATCCTGGTGCGCACCCGCTTCGTGGCAGAGGTGGAGGAGCTGCGGCGTCTGGGTGCCAACGAGGTCATCCCCGAGGAGTTCGAGACCTCGATCGAGATCTTTGCGCGCGTGCTCCAGCATTTTGACGTGCCCAAGAACTTGATCCTCGATGCCGTGGCTCAGGTGCGTGGTGGCATGTACGACATGTTGCGCGGCGCCAGCGCGCCCGGTACGCCACTGACCGGCGAGCACTCGGCGTTTCACGGCATCGAGGTGGAGCGCGTGTTGATCCGCGCAGGCTCGCCCGCCATCGGCCGCTCGCTGGTGGAGCTGGACGTGCGCCGTACCACCGGCGCCACGGTGCTGGCCGTGCAGCGCGGGGCCGAGGTGCACGCCACCCCCGCCAGTGATTTCCGGCTCCAGCTCGGCGACATCACCCTCGTGGTGGGCCCGCCCGAGGCCATCGATCAGCTGCTCGCTATGCTAGATCCAAACGTGCCCGTGGCCTAGCGCGGGGCTCGCGCCGCGCCTCGGCAGCAACATGGCCATCGCCAGCAACACGCCTCGGCAGCAACACCGCCGCGCGCAACACAGCCGCGCGCAACACGCTCTCCCGCAATGCGCTCTCCCGCATTAGGGCAGCGTGCGGTGCGGTGCGCCCATTTCCGCACGCATGGCCCGGAAAGCCGCCGGGTGGTGCGGTAATTTGGTGACTCGGCGGCAGGTCTGGGTTTTAGTGATGAACGTGGTCTCGGTGAATGGGTAGGTGGCGCGCCCGTGGGCGAGAGACGAACGGGGCAAGCATGGCCGCTAGGGGCCCACTTCGACGGTAGGGGCACGAGCTTCTCCGTCTTCTCCGATGCCGGCAAGCTGGTGGAGCTGTGCCTGTTTGACGCCGATGGCGCGGAGCGGCGGGTAGAGCTCGAGGGGCGTGAGGGCCCGTACTGGTTCGGCTACCTGGAGGGAGTGGGCCCGGGGCAGCGCTACGGCTACCGCGTTCACGGCCCCTACGAGCCGATGGCGGGGCACCGCTGCAACCCGCACAAGCTGCTGATCGATCCCTACGCTCGCGCCATCGAGGGCCGGCTGCGCTGGGACCCTGCCGTCTTCGGTCACGTCGGCAACGATCCGTTCGGCGCCATGTCCACCCTGGACAGCGCGCCCTTCGTGCCACGCAGCGTGGTGGTGGACGGGCAGTTCGACTGGGCCGGCGAGGTGAGGCCGCGCCACGCCTGGCAGGACACGGTGATCTACGAGCTGCACGTGAAGGGCTTCACGGCGCAGCACCCCGATGTGCCCCCGGCGCAACGCGGCACGTACGCGGGCCTGGCACACCCGAGCGTCATCGACTACCTGCAGCGCCTCGGCGTCACCGCGGTCGAGTTGCTGCCAGTGCACCAGTTCGAGGACGACGAGGTCGTGCGCAGCCGTGGCCTGCACAACTACTGGGGCTATGCCACCATCGGCTATTTTGCACCGCACAACTCCTACGCCAGCTCGGGCCAGGCGGGCGAGCAGGTGGCCGAGTTCAAGCACATGGTCGCCGCGCTGCACCGCGCGGGCATCGAGGTGCTGCTCGACGTGGTCTACAACCACACGGGCGAGGGCAACGAGTCAGGCACCACGCTCTGTTTTCGCGGGCTGGACAACTACGCCTACTACAAGCACGCGCCCGAGGCGCCGGGGCGCTACCTCGATCACACGGGCTGCGGCAACACGTTGCAGACGCGCCACCCACAGGTGCTGCAGCTGCTCATGGATTCCATGCGCTACTGGGTGGAGGAGATGCACGTCGATGGCTTTCGCTTCGACCTCGCCCCCGCTCTGCTACGGACCGCGCAGTGGGTGGACCCGTTCAGCGCCTTTCTCGGGGCCGTGCAGCAAGATCCGGTGTTGCAGCGCATCAAGCTGATCGCCGAGCCGTGGGATCTGGGCTCCGGCGGCTACCAGGTGGGCAGGTTCCCCGCCGTGTTCAGCGAGTGGAACGGCAAGTATCGCGATTCCATGCGCGAGTTCTGGTGTCGCGGCGCCGCGGGGGTGGGTGAGTTCGCGCGGCGCTTCACCGGCAGCGCCGATCTGTACCGCTCGGCGGGGCGGCACCCGCGCGCCAGCGTCAACTTCGTCGCCTGTCACGACGGCTTCACCCTGCTCGATCTGCTGAGCTACGAAAAGAAGCGCAACGAGGCCAACGGGGAGTACAACCGCGACGGCGAGAGCCACAATCGTGGCTGGAACTGCGGCGCCGAGGGCGCCACTCCGGATCCGGCGGTGCTCGCGCTGCGCGCGCGCCAGCAGCGCAACCTGCTCTTGACGCTGCTGGTGTCGCAGGGCGTGCCCATGCTGATGGCCGGGGACGAGTTTGGCCGCAGCCAGCAGGGCAACAACAACGCTTACTGTCAGGATAGCCCGCTCAGCTGGCTCGACTGGCAGGGCATGGATACGGCGCTGCTGGAGTTTACCCGGCGGGTGATTCACTTCGTGCGCCGCGTGCAGGGCCTGCGCCTGGCGCGCTGGCTCGACGGGCGCCCCAGCGATCGCTGGCCGGAGAAAGACGTCAGCTGGTTCGGTCCAGACGGCCTGGAGTTTGGCGTGCTCGACTGGGATCGCGCTGCCCGCCGTGCGCTGTGTGTGCACATCGCCTGCCATCCGGAGCCGGTGCCCGGCGCGCCGGAGCGCGAGTTCGAGCGCGTGCTGTTCCTGTTCAACGCGGACGCAGAGGCCGTGCCGTTCACCATCCCCAACGCGGTGGCGGGGCCCTGGCGGCTTGCCTTCGACACCACCGAGACGCAGCCGCAGGGCACGCGCCGCTCCGCGGGCGAGGTGGTGCTGGTCGCGCCGTACGCAGCGCAGGTGTATCACGCTGGGCCCGTGCCGCTGGGTGGCTGATTCATCCGCGGCTGATTCATCCGCGGCTGATTCATCCGCGGCCGATTCATCCGCGGCCGATTCATCCGCGGCCGATTCATCCGCGGCCGATTCATCCGCGGCCGATTCATGCGCCGCTGGCTAGCGGCCGATTCATCCTCC
>JAICQL010000323.1 GCA_025937895.1 Polyangiaceae bacterium | reverse complement strand
TGTTCGCGCGCGGCGATCCGCTCCGCGCGGGCTCCGCGCACGCGATGCTGGCCAGCGCCGTGCGCGCCGAAGCCGGCGTTCGAGATGACGACAGCGCGCCCTGCAAGCGCGACGCGCTGCACACGCGCATGCAAGCAGTGCTGGACGAGCCGGCCGCGACCCGCGTCGCGGCTTTTCTCGGCGAGCTCTCCGGCATTCCGTTCCTGGCCGAGCAGCTGCCGGCCGAGGTTGCTCCACTCCTGCGCGCGGCGCGCTTCGAGCCCAGCCTGATGATCGAGCACGTCCGCGGCGCGTTCATCGAGTGGCTCGCCGCGGAGTGCGCGCGCGGGCCGTGCCTCGTGGTGCTCGAGGATCTCCACTGGGGGGATCGCTCCACGTTCCAGCTGGTCGAGTCGGCGCTGGAGGCGCTCAGCAGCGAACCGCTCATGGTGCTCGCGCTGGCGCGGTCCGAGATCCATGACGAGCTGCCCAGGCTGCGCGAGTCGGACAGGTTCACCGAGCTCCGCTTGAGCCAGCTCTCGCGCAAGGCGAGCAGCGATCTGGTGCACGCAGCGCTCGGAGCCGTGCCGGCAGCGCGCGCCGAGCAGCTCGTCGAGCGCTCGGGCGGCAACCCGTTCTTCCTCGAGGAGCTGGTGCGGGCGGCGGCGCACGGCAGCGAGCAGCTGCCCGAGACGGTGCTCGGCATGCTGGAGATGCGCATCGCGCGGCTGGATCCCGCGGCGCGGCTCGTGCTCCGCGCGGCCAGCGTCTTTGGCGAGGTGTTCTGGCGCGAGGGGTTGAGCGAGCTGCTCGGCCGAGCACCCGCCGCGCAGGAGCTGCGCAGCTGGCTCACGGTGCTCGGAGGCGAGGAGATCGTGGCGCGCGAGCGCACCAGCCGTTTCAGCGAGCACGAGGCGTACCGCTTTCGGCACGCGCTGCTGCGCGAGGCGAGCTACGCGATGCTCACCCACGAGGATCGTGCTGCGGGCCATTTGCTCGCCGGACAATGGCTCGAGGCGGCGGGCGAGGACAACGCGCTCACCCTGGCCGAGCACTTCGAGCGCGGCGGAGCGCGCGATCGAGCGGCGCGCTGCTACTTGCGGGCGAGCCAGGCGGCGCTCGACGGCAACGACCTGGAAGGCGCGGTGCGACACGCCGAGCGCGGAGCACAGCAGGCGCTCGATGGCGTCGTTCGCGGCGAGCTGCTCTCGAGCCGCGCGGAGGCGCAGATTTGGATGGGGCAGGCTGCGCTCGCCCGGCAGGCAGCGCTGGAGGCGCTGGAGCTCTTGCCCAGGGGGTCGGCGGCGTGGTGTAGCGCTGTCGGCAACCTGGGCGATGCCGCGTTGATCCTGGGGACCTGGGATGGGGCGGAGCACTGGGTGGAGGCGCTGGGGCACACGGCGGTTACCGCGCCGGAAGCGGAAGGGAGCCGGCTGATGGCTCTGGGGCGCGCGGCCTTCAGTCTTGCGCTTTCGGGGCATCGGGAGCGAGCGGAGAGCGCTCTCGACCTCGCAAGGAAGGCAGCTCGGTCCCCGGTGGCTCGCACTCCCGAGGCCGTGGCGCACTTCGAAGCCGCTCTCGGGATGAGCGCGACCATCGCACACGATCGGCACGCAGCGGCCCAGCACTACGAGCGCGCCGCCACGGCATTCGAGTCGATCGGGGCTGAGCGGCTCGCGAGCGGAGCCTGGAGCAACGTTGGCAACATGTACGGAGAGCTGGGTGACTACACGCGCGCGGTGAAGATATTCACCCGAGCACTGGCGGCCGCGGAGCGCTCGCGTTCGCGGTATGCGCGGTCCCTGGTCCAGTTCAATCTCGCCATTGCACGCTCTTTCACGGACGATCTGGATGCGGCCATCGCGCTCGAAAGGGAGGTCATTGGGGAGTTCCAGGCTCAAGGGGATGTGCGCTTGGAGGCTTCGGCGCGTTGCGCGCTGAGCGACATGCTGGTCCGTGGCGGTCGGATGGCAGAGGCAGAAGTGGAAGCGCGGCGCGGCTGGGAAATTGTCGCGCTACACAAGCCCGCTCGGGCCGCCGCCTGCGCAGCAATGGCATTCGTGTTGCTCGCCGCAGGCCGTGTGACAGAAGCGCTCGCTTTCACCTCGGAAGGGATGAAGATCCTTTCGACCACCTCGATGGAGGAGCGCGAAGCCCAGCTACGTCTATGTCATGCCGAAGCGCTGGCGAGAACAGGCGCCCGGGCGGAGGCACGCATCACCATCGAACGAGCCGCGCAAATCATCCAGGCTGATATCGACCGGATCGATTCGCCGGAGCTCCGCCAAAGCTTCGCGCAGATCCGCGAGCATCGACGCACCTTCGAACTACTTCGCGAGCTGACCGCGGAGTGAGTCCACCCGCAGTGGGTGAGGGCGCCGATCAGGGGGTAGCGCGATGCAGTTTGCCGGATTGAACGTACAGGATGTCGGCGGAGCCAGGGATGGCGAGCCATGCGCTGACCCCGCCGTCGACCAACGTGATGGCCTCCGCCGCATCGAGCGGCGCGGTCTTCAAGCGATCTTGCACCGCTTCGTCGCTGCCCGACAGCCAGACCAGGCGCAGCTCATCTCGGGGGGTCATTGGATTGCCATTGTAGCCAAACCAGGCCTCCGACGCGCGTTCCGGGTCAACCAGCTGGGATGCTCCGGCGGTGTCCAGGCGCGAGCGATAAAGCCGCCCGCCTCGACCGACGACGGCGACTTCCGACGAGTCCGGTGCAAAGGCATTGCGTAGCCGGTTCCCGGCTTCTGCGATGAGCTCGAGCGCTGCGCTGTCGCCCACCGCGGAGACCGCGTGTACGGCGTCATCGCTCAGATAGATGAGGTGCGCGGAATCTGGGCTCAAGCTCTGTGCGGTGGCGTTGGCATCCGCCAGAGCCTGCAGGGGCTCGTCGCCCTCGCGTTTGCGGCGTGATGGATCCCCATTCTGAATGAAATGCGCATATTTCACGCCAGGCCGATCTTGTCGATCGATGATCTGACTGTGATCCTCGAGCAGGCCGCCCTGCGCGAGCGTGACGAGATCGTTCTCGCCGAGGTTATCGAGGTCGGCCGTGAGCGAAATGCGGACCAGGTCCTGACCCATGAACGCAAAGTTGTGCGTATCGCCGAGCCCGGCTGCGCCCATCTCCGCATCCTCCCTGCCAAACCCCATCCGATACGGCGCTTCCCCCGCATTCGTCCGCAGCTTGAAGTAGAGCTCCACGCCGTCCACCTCCACCGGCGTAACCAGCGTGCGGCCGCTGTCGGAAAGATGCTGCAGCCCGCCGAGCAAGCTCCCTGTGAAGCCATTCTCGCCGTCCGCCAGGATCACGACCGGCTCTTCATAGTCCGTATCCGGCCTTCGTGCGACGATGCGGCGCGAGTCTCCGATGAGCTCTTGAATCAGCAGGCGCGGCTCGAGCGCACGGCCACCGCCACCACCCCCACCGCCGCCACCCTGCAAGTCGACCGTCTCGCGGAAGTGCCGTCGCTCTTCGATGCTGCCCTCGCTGAGCACGAACGGAGGCCTGGAGCCGTCCGTACGCACGACGGACCAGTCGGGATCAGCGCCGAACAACAGATGCTCGTTGTCGAGCGTGAACTCCACGCTGTCCCCCGCCTGCGCGTCGGCAACGGGAACCGGAGCGCCGCCGGACAGCGCCTGCACCACCACGCCGATGTCGGAGCCTGCACACGAGAGGTACGCGACCTTGCTGCCGTCACCCGAGACGGCCACCTGACGCTGGCTGGCGTTCTGGGCGGGGCACACGCTGCTGGCGATGAGACCACTCTCGAAGTCGGCGTTCGCAGCGCTGCCGTCGGCGCTGCTCACCGGCGGCGCACACGGATCGGCACTGGAGGAGGAGGCGCGGACCGCGTCGTGGAGCTCGGCGGTGGAGTTGACCTGGTGAACGCAGATGTGCACCTGATCATTGCCGCCGCACGCGACGAGCAGCAGGGCCGCGAGTGACACGGCCGCGGGTGACACGGCAACGAGCGAGCCAAGCAGTCCGTTACGGGAAAGGTCTTGGAATTTCATGCGCTATCCTCTCTACGAGAGACTCGCAGTGGGCCATCGAGTCGCACTTCTGGCGCCGCCAAACGCGCAGCGGGCGCAACGTAACCTCGGACTTGGCGCGCTGTCGAGCCGGGTCGAAGGCCCGCGAGCTCACGTCTGTACGGCAAGCTGTGATAGGGTGCGCCGAAAGGATGCGGTCCGATACCACCGTTCAAGGGCGACCGGCGGCCGCTGCCGCGTCTGCTTCGCTGTGGCTCCGGACTCTCCATGCTCCGGGGCGAATGGCGCCGGGGTGGCTCCCGTCGAGCGAGCTGCTCGAGGGCACCCTGGCGCTGGGGCGCGGCGTGGAGCCGCCGGGGCTGGTACTGGAGGATCCGCGTGTTTCTCGGCGCCACCTCGAGCTCGTGCGCGCCGAGCGCAGCGTCCGCCTGAAGGATACGAGCAGCAGCGGCACCTGGGTGAACGGTGAGCCCGTCAAAGAGGCGGAGCTCCGCGACGGCGACCTCGTCCGCGTTGGGGACACCTTCTTGCTGCTTCGCGAGCTGCCCGCTGCCGGTGCCCCGCCGCCCTCCGCGTCCGCGAGCGAAATGCTCGGCGACTCGCCCTCGATCAGCGCGGTGCGGCGCATGCTCGGCGTGGTCGGCCGCGCCAAGACCAGCGTGCTCTTGCTCGGTGAAACGGGGACGGGCAAGGAGCTCGCCGCGCGCGCCCTGCACGCCGCGAGCGGGCGCCGCGGTCCGTTCGTCGCCGTCAACTGCAGTGCCATCGCGGAATCGCTGGCGGAGAGCGCGCTGTTCGGCCACGCCCAGGGCGCCTTCACCGGCGCCAGGAAGGCTGCCCCAGGGTTCTTCAGGGCGGCTGAGGGCGGCACGCTGTTTCTCGATGAAATTGGCGATCTGCCGCTGGCGCAGCAGCCCAAGCTGCTCCGTGCGCTGGAGGAGCGCAAGGTCATTCCGGTGGGAGAGACGGACGCCGTGCCGTTCGACGTGCGCATCGTGTCGGCCACGCACAAGCCGCTGATCAGCGACGTGGGCGCGGGCCGCTTTCGGGCCGACCTGTACGCGCGGCTGAGCGAGTTCACGATCGAGCTGCCGCCGCTGCGGCTGCGCCGAGAAGACGTGTTGCCCATCTTGATCCACGCGCTCGGCGAGCCACCCGTGGAGCTCGACCCGGAGCTGGTCCATGCGCTGCTCTTGCATCCGTGGCCGTTCAACGTGCGCGAGTTGTTCAAGGTGGCGGCGGAGCTGCGCGTGCGCGCGGAGGGGCGCTCCCTGTTGACCCGCGAGTTGTTCGAGCCGCACCTCGCGCACAGTCTCGTCCCGGTGCCCGCCGAGCGGGCCTCTCAGGCCGGCACCAGCAGCGGCCCGCTCAGCACCGCGCCGCGAGGAGCGGCCGGTCTCCCGAGCGCCGCGGCGGTGCCGGCGCGTCCTCCGAGCTCC
This sequence comes from Polyangiaceae bacterium, assembly GCA_025937895.1. Taxonomy (GTDB): domain Bacteria; phylum Myxococcota_A; class Polyangia; order Polyangiales; family Polyangiaceae; genus SZUA-265. The sequence goes on along the minus strand of JAICQL010000323.1, from coordinate 1,450 downwards.
GTTCCAGCAGCGCCTCCGGACAAACCGAACCCGGTGCCCACGCGGCAGGAGCTCGACGCTCTGCTGCGCCGTTTTCACGGCGTCGTCGCCGACGTCGCGCGGGAGACCGGGCGCTCCCGCAAGCAGGTCTATCGCTGGATGGTGGACCATGGGCTCGACGCCGGCGACTATCGCGAGTGACGTTCAGCGGGCGAGCTGGCTGGTAGACTTCAGCACCTTGCTCTGCGCGCGAGTGACGACGGGCCGAGGCTCGAGCACCACCGCGTCTTCCAGCAGCACTTCGATGCCGGCGCTCGGTCGCGTCAGGGCCACATCCGAGCAGGTGCGGTGAGCCGCGTCACACGAGTCGAGGCACCCCTCGCGCAGCATCCCGTTCAGGTTGCTGGGTGAGTCCTTGCTCTCGGGATAACGCGTGACGGTGCACTCGAGATAGCAATCTTGCCAGGCCGTCGTACACTTGTTCTCGGTAGGGCCGCTGCCGTCGTTCATCAGGGCGGCCTCGTGCTCGCCGAGCTCCATCGCCTCGAACTCTTCATCGACTTCGGCACCGGCACCGGAGCACGCGGCGAGCCCGAGCGCGACGAGCGTGGCGGCAAGCGCTGTCCAGCGCGAGCGACCGCGCGTCGTGCGGTTCGAAGCGGTTTCGGTGATTGCTCGGGTGATGAATGCATGGGTCATGGTGATCTCCTCGGCCTATTCCGGCGTGCTGCGCACGCTCCGGGCCCCTGGAGAGCAAACCTCATGCCGGCGGCCGTTGGCATTCGGCGGTCAGTGCCCGGGCCCGTAAAGGCGGCTGGCGGAGCGCTTTCTGGTGGTGGTGCTCGCGAGCCGGTGACCAAGGAGAAGCGTGCGCGCGCATGGGCCGCCCGCGGGCGCGCACGGCCATGGTGTTGCACCACGCGCGGACGCGCGGACGCTCGCCTGATTGCGCGCATCGTAGCGGAGCTGCAGCCGCTGCGGTGAGCGTGGCCTCACTGCGCTCGGGGCCAGGCAGCTGAATGCGACGGAGCGCGAAGCCTGGGGGCTGCAGAGCCGACGCGCCCTGGAGCAAGCGCGGAAGCGCCCGGCTCGGCCGGCGGCAATCCCCAGGCGCACAGCGCTGCGGCGGCGAGCAGCGCGGCCCCGCCGCAACCCGCCCAGCCGTAGCCGGCTACGAGCGCCAGCGCGTTGAGCAGCGCGGCCCCGATGCCGCCGCCGAGCTGCTGGGCAGCGCTGACCAGCGCCGAGGCGAGCCCGGCGTTGTGCGGCTCGACACCGAGCGTCGCGAGGCTGAAGACCGGCATCATCGCCGACCCGATGCCCACTCCCAGGATCGAGACCTCGTTGCCGCGGCGGATCATCGGCGCCCACGCCAGCGTATTGGTCATGAAGCGCCCCGGACGCAGCAGCGTCCACTCGGCGCCGCTCTCGATCACCGTGGCTTCGGCAGCGCGCACCCAGCGCACGATCG
>JAICQL010000331.1 GCA_025937895.1 Polyangiaceae bacterium | reverse complement strand
TTCGAGTGGCGGTCCGTGGCGCACCTCGATCGCGGGCTGGTCTACGCGGTGGCCCGCGACATCACCGAGCAGAAGCTCGCGGAGGAGCAGCTCGCCGAGTCGCGGCAGCGCGAGGAGTCGCTGCAGAAGCAGCTGGTGTTCGCCGATCGCATGGCCTCGGTGGGCACGCTGGCCGCCGGCCTGGCGCACGAGATCAACAACCCCCTGGCCTACGTGGTCGCCAACAGCTCGCTCATCCTCGACTCACTGCGCGTGCTGGAGAGCGAGCTGCCAGCGCACCGCTTGCTGGAGCTGCGCGACATGACGCTTTCGGTGCAGGAGGGCGCCGAGCGCATCCGCAAGATCATGCGCGGGCTCAAGACGTTCTCGCGGGTGGAGCGGGAGCAGCGCGTGGTGCTGGAGCTCGAACCGCTGCTGGAGCTGTCGAGCAGCATGGCCTACAACGAGATCCGGCACCGGGCGCAACTGGTGAAGGACTACCGGCCCACCCCCGCGGTCGAGGCGGATGAGGCCCAGCTGGGGCAGGTGTTCATCAATCTGCTGATCAACGCCGCGCAAGCCCTGCCAGAGGGGCGCCCCGGCTCGAACGAGATTCGAGTCAGTACGTCGACTGGAGCCGCCGGGGCCGCCGTGATCGAGGTACGCGACACGGGCTGCGGCATCCCCGCTGCCATCCGCGAGCGCATTTTCGAGCCCTTCTTCACGACCAAGCCGGTGGGGATCGGAACTGGGCAGGGCCTCGCCATCTGCCACAACATCATCACAGGGCTCGGCGGGCGCATCGAGGTGGAGAGCACGGAGGGCGCCGGCAGCGTATTTCGAGTGGTACTGCCCGCCGCCACCAGGGCGCCGGCGGCAGCGCGCCCGCCCGTGCGCCAGCGGCCGCCGGTGGTGCGCGCTCGCGTGCTGGTGCTGGATGACGAGCGCGAAATCGGCAACGTGCTGGGGCGCATCCTGTGCGACCATGACGTGGCGCTGTTCACCAGCGCGCGCGAGGCGCTGCAGGCCATCGGCGCTGGCAGGCGCTTCGACGTGATCTTTTCCGATCTGATGATGCCGGAGATGTCGGGCATGGACTTCCATGCCGAGCTCGTGCGTGGCTTCCCGGAGCTGGCGTCGCGAGTGGTGTTCGTGTCTGGCGGCGCCTTCACTCCGGGCGCGGCCAGCTTCCTCGAGCAGACAGCGAATCCACGCATCGAGAAGCCGTTTGCGCCGCGCACGGTGCTGGAGCTGGTGCGGCGCTTCGCGCCCCCTGCAGCAGCGCCCGCGTTCTGAGCTGCAGCTTCGGGCGCGCAAGCCGTCAGAACCCCGCTTGCAGTTGCACTCGCAGTCGAGACGTCGCGTTCGAGTAGTCGCCATTCAAGGCCAGACTCGTGAAGTCCGTCTGCAGCTTGACAGTATGTTCGGCGAAGTAGTAGCTGAGCCCGCCCGCGAACTCCTCCAGACGTGTCAGGCCGTCCCGGTTGGGACGATCCGTGCCATCCAGGACCGAATACCGCGCGGCAATTTCGAGGGGCCAAGCTGGCAGGAGATATCCCGCCTGCAACAGTAGGCCCGCCCCGTCGCGCGACGGGGTTACCTCGAGCGGGGCGCCATCCTGATCCAGGAGCGGCGCGCCCTGGGCGTCGGTGAGCGGGCCTGGATTGCGCCTGCTGTTGCGCCAGAAGAACTCGGACAGGACCGAGAGCCCGTACGCCTTGCCCATCACGTCCGCAGTCGCGACCTGAATGTCCGTGGTGCCGCCATCTGCGGGTGCGGCGCCGAGGATGCCGTGGTCGCGTGGGGCGTCATCGAGCAGCGCGTAAGCCGCGCCGATGCTCAGACGCGGTCCGGTGCGATCGAAGTCAGTCTCCGAGTAGTCATCGAACAGACCAAAGGGCATGATTTCGGCGCGCGCCAGATAGAACAGGCCGAAGTCGCCTTGTTCGAAGGCGTTGCGCCCCTCGCCGGGGTAGATGCCGAGGTAATATCGGAACAGGCCGAGCCCGAGGAAATCATCCGAGTGCAGATCGAGCCCGATGTCGCGCTCGAGCGTGAACTCTGCGTCGGTGATCGCCCGATCGACGAGCTGTAGCTTGCCGGAGGAGATGATGCGCTGTCGATCGAACGGCACCTTGTATTGACCGACGCGCAGGTTGAAATCCCTGAAGCGCTGGTAGTCGACATAAAAGTCGAACAAGGGACTGGTCTGCGGTAGTCCGTCGCGGGTGTTGACGTCGCGCGGCGAGATGGCGATCTCGAGCTTGTATTTGAGGTTGCGGGTCAGGATGTGTCCGCTCGAACCCAGCCGCGCGCGACGCAGCTGAATGCCCTGCGTTGTCTCATCGCCGCTTGCGTGTTCGATGGTGGAAAGGACCTGTACGCGAACCCCGATCCCGAGCTCGTTGTTACCATCGGCGCTGGTGACGACGAGGCCGCGACCGGACTTGAAGGCGACCTTGGGCTCCGTTGCCGCTGTTCCGTTGCCCGAGTGCGCGGTCTCCGGCGCTCCGGCACCCGGCTGCGCCTGGATCGTCGCGCCGGTGTCTGGCGAGCTTTCATTTTCGGGAACCAGAGCTCCGGTTTCCTCTTCGCTGACCTCGGCCCCGTTGCTTGCCGCTGCTGGCTCGCTCTCCGCCTGCGGCTCTTGCGCACGCACGCAGGGCAGTGAAACAGCCACGAGCGAAAAAATGGCTCCAGACAAGATCCGGATCGGGCATTTTGCCCCTAGGGCACGGCCGCGTCGCCTCAGAGGCATGGGTTCGGTGCAACTGTGTGTAAATTGTCTGTGCAGCGCACCTGACCTATGGAGCATCACGCGCGCAGCGGTAGCGTGGCTGGAGGATCCTTGTCCAGCGCCCTTCCACGCCCGGCGCTCCGCTTGCGTGGGCGAGAGATCCTTGCCGCGACAGTTCAACCATTGCTTCACCGCGCTTCGTACGCGCGCGGCTTGACGAGCTGCGCCGCGTGACGTCAGAGCCATTCTGGTCACGCCAGCCATCCTGGATACTGCGTGTCGAAGCTCGGGGTAAGGCCGGGCTGCCGACGACGCGAGCGGCGGCCGGGATGACTCGGCACTCGCCAGCGACGAGTCGGACGGGTGCACGGGCCACGTCTGCACCGGCGGCATCTGGCAACTCGCGGACGCGAGCTGTCCGGAGCCAACGGTGGATGCCGGAATCGACGGTGGCGCTGGCAGCGCCGATGCGGGCCTCTAACCTCACGCGGCGCTGTTGCTCGCGCGCCGCTCAGCGCAGAGACTGCTGCACTTGTTTGAACAAGAGCGATAGGGCGCGCAAGCCGTCCACCGCCGTGAAGATGCCCGCGACGCGCTCGCCGTCTAGCACCAGCGCGACGTCCAGCTTGTTCTGCGCCATGTGCCAGGCGACGTCTCGCACCGTGTGATTCGGAGAGACGACGTAGACGTCTTCGGACATGGCGTCCCGTACGCTGGCGCTCACGCGGTCGACCCCTTCCAGCGTGTCGAACACCAGCAGGTCATGCTGGGAGAGCATGCCCACCATGCGACCTTGCGAGAGGACGGGCAGGTGACGGATCTCGTGCTGCCGCATCAGCGCGCGCGCTTCAGTGAGGGACTGCTGCGCATCGACCGTGACAGGTGGGGCACTCATGTACAGATCGACGACGGGTTCTTCCATGCGCTGGGCTTAGCATGGATGCGCCTGGCGAGGGACGAGGTCCGATGGGCGGCTGAATCGCTCTCACCGGCCGACCCTGGACGGCGCCTCCACCCCGGTTGGCCCGGCGCTGCTCGAGACCCGCCGCCCCACGCACGACTGGCGAAAGCGCTCGCCAGGCGTTAGAGCATCGCTGGCGCCCAAGAGCGTCAGGCATGATCGACGACCTGCTAGCCGCCCGCCTGCAGATGGCCCTCTCGCTCGGGTTTCACATCCTGTTCGCGGTGGCAGGCATGGCCATGCCGTGTCTCACCGTGCTGGCCGAGTGGCGCTACCGGCAAGGCCGCGGCCCGGTGTACCGCGAGCTCGCGCATCGCTGGGCCAAGGGTACGGCGATCTTGTTTGCGGTGGGGGCCGTCTCGGGCACCGTGCTCAGCTTCGAGCTCGGCTTGCTGTGGCCGCGCTTCATGGCAGCGGCGGGGCCGCTGATCGGCATGCCGTTCAGCCTCGAGGGCCTGGCGTTTTTCCTCGAGGCGATCGCGCTCGGCGTTTACCTGTACGGCTGGGACCGCGTCTCGCCGCGCATGCACCTGGCGAGCGGCGTGGTCGTCGCGGTCAGCGGCGCCGCGAGCGGCGTGCTGGTGATCGCGGTCAATGCCTTCATGAACACGCCGCGCGGCTTCGAGCTGGACGCCCAGGGTAAGCTGCTCAGCGTGGACCTGTGGGCTGCGTTCTTCACCCCTGCGTTCCCCACGCAGGCCTTTCACATGCTGATGGCGGCGTACTCCAGCGTCGGCTTCGCGGTGCTCGGCATTCATGCTGCCCGGCTGCTGAAGCGGCCGGGTGATGCCTTTCACCTCGCCGCGCTGCGCCTGGTCCTGCCGCTCCTGCTGGTGGTGGTGCCGCTGCAGCTATTGAGTGGGGATCTCTCCGCCAAGCACCTGGCCGAGCACCAGCCCGCCAAGCTCGCCGCAGCCGAGGCGCTGTGGAAGACGACGCGCAGCGCCCCGCTCGTGATCGGCGGCCTCCCCCTGGACGGCGGCGAGCGGGTCGTGCTGGGCGTCCACATCCCCGGCGCGCTCAGCCTCCTCGGCAAGGGTAGCTTCGACGCCGAGATCACCGGGCTCGAGGACATCCCTGCCGATGAGCGTCCGCCCGTGCTCATTCCTCACCTGTCGTTTCAGCTCATGGTTGGCTGCGGCGTGCTGATGGCGCTGGTCACGGCCTGGGCGGGCTACTTGCTGTGGCGCCGCCGGCCCCTGGAGCAGGAGCGCACGTTTCTGCGCGCGGCGCTGTGGGCGGCGCCGCTCGGCTTGATCGCGGTCGAGGCGGGCTGGATGGTGACCGAGGTCGGGCGCCAGCCCTGGATCATCCAGGGCGTGATGCGCGTGAGAGATGCGCTCACCCCCATGCCCGGGCTGCAGTACAGCCTGCTCGCGACCATCGCGGTGTACGTGTTGCTCGGCAGCGTGGTGGCTGTGCTGATGTACCGGCAGGTGCTGAGCACGCCGCCCGTGCCCGCGCCAGACGTCGAGAGCCACGAGCGGGGGCCGGTGCGATGAACCCGTGGATCGAGGCCTGCTGGCTCGCGCTCGGCATCGGCGTCGTGCTGTACGCGCTGACCGGCGGCCCCGACCTCGGCGCCGGCGTCTGGAACCTGCTCGCCAGTGGCCCGCGCAAGGCTGCCCAGCGCCATGCGCTGCACGAGGCCATCGCGCCCATCTGGGAGGCCAACCACGTGTGGCTCATCTTCGTCATCGTGCTGATGTTTTCGGCGTTCTCGCCGGCCTTCGCGGTGCTCGGCATCGCGCTGCACATCCCCATCGCGCTGGCCACGCTGGGCATCGTGATGCGCGGCGCTGCGTTCGCCTTTCACGCCTACGGCATCCACAGCGCGCGCACCCGCCGGCGCTGGGACTGGGTGTTCTCGCTCTCCAGCGTCTTCACCCCGATCCTGCTCGGTAACGTCGCCGGTGCGCTCGGCACCGGGCAGATCCGCGTGCAGGGCGGCGTCGTCACGAGCGGCTTTCTCGCTGGCTGGACGACACCCTTCGCCTGGCTCACCGGCTGCTTCGCGCTGGCCCTGTTCGCGACCTTGGCGGCCGTCTATCTGGCGGCCGAGGCGCGGGACGCTGCGCTCGGCGATGACTTTCGGCTGCGGGCGCTGGTCGCGGAGCTCGTGGCGGGCGTGTTCGCTGCGCTCGTGATATGGCGTGCTTCGCTCGAGGCGCCGCAGCTGTACGGCGTGCTGATGGGCTCGGGCTGGTCGTGGGCGGTGCAGATCGTGACGGCGTGTCTGGCGCTGAGCACGATGATCCTGCTCTGGGTTCGCGAGCACCGGCGCGCGCGTTACACCTGCGCCGCGCAGGCGGCGGCGGTCGTGGTCGCCTGGGGCCTGGCGATGGATCGGCACTTCGTGCTCCCGGACGTGTCCGTGGTGGGCTCGGTGAGTCACGCGAGCGTGCTGCCGGCGTTCACGCTGGTTTACGTCGGTGGGGCGGTCGTGCTCGTGCCGGCGTTCTGGTATCTCTTGCGCGTGTTCAAGTCGCGCTCGTGATCGAGCCCGCTTGCTTCGTCCGTCTCGATCCGTACTCGAGGGCAGGTTAGGCCAGGATACGGCCGGTCCATGATAATGGACTGCTCGTCGAACGCACGTTACTGGAGCGCGACATGGGCAAGACTCGTGACGCTGCTGCCTGAAGAATTCTCGATGTCTTCGACGCTCGTCGCGAGCGCGCTCGCGCGCCTGTTTGCGATTCACGCAGCGCAATGCGAGCAGGTTGCATCGAACGAGAGCGAGCACATCATGACGAACGGCGTGCTCGTGATACTTCGAGCCAAGCGTTGTTTGGATACGCTTTCCTCGAGCTCACT
>JAICQL010000288.1 GCA_025937895.1 Polyangiaceae bacterium | reverse complement strand
GAAGCAGCGCTGCGCCACGCCGCGGAGACGGAGAGCCGCTTCCGGACCCTGGCAGACTGCGCCCCGGTGTTGCTCTGGATGGCGGGTGAGGACGGCCTGTGTGACTTCTTCAATCAAGGTTGGTTGAAATTTACGGGTCGTACTCTGGAGCAGGAGCTCGGCAACGGCTGGGCAGAGGGCGTGCACCCCGAGGATTTTGCGCGCTGCATGCAGACTTTCCTGGATGCCTTCGTGGCACGGCGCCCGTTCTCGATGGAGTACCGGATGCGCCGCCACGACGGCGAATACCGCTGGATGTTCGATCAAGGCGCGCCGCGCTTTGACAGCGCCCATCGCTTCGTGGGCTTCATCGGCTCGTGTGTGGACGTGACCGCCCAGCACGAGGCGCACGCGGCGCTGGGGCGCCTCAATCAGGTGCTGGAGGAGCGCGTGCGCGAGCGCACTGCGCTGGCCAACGAGCGTGCCACCCTGCTGCGCGAAGTGCACCACCGCGTGAAGAATGACTTGCAGCTCATCTGCAGCCTGCTCAGCATTCAAGAGCGGGAGATCGCTGACACTCGCGCGGCCCAGGCGCTCGAGGATTGCGGGCTGCGGGTGCAGGCCATCGCCCAGATCCACGAGCAGATGTACCAGTCCAGGGATCTGGCGTACCTGTCGTTCTCCGACCACTTGCGCACGCTGACCACGCGCGTGGAGCGGGTAGGCGGTAACCCACGGGTAGAGTTTGCCCTCGACATTCGCGAGAGTGTCACCTTAGGAGTAGATCGAGCGATCCCGTGTGCCATGATCGTGCACGAGCTGGTCGTCAATTGCTTCAAACACGCTTTTCCCGGCGGCAGGAAGGGTACGGTGACGGTGGCCTGTGAGCGAGAGAGCAACTCGCGCGTGAGAGTCTCGGTGGCCGACGATGGCGTGGGCATGCCGGATTGGGGCAAGTGCACTGGCAACGGCGCGCCCTCGGGCGCAGCTCAGCGCGGGCTGGGCTGGGCACTGATCGAGGCGCTCTCCCGGCAGCTCGGCACCACGCCGGAGATCACGCGCGGGGGCGGTACGCGCGTGGCGCTGTGCTTTGACGATCGCCTGCAACCGGAAGAGGTCTGAGGGCTGGATGATGAACGCCGTGATGGTCGTAGAAGATGAGCAGCTGATCGCGAAGGATATCGCCGATACCCTGACCAAGCTGGGCTACGACGTGACGGGGACCGTCTCCACGGCGGAGGCGTGCGTGGAGAGCGCCGCGCAGCGCCGGCCTGATCTGGTGTTGATGGACATTCACCTGCAGGGTGAGCTCGACGGCATCGAGGCCGCGCGGCTGCTGCGCGAGCGCTTCGACATTCCGGTGGTGTTCTTGAGCGCGTACGCCGATGAGGGCACGGTGGCGCGCGCCAAGCTGAGCGCGCCGCTCGGCTACCTGCTCAAGCCCTTTCGCAAGAGTGAGCTGCGCAGCGCGGTGGAGGTGGGCCTGTTTCGCCACCAGATGGAGCGCCAGCTGCGCGAGCGCGAGCGCTGGTTCTCGACCACCTTGCGCGCGATCGGCGATGCGGTGGTGGCGGTGGACGCGGGGGGCCGCATCACTTTCATGAACAGCGCGGCGGAGAAGCTGATCGGCCGCAGCGAGGCACAGGCCAAGGGGCAGCCGCTGGGGCAGGTCTTCCGCCTGCTGAACGAGAAGACGCGCGAGCCCGTGCCCGATCCGATCCAGCTGGCGCTGGCGCGGCAGGAGGTGGTGCGCCTGCCCGTGGACACGGCGCTGGTCTCGGCCGAGCGGGAGCTGCCGGTGGAAGACCGCGTGGCCCCCATCGTCGATGATCGGGGCGAGCGGCTGGGCGCGGTGATCGTACTGCGCGACATCACCGAGGAGCGGCGCGCGCGCCAGCAGATCGCCGCTGCCGATCGGCTTGCGTCGCTGGGCGCCGTGGCCGCGGGCATCGCCCACGAGATCAACAACCCGCTCACCTATATCCTGGGCAATGTCGGCTTCCTCGGCGAAGAGCTGGAGCGAGTCACGGAGCTGGTGCGGGACCTGGTACCCAGCCACCAGCGGCAGGACGTGAACGAGGCGCTCGGCAGGCTGGGGGAGCTGATCGGCGAGGTGGACGAGGGCGCCAGCCGGGTGAGCCGCATCGTGGCCGACCTGGGCTTGTTCGGGCGGCGCGAGCAGGCAGCCCGTGATGGCGACGCGATTGCGGCGCTCGACTGGGCCCTGCGGGTGAGCCATGCGGCGATCTCCCGGGTGGCTAAGATCCGCCGCAACCTCACGCCCATCCCCCGGGTGCGCGGTGACGAGGGGCGGCTGGGGCAGGTGTTTCTCAACATGCTGCTGAACGCGGCGCACGCCATGCAAGACGGCGATCCGGCGGCAAATGAGCTGGCCGTGGCGGCGGCCCTGGAGAAGCAGCCTGACGGCTCCGAGCAGGTGCGGGTCACCATCCGCGACACCGGCTCGGGCATGACCCCGGAGGTGCTCGATCGCATCTTTGATCCCTTCTTCACCACCAAGCCGGTCGGCACGGGCACGGGGCTCGGGCTCTCCGTGTGCCATGGCGTGGTGGAGGAGCTGGGGGGCAGCATCCGGGTGGAGAGCGAGCCGGGCCGCGGCACCACGTTCTACATCCGGCTGCCGCTGGCTGACGCCACCGATCTGAGCGTGCATGTGCCGGCCGTGCAGCCCTCCGGCGCGCGCGGCCGCGTGCTCCTGGTGGACGATGAGCCGCGCGTGCTCACGGTGCTGGAGCGCATGCTGGCCGGCGCTCACGACGTGGTGGCGGTGGGCGGAGCGCGCGAGGCGCTGGAGCAGCTGTCGCGCGGGCTGCCCTTTGACGTGATCGTGTGCGACCTGTTGATGCCGGACATGAGCGGCATCGATCTGTACCGCGTGCTGGAGGAGCGCGCGCCCCAGCTGGCGCGCCGCATGATCTTCCTGTCCGGCGGCGCCAACACCAACGTGGCGGGAGAGTTCCTGCGCGAGGTGCCCAATCAAGCGCTGGAGAAGCCGCCGGCCCTGTCGGATCTGCTGCTCGCCATCGATCGCGAGCTGGGGGGAGAGCCGCGCGTCTCCTATCACCCGGTGCCGAGCGGCATCGTGCCGCGCGCGCCCAAATCAGAAAGCAACTGAGCAGAGCGCAACTGAGCAGAAAGCAGCTGCGCCGAGCGCGACCGAGCCGAAAGCTCCCGAGCCGAGCGCCGCAGGGTCACTCCGTGCGATCCATGCCCTGATGCGCCCCGCGCCCTGGCATACTGCGGGCACGGCATGTTGAGCTTTCAGGGTATCGTTGACGCGCAGCAGCGGCTCGCCAGCCACGTGCGCCAGACGCCCGTCTTTCACTCCCCCCGGCTCAGCCGCCTCTGCGGCGCCGAGCTGTTCTTCAAGCACGAATACCAGCAGGTCACCGGCAGCTTCAAGGAGCGGGGGGCCTGCAATCGCTTGCTGTTGCTGGGCGCCGCCGAGCGTGCGCGCGGAGTGGTGGCCGCGTCGGCGGGCAATCACGCGCTGGGCCTGGCGTTTCACGGGCAGCGGCTCGGGGTGCCGGTGCGGGTGGTGATGCCGCGCTTTGCCCCGATGGTGAAGGTGGCTCAGTGCCGCGGTTACGGCGCCACGGTGGAGCTGGTGGGGGAGAGCTTCGACGAAGCGCGCGCGCAGGCAGCCTCTCACGCCTCCGATCTGGGCCTCACCCTGGTGCACGGCTTCGACGATCCCGAGGTCATCCATGGCCAGGGCACCCTGGGCCTGGAGCTGGTCGAGCAGATCGAGGCGCTCGACGCGCTGGTGGTGCCGGTCGGCGGTGGTGGCTTGCTCGCAGGTGTGAGCCTGGCGCTGGAGCATGTGCGCCCGGAGTTGCAGATCGTGGCGGTGGAGGCGGCCAACGCGCCCACGCTCACCCGGGCGCTGGAGCAGGGCGGACCCGTGCCGGTGCCGGTGCGCCCGGGGCTGGCGGACGGTCTGGCCGTGGCCAAGCTGGGCGGCCACTGCTACGCGGCCATCGCCCGCCACGTACGCCAGGTGGAGTGCGTGAGCGAGGCGGAGATCGCTGCCGCCATCGTGCGGCTGATGGAGCTGGAGAAGGCAGTGGTGGAGGGCGCTGGCGCCGTGGGCCTGGCCTGGCTGCTGCGCAAGCCCGCTCAGCTCGCCGGCAAGCGCGTGGGCGTGGTCCTGAGCGGCGGCAACATCGATCTCAACATCGCCGCGCGGGTGATCGAGCGGGGCCTGTCTGCCGACGGCCGCCTGTGCCGGGTCGAGATCGAGCTCTTCGATCAACCGGGCGCGCTCGCGCGGCTGCTGGCGCTGATCGCCGGCACCGAGGCCAACCTGATCCAGGTGGATCACGACCGCAACTTTGCCCCAGCGGACGTCACCATGGTCAACGTCGCGCTGGTGCTGGAGACGCGCGACAGCGAGCACATCGAGCGCGTGCGCGCGGCGCTGGCCAGCTCGGGCTTTCGCTTCCAGCTGCGCGGCTGAGCGGGCACGCCGGCAAGAGAGCACGCGGAGGAGAACAGCCATGGAAGAGTTTGGGCCGTGGAAGCGGCGCTCGCGCAGCCAGCGCTACGACAACCCCTGGATCAGCGTCGAGCACCACGAGGTGCTGACCCCGGGTGGCACGGAGGGCGTGTACGGGGTGGTGCACTTCAAGAACATCGCCATCGGCATCATCCCGCTCGATGAGCAGCAGCACACCTGGATCGTCGGGCAATATCGCTACCCGCACCGCGCTTACTCCTGGGAGATCCCGGAGGGCGGCGGCCCCTTGGGACAAGACCCGCTCGCCTCCGCCCAGCGCGAGCTGGCGGAGGAGGTGGGGCTCGCGGCGCAGCGCTGGGACCTGCTGCTGGAGATGGATCTCTCCAACTCGGTAACCGACGAACGCTGCATGATCTACCTGGCGCGGGAGCTCTCGCCCGTGTCCGCGCGGCCCGAGGAGACGGAGGAGCTGAGCGTGCGACGCATCCCGTTCAGCGAGCTGCACGAGGGCGTGCTGGAGGGGCGCTTCAAGGACAGCATCACTGTCGCGGGGGCGCTCAAGCTGCAACGGATGCTGGAGCGCGGTCTGCTGTGAGGCGGCCCTGCTGCCCCTGGCTCTTGCGATCTCGCTTGCCATCGCCGGGCAGCCATGGCGTCATGCCTGCTGGGGCTTTGCTGGAAAATGTCGAACTTCGTGGGTCACTGCCTGGTCTCGACGGTCAGGCTCATGGGGCTGAGCGCGTCCTTGCTGCTGGCCTGTAGCCAGCAGGAGATTCTGTTCGCCGAGGGGCCCACCGCGCAGGACCTGGAGAGCGAGCGCGAAGCAAGCTCTCCGGCGCCCAGCGTGCCGGTCGTGCCGGTCGTGCCCTCGCAGCCCTCGCAGCCCTCGCAGCCGGCGCTGCCGATGGAGCCGCCCGTGCCCGTTGCGGCCGCTCCCGAGCCGCCGGCGCCGGGCCCATCGGGTCCAGGGGGCGCAGCTCCGCAGCCCGTGCCCGAGCCCGCGCCCTGTACGGCGTTTGGCGCCTTCGCGGAGCCGGAGCCCATCACGGGTCTGGGGCTGGTGGGCGACACCTTGGGGCCGGCGCTCTCCGCAGATGGGCTCACGATGTTCTTCTCCCTGCTGGGCGGGGGCTCGGAGGAGGCGGCGGCAGACGAGAACATCTTCAGCGCCCCGCGCAAGCAGGGCGGCTCGCAGTTCGCGCCTGCCAGCCTCGTGCCCAACCTCGACGCGGGGGGCACTGAAGAGGGCACCCCCTTTCTGAGCTTCGACGGGCTCTCTCTGTACTTTTTCTCCACCCGGCCTGGGCCGGGCGCTCAGGGTGACCGCGATATCTGGGTGGCGCGGCGGCCTGCGCTGGACGCGCCGTTCGAGGAGCCCGCGGTGGTGTCCGGGGTCAATGGTCCAGCGCTCGATCACCTGCCGCACCTGACCCGCGACGAGCGCGCCATTTTCTTTGTTTCCAACAGGGAGTCGGCGAACGGTGCCTCCAATCTCTGGATGGCCGAGCGCGAGAGTCGGTCGGACGAGTTTTCAGCGCCGGCGGAAGTGCCGGGCATCAACGGCAGCGCGCGCGAGGAAGGCTTTACGCTGTCTGCGGATGGCTTGACCCTGTTCTTTGCTTCCAACCGCCTGACCCTGGAGCAGATGGATCTGTTTGTGGCAACGCGCCCCGACGCGGCGGCCAGCTTTGCTGCTCCGGAGCCGCTGGTGCAGCTCAACAGCGAGGTGGACGAGCTGGATCCGCAGCTCTCACCCGATGGATCAGAGCTATTTTTCGCCTCCTCGCGCGATGGCGCCTTTCAGCTGTTTCGCGCCACTCGCCAGTGCGACACGCCGTGACATGGGCGCCCGGCAGCGCAGGCGCGCGCATGCCAAGGTGTTGACGGCCGCCATGCCGGGGCGCGTCAGCGCTGCCTAATGTTCGCCTCGCGTGCGAGATCCTGATACTCCTAGGCCAGTTTGCTCGGCAAAAAAGCCCTCCCGGCATCCCCTGCCGGAGGAATCCGGGCTAGGTTGGTACGTGGCTCGAGGCACTGGTATCTTCTGCGGTCGGCGGTTTTTTCGCGCTCTCTCGGTAGCGGCGCTGCTTCTTGCGTTCGGCTGCGGTAACGACAGACAGGATCCCGCCGCTGGTGGTGGCGACGAGTCGGTAAAAGCACCCTCCGGCGAGAAGCTGGCGGAGAAACCGCACGTCCCCGTGCGCGATGAAGGCCGCGAGTCGGAGCCCGTGCTGACGGTGGTGGATGGGGCTGGCGGAGAGAAGGAGGAGCGCTGGGTCCCCGCGGATGACGCGCTCGCCGAGGGGGCCACCCTGGTCGACTTCAGCGACGAGTGGACGCCCTACATCTTCGAGGAGCAGCGCGATGCCAGCGGCAAGCTGCTGCCCAACCGCTACCGCCGCGTGTTCATCGGTCTGGCCAATGATCAGCTGGATGGTGATGGCGAGCCGCTCGAGCCGGGCGAGAAGAACTACCTCGAGCTGTACGGAATCTTTCCCTCCTTCTCGGTGCTGCGCGCTCGCTTCCTGGAGGACGAGACTCGCACGTGTGACGACCCGGAGGGGGTGGCGGCGCTGACGGCGGTCAAGTCGGTGGCCTTTCCTTCGCTCGCCCAGCAGCGCCGGGATGCTGCTCGCCAGCCCAAGATCGAGCGCGAGCTGGAGAGCGCGCGGGTGCAGGCCAACGTGGCCAGCCTGGCCGAGCTGGCGGAGAAGAAGCCCGCGCTGGCCAACAAGATCAAGGAGTACGAGCGCTGGAGCAGCGCCACCAAGGCGGTGGCCGCCGCCGAGCGGCGGCTGATTTGCGAGGGCTTTCTCAAGCCGCCGGACCCTGCCAACAAGAGCCGGAGCAAGCACCAGCCCGGCATGCAGGATCCGCCGTTCTCCACTGCCATCCGCCACTTCCAGCAGAAGCACATGATCTACGAGGGCCACGCGCTGCGGCCCCGCACCATCCAGGCGCTGGCGCGCCCGACCCTGGCCAATGATCACGAGGCGCTGCTGCGCGCGCTGCGCGAGCGGGTGATCGCCGCGGCGGACGTGCTGGAGGACGGCTCGGCAGACACCAAGAACGGGCCCCCGACGTACCTGAACAAGGACGGCGAGCGCGTGCCCATGCGCAACCTGGCGGAGGAGTACACGGCCGCGGCTGCCGCGCAGCTGGGGCTGGATACACCCGAGCGGGCGCTCACCTTCTTCAAGCGCCGCGACGGCAAGAACCCGTTCGGGCGGCTGCGCGCCGCCGTGAAGCTGGCGCCACGGCCCGAGTACTACTCGCAGCACATGGAGCTATCGATCGTCATCGACCGCGGGGACGTCTGGTACGAACCGCCGTTTGACGACAAGGACAAGTGGCGCTGGCCAGCGCGGCAGAAGTACCCGACCCTTACCCTGTACACCGACTACCAGGGGCAGAAGCTGCCGCTGGTGCGCTGGCGTACCACCATTGGCGGCTGGCGTGCCGAGCAGGCCAGCAACGGCTACGAGTACTACAAGTACAAGGGCTCTGACGTGGGGCCGCGCGTGATGCGCAAGATCTCGTCCGGGCCGGTCTGGATCGCGCCGGAGACGGAGCCCATCCGCAGCCTGGTGAAGGCCAAGAAGGTGAATGGCCGCTGGCAGAGCGGGGTGAACTACGACGCGCTCGGGCCTGGCTACCTGTCCGCGTACGGCGTGGTGGCGGGCTACTTCGTGATCCCGGGGCAGGGCGATGCGCCCGACGTGGACCGCGGCATCCGCGCCCACGGCTCCTCGGACTATCTCTCGATGTACAGCGCCAACGGCTACTCGCACGGCTGCCACCGCCTGCCGAATCACCTGGCGATTCGTCTGTACGATTTCATCCTGCAACACCGGAACACCATCGTGAAGGGCGACTCCGCGATGGATTTCGCGCGGCAGTTTCTCTATCAGGACCACGTCTACGAGATGCGCATTCCCTCGCGCGGCTTCGAGTTCGAGCTGGATCCGCCGGTCGCCGTGAACGTGCTGGAGGGCAACATCAAGGGCACCATCAAGCGGCCTGTCGAGGGCCTGGTGCCCAAGCCCGGCGTGCGCTATCCGCCGACCGTCGTTCCACCGGAGGAAGAGGTGGACACGGTGAGCACGGCGACGCAGCCGGCTCGCGCGGCGGTGGACAGGGGGTCGCCGTGATCTCAGCAACCGTGAGCGGAGCAGCCCAGATTCGAGCAGCCCATGGATGAGTTACGGCCCGGGTGGCTAGAGCAGTGGCGCGAGCGCGCGGGAGAGCGCTGGTGGTGG
>JAICQL010000408.1 GCA_025937895.1 Polyangiaceae bacterium | reverse complement strand
GGAGCGGCGGGTGGTGGCAGAGGTGGCCGCGCTCTTGCCCGAGGGCGTGCAGCTCGAGTTTGACGGGCGCTACGCCGCCATGCTCTCGCACGAGCCCAAGAACTATGCGCTGCTGCCCCACGAGGGCCCGCTCTTGCTGCGCGGGGTGGCGTTTCGCTCGCGCCGGGCAGAGCCGTTTGGAGAGCTATTCCTGCGCCGGGCGCTGGAGCGCCTGCTGCGCGGCGATGTCGCGGGGGTGCGTGCGGCGTACGTGGAGACGGCGGCAGCGCTGCGCGCGCGGCAGCTGCCCAGCTTTGACGTCAGCGCCGAGGTACGCCTGACCAAGACGCCAGATCAATACACGGCCACGCGCGACACCCGGCGCGAGCTGGCGTACGAGGCACTGCTCGCCAGCGGGCGTACGCGCTGGAGCGCAGGCGAGCGGGTGCGCGTGTACCGCGCGCAGGGCGGGCGGGCCGCGCTCCTGCCGCCGCTCGACGACGATGAGGCCGCAGACGCCAGCTCCCTGCTGGCGGCGGACCCGCGCGACTACGACGTGGAGTACTACGTGCGGCTGCTGGGTGAGACGTTTGCGGCTCGGCTGGAGCGGGCGCTCGAGCCCGAGGTATTCGCCGAGGTCTTTGCCGACCCACGCCAGCTCGGCCTGTTCACCCGCTCCTTCGAACACGCGCGGCCCACCCTCACCCTCTTGCGCGATCCGCGCAGCGCGGATTGAGGCCCCACCACCGCACGGGGGGCTGCCTTGCCTGCGAGGCGACGCGCTTGACGCGCGATCGCGCGTGTGAAAGCGTCCGGGTCCAAGGGAGGTCTCCTTGCGCGATTCATCGGCACGCGGCAACACCGCAGCGGAGCGGCGCTGGCTCGTCATGTTCCCGCTGTGCCTGGCGCTCGCAGGGCCGCAGAGCGCTGCCGCGCAGAGCCCTGCCCCATCGAGCCCTGCCACCTCAGGCGCGCCGCGCGAGCCCTCTTCCAGGTCTTCGACTTCGGCGGAGCTGCTGGCTCGGGGCCGCCCCCTGTTGCTCGAGGCGCACCGCCTGTTTCATGAAGGCGATCCCGCAGCCTCGATTCCGTTGCTGGAGCGCGCGTACCAGCTGGGAAAGTGGCCCGGCTGCCTGCTGAACCTGGCCATGGCGCACCACGCCCTGGCGCACTGCCAGGTGGCGCTGGACTACTACCACCGCTACCTGAGCGCCGACCCGTACACGGACCGCCACGGCGAGGTGGCGGCCGCGCTGCAGGAGCTCACGGCCATCTGCGGCGCGGCGGCGGCAGAGCGCGCCAGCTCCGTTGCCCCGCCCTCGCCGCCACTCGCGGCTCAGCCCCTGCCGCTCGCCGTGCAGCAGTCAGAGCCGCCAGCGCGTCCGCCTGGGGCGGCTCTCTTGCCTGCTCCCGCCGTGTCGCCTGCTCCCGCTCTCTTGCCTGCTCCCGCTATGTCGCCAGCTCCCGCTGTGTCGCCCGCTCCCGCTGTGTCGCCTGCTCCCGCTGTGTCGCGCGCGCTCGAGTGGTCGCTGATCGGTACCGGTCTCGCCAGTGGCATCGCGGCGCTCGGCTTCGTGCTGGCGTCCGAGCGCAAGGAGCAGGAGGCAAGCCGCTTTGACAGCTTTCAGGCGGGCGATGCGCGCGCGCGTGACGTGCACGAGGCCGGCGTTCGCTACAATCGCCTGTCGTGGGGCTTCGGCCTCGGCTCACTGGCGCTGCTGGGGGGCGGAGCAGCGCTCTGGCTCTGGACCCCGAGCACCAGCTCGCCCGCGCGCCTCGACGAGCCCAGCGCCGGGCTAGGGTATAGCGGTCGCTTCTGAGCCCTTCGTACCTGGAGGCCGCGCGGGCGCATCTGGCAGCCAGAAGCCACCCGGTGGGATGTGCCGCCGCCCGGGCTGCGCGCTCGGCTGCGGAGCGCGCCGGAGCTCGTGCACCGTAGCGCCGCTTTGCTTCGCCGTGCCGCTTTGCTTCGCCGTGCCGCTTTGCTTCGCCGTGTCACGTTGCTTCGCCGTGTCACTTTGGCTCGCAGTGCCGTCCCGCTCAACAGGCATCGCTGCACGCTTTCGCGCGTGAGAACGCTGCCCATCGCCAGCCGCTCCCCCCGCTCCCGCCGGGGCACCACCCAGCGCAGGCTGCTCCCCCTGTAGGTTGCCCTGCGCCTCGGCCCCCGCCGTGCCAGCTGCGCCGATCGCTGCCGCAGACTCCGGCGACGCAGACTCCGGCGACGCAGACTCCGGCGACGCAGACTCCGGCGACGCAGACTCCGGCGACGCAGACTCCGGCGACGCAGACTC
>JAICQL010000332.1 GCA_025937895.1 Polyangiaceae bacterium | reverse complement strand
GTCCACCGTCGCGCCAGCCTCGTGCTCGCGCGCTGCGGCGCCGTCGTGCGTGCCGTGCCCACTCGCGGAGGCGAGCGCGTCTGGGCTGCCGGCGGCAGCGGTCACGTCCGTCCGCAACGTGCCCTTGCTCGTCCACCCTCCGCCCTCCGCGCCGGGCCGCGACTCTGGCGCGGCCTGCCCGATGCTGCCATCGTCGACCAGCTCGCTCAGCGCCGTGCCCAGCCCGCTGAGCGTGGGCAAAGTCTGCCGCCCTGCAGGCGCCGATAGCTCATCTTCCGTCAGGCTGGTGTCGCTCACCACCAGCGCAGCCCGCATGCGCGCCGCATCCAGCGAGAGCCCCGACGAGCTGCGCGGCGCCGGCTCCGCCGCTCTCGGCACGGGCGGCGTCATGTCGCGCGAGGCCGGGTACCAGCGCACGCCATTGCCCTCCGGCCGGAGCGTGCCGACCGGGGTAGGGCTGCCGTTACTCACCGTGCGGCCATGGCCCGCATGACCGTTGCCGGCATGCCCATGGCCAGCGTGCCCATTGCCGGCGTGCCCATCCCCAGCGGGACCATTGCCAGCGGGACCATTGCCAGCGGGACCACCCGGACCGCGCCAGGCCAGCGCCTGCTCGCGCCCCAGCGGCAGCGCCTCTTCCGGCGGCACTCCGGCGCTCGGCCACGTCAGGGCGTGCTGCTGCTCCACCGCGGTCTGTTGCGCGCCCGCGCCCTTCGGCGCATGCGCTGGAGGCTCTGCCGGTGGGTTGCGGTCATCCCCGCCACCCCCGAAAAGTCTGCTCAACAGTCCCACGCTCGCGTGCCTCGTCCAGCCAGTCCCAACGTCTCGAGGGATCGTGCACTCCGAGAGGTAACCTCCTTCGCGCCGCCCGTCGAGCGCGGCGCGCGCACCCGCCCACCATCGCTAAGAGATCCGCATGCGACCAGCGCCAGGCGCCCGCGCTCTGGCCACGCCAGCCGGCATTTTTCCTGAGCACCTCGAATTGGCAGGTTAAACGGCAGGTCCCGGACGAATTGCTGATCCAGGGCGCACCCGCCCGCGCTCTGCAGAGCCCCGAGCGCAGCGCCGCGAGGCGAACGCATTTCTTTCCGGTACTGCGTGCGGCCCATGAGGCAGCCTGAAGGCCGGTTGGTCGGGCGCGGTGGCCCAAAGGAAGCGACGATCGTGTCGAGCCGGGCTGGAGCCATGGGCCCGCAGGAACTTTTGTTCCGCGGGCTAGCAAGCGCTGAGACCGGGTGCTATCCCCAACGCGGTGTTGCCCGCGAGAGTGTTTGGGGGGCCCGTCAGGTGCCTGGCAAGCGTGGCTCTCTGCGTCGCCGCAGCCTGCTCCAGCGATACGGGCCCGCTCACCGCCGGCCCCGCGCCGCTGTCCGGCGCTCCGCAGGCTCCAGCAGAGCCCGGCGGCGCGCCGTCCCCCACCAGCGCTGCTCCGGACCGAGATCCCTGCGCCACCGAGACCAACTTCCTCACTCTGGTCTGCGCGACGGACGCGGATTGCGCGCCGGCGGGCTATTGCGAGCCCTATGCGGCTAGCGATGCGGGCGCGCAGCAGGCGCCGGAGCTCGCGGCAGCCACCGGCCCCGCCGGCTCCAGTCCCAGCTGTGCGGCGGCCGCTGCCGCGAGCCTCGCCCCAGCCTCCGGCCCCGCGCCGGATCCCGAGGCCGCTGACGGCGCCGCGCCTGAAGGCGATCAGAACTCGGCGAGCGCAGATGCCGGCGCCTGGCGTCCGATCGGGCGCTGTATTGCCTTCTGAGTATTCCCTCCCGAGTATTCCCTTCTGGGTGTCCCTCTAGGAACTGAAGTTCCTATTCCGCTGCAGGGCGTGCCGCCCGTGCTCCCCATCCTGAAACCCGGAGCAGCCGCGCAGGACCGCCGGGGCGGTCTGGAGGGCGCGCGCCTCTGCGCCACGCGCGGCTGGCTGCGCTGCAGCGCCGGGCGCGCTGGCATCGAGCCTGCATCGACGGGGCAGGGCACCCGCCCTCGCAGGAGACTCCATGACCACCTCTGCCATCACCGGTCCCGTCGCGCCGTCCTCTCCCACCGCCTCACCACCGCCCTCGTCGCGCGGCCCGCTGCCGGCGAGCCGCCAGACCACCGGCGGCAGCTCCTTCACCGGGAAGCTGCGCTCCGCCGTCGACTTGCTCAAGCAGGTGGGCAGCGAGTGGAGCAAGGATAACGCAGGGCGGCTGGCAGCTGCCCTGGCGCTCTACACCCTGCTCTCCATCGCTCCGCTGCTGGTGATCGCGGTCGCTGTCGCCGGCATGGCCTTCGGCGAGGAGGCCGCACGCGGTCAGATCAGCCAGGAGATCTCCGGACTGGTGGGGCCCCAGGCGGGGCAGGCGATCGAGGGTCTGGTGGCCCGCGCGGACGCGCCGACCGCAGGCATCTGGAGCTCGATCGCCGGCGTGGTGGTCCTGCTGTTTGGTGCTTCCGGCGTGTTCGGTGAGCTGCAGACGGCACTGAACACCATCTGGGACGTGAAGCCCAAGCCAGGCCGCGGCCTGCGCGGCATGCTGCGCGACAGGTTTCTCTCCTTCGCCATGGTCATGGGCGTGGCCTTCTTGCTGCTCGTGTCGCTGGTGCTGAGCGCGGCGCTGGTGGCCATGACCCAGATGTTCCAGCACCTGGTCGACCTGCCCTGGCTATGGCAGGGGCTGAACCTGCTCGTCGGCTTCGCGGTGACGTCCGCGCTGTTCGCGCTGACCTTCAAGATCGTGCCGGACGTGAAGGTGCCCTGGCGGGACGTGTGGATCGGAGGCATGGCCACCGCGCTGGCATTCAGCCTGGGTCGCATCGCGCTCTCCTGGTACGTGGGCAGGGCAGCCACAGTATCTCCCTTCGGCGCAGCGGGCTCGCTCGTGGCGCTGATCATCTGGGTGTACTACTCGGCGCAGATCTTGTTCTTCGGAGCGGAGTTCACCCAGGTGTACGCCATGCGCCGGGGCTCCCGTGTCGAGCCCACGCCCAACGCGGTGCCGGCGGACGCTCCGGCGAGCTGACCGCTCAGCTGGGCCTGACGGCGCGGCAGAACTCCTCGGCGGCGCGGGTGTTCAAGACCTCTTGCCTGCGCACGCCGGCGCGCCGCGCCATGAGCACGCCATAGCTCGCCACCTCCAGCCCCGCGAGCGAGTGCGCGTCCACGGAGATCACGAACGGGATGTTGCGCTCCCGCGCCGCTGGCAGCCACTCGGGCGGCAGATCCAGGCGGTGCGGGTCGGCGTTGATCTCGATGGCCCCGCGCGACCTCGCCAGCGCGTCCAGTACCGCCGGCAGATCGCAGTCGATGGGCTCGCGGTGGCGCAGGATGCGCCCGAGCGGGTGCCCCCAGATCTTGAACACCGGCAGCGACAGCGCGCGCAACAGGCGCGCGGTCATCTGCTGGCGGTCGAGCCGGTGGCGCGCGTGAATGCTGGCGATCACCACGTCCAGTCGTGCGAGCACCTCGGGCGGCACGTCCAGGCTGCCGTCGCTCAGGATGTCCGCCTCCAGCCCGCGCAGGATGCGGATCTCGACCGAGCGCTGCGCCTGCTCGATCTCCTGCCACTGCTGCTGCAGCGCCTCCAGCGAGACCCCCGCGGCGTAGTGCGCGTTCGGCGAATGATCGGTGATGGTGATGTAGCGCAGGCCGAGCCGCTGCGCGGCGCGCGCCATCTCCAGCACGCTGTGCTTGCCGTCCGAGTAGGTGGTGTGACAGTGCACCGCGCCCTGCAGGTCCGCGCCGTCGATCAGCTCGCTGAAGCCGCCTGCCAGCGCCTGCTCCAGCTCGCCGCCGCCCTCGCGCAGCTCCGGCGGCACGAACGCGGCGCCGAGCGCCTGATACAGCTCCCGCTCGCTGGCGAAGGGCTGCGCCGCCAGGCCCCGCGCCGCCGCCAGCACCTCGACCTGCCGCACGTGCCGATCGCTGCCCGTCGCCCGCAGCAGCTCCCCGCCGAAGTCGCCCGGGCGCGCCGGGTGCAGTCGCAGCGTCACGCCGTCCGTGAGCTGCACGCGCCGCCACTCCGGCTCGACGCGCAGCACCCGCCGGAGCTGCGCCAGGCGCGCCAGCGCCGGCTCCAGTTCTGACTCCGGCAGCACCAGGTCGAGCTCGCGGGTGAGCTCGTGGCCCCGGCGCAGCGCCCCGGCCAGCGCCAGGCCCGGTGCCACTGGTCGCAGCTCTCGCTCCAGCAGCGTGCCGAGCTCGCTGGCCTCGGGCAGGAGCAGAGGGCGAGCCGTGCTCTGTCCGGGGCGGCGGCGGCCACACGCCTGCAGCAAGGCTTGCTCCGTCTTCTCGCCAAAGCCGCGCACTGCGCGCACCCGCCCCAGGGCGCAGGCTTGCTGCAGCTCTGCCAGCGAGCGGTCGCCCAGCGCCTCGTGCAACAGCCGCATGCGCCGCGCGGTCATGCCCGGCACCCTCGCCAGCTCGGCGGCGCCCGGCGGAAACTGCGCGCGCAGGCGCTCCAGGTGCTCCGAGCTACCCGTGTTCCACAGCTCGCGCAGCTGCCGCGACAGCGCGGGCCCGATGCCCTGCAGCTCGCGCAGGCGGTCCTCCTCCACCAGCCGCCCCAGGTCGCTGCCCAGCTCCCGCGCCAGCCGGGCGCCGTGTTCGTACGCTGCAACTCGAAAGCGCTGCTCTCCCGAGAGCGCGAGCAGCGCCGCCAGCTCCTCCAGCGCCTCCGCCACTTCTGCCGAATCTTGCATGCCGACGTTCCTGCTGTGCCACTCCGCCTCGCCCGGGGCATGCTGTCGCGGAGTCGTTACGCCGTCGTTGCACCGCTGTCAGGGCTGCTGCTGGGTCAGCGGTGATTCACGTGGCAAGCTGCCTCGACAGTTGCATCGACTCATCTCCACTCATCCACAGGCAACGAACAAGCTGTGAGTAACTGAGCGCGCGCCGTGTGCTAGTGGTGGCGCCGTTGCGTGAGCTGCAGCCCTTGCTGGGGCAGCAATGAGCCCTTGCCAGGTGCGCGCCTGCCGCCGTTCTCTCGCGCGCGCACGATCAGCTCCTCCAGGCGCAGGGCCTCGCTGTTGCGCGTGTCGGCGTGCACCGTGGTGGTCAGGTGCTGCAGGGCGGCCGTGCACAGCGCCGGCGTGTTGGCGGCCGTGGTGTCCTCTGGAACGACCAGTGAAAACCCGCGCATGTGCGCGTCATGCGCCGTGAATGCCACGCAGGAGTTCGTGGCAAATCCGCACAGCACCAGCACCTGGCTGCCTAGCTCGTCCAGCAGCAGCTCCAGCGGCGTGTGGAAGAAGCCGGAGTGCATCGGCTTGAGCACGAAGAAATCGCTCAGGGTCGGTGCCAGGCGCTGCACCAGCGCGGCACCGGGGCGCTGCGGCGCACTGCAGCGGGCAACGGTGGCGTGGAAATCGGAGCGCCAGTGGCCAAAATTGTCATTCACATAGATCACGGGGGCTCCGATTTGCCGCGCTCTCTGCGCCAGCGCAGCGATGCGGGGTGCCGCCCTCGATGCCTCTGCGATCAAGCCCTCCGCGCCAGGGAAGTCGAAGTCGTTGATGACGTCGATCAGCAGCAGCGCCAGGGCGTGTTCGGGGTGATGTTCTGCGATCGTCACGGGAGTTCCTGTAGCGGTCCGCAGCGCGGAGAGAGCACCGGGGGCTGCAAGCAACAGGCCACCGTGCAGCTCTGCGCGCATCCGCACCGGTGCGCGTTTGCCAGGGTGTGACTGGCATCCGTCTTGCTCTTAGCTACGAGCGAGGCAGTGCTCGAGCAGGCTGCGCTCTTTCGGCAAAGTCGAGAAAGGACCAATCATGAGCAGCAAGAGTGGCATTCGTCGTTGTGCAGCAGGCGCGCTGGCGTTGGCTCTCCTGGGCAGTGCAGCCACGGCAGCGGCGCAGCAGAACGTGGTGGTGGCGGAGGAAGGCGGCTACGAGGGCCCGAACGCCTATCTGTTCAGCTCCGGGCTGATCACCACGGGTCTCTCCTACACGCCGGCGTTGATCGTCGCGATCAACAGCGATCGTGAAGAGGACGACTATCTGTACGCTCCGTTCGTGGGTCCGTGGTTGGATCTGGGCGCTCGCGATGGCGGCAGCAAGACAGCCACGACATTGCTGGTGGTCGATGGCGTGTTCCAGACCATCGGTGCTCTGCAGATCATCGGCTCCTTCATCTTCACGGGTGGTGACGCCTCGGCCAGCGCGGCGTCCAGCACCAAGGTGGCCGGCGACACGGTGGTCGCTCCCGCGCGCATGCCGGGCGATGGCTATGGCCTGGTCGCCGTGGGTACGTTTTGAGCGAATGCGTTTCGGACCCGAGCGCGGCCAATGGCGCGCGCTCGGGCACGCGCCTGAGCGGTGACCTTCCGCGCGTCGCACGGCCGCGAACTCCTCGAGGGTTCGCGGCCCGTGGCTCACGAAGGATGGGTCGGGCGCATTGCGATACTCCTCCCGCGCGCGTGCCACGGGATCAAACGCCTGCGCACGCCGCAGTTGCTCCAGGTCGAGGCGGTACACACGC
>JAICQL010000258.1 GCA_025937895.1 Polyangiaceae bacterium | reverse complement strand
GAGCAGGAGGATCGGGCCACGCTGCTGCCGTGTCGCTGATGGCGCTTTTGGAGGCTCGCCTCGTCGAGGTACGGGCTTGAGTCAACGACATCTGGCTGGAGGCGGAGAAGCACGTCCGCCCATCACGGATGCGCAATCGCAATCACAGTTCTCCGCTTCCGAAGCACAGCACCCAAACACTGCGCGAGCGTCTCCGGATCCAGCGCACCAAAGCACTCATCCAGCACCAGCACGTCGCTGCGCTGCAACAGCGCACGCGCCAGAAAGACCCGGCTGCGCTCTCCATGAGACAGCTGCCAGCCGGTCTCTCCCACCACCTGTTGCAAGCCCCCGGGCATGCGCTCCAGCAGGGGACCGAGCCCGAGGTCACGGCATATCTCCTCAGCCTCCTGCAGATCGTGTTGCTCTGGGGGCCAGCGGCCGGCGAGGAGGAGGTTGAAGGCGAGTGAGGCGGAGAGGATGTGGTTGTCGTGAAACTGTGGGGCGCTGGCGATGCGGCGGAGCCAGCCGGCTTGTCCGAGGGTGGCGCGGTCGAGGCCGGCGATGAGGATGTGGCCGGAGTCGGGGCTGCGTAGGCCTGCCAGGAGCGCGGCGAGGGTGGATTTGCCGCCTCCGGAGGGGCCTTCGAGCAGCAGGCAGTCGCCGGCGTGGAGCTGTAGCGCGCAGTCGGCGAGCACGGGTTCGCCGCGCGCGGCGTGGCGGAAGCTGAGGCCGCGAATGTCGAGGAGGGTGGGGTGGGAGGATGGAGTGCGGGGCTCGTGGGTGGTGGTGGCGACGAGGGTGGGGTCGCCGACGGCGGGGCGCGCTTGGGCGGCGCGGAGGAGCTCACTGATCTGGCGCCAGGCTACAGTGCCTGCTGCCAGGCCGCTGAGGCCGGCGGCCAGACTCTCGAAGGCGGCGAAGGCTTGCAGCACGCCGCCGAGGGCGAGGGCGAGGGTGGTGGGGGTTGCGTCTGCGGTGAGCACGACGGGGACGAGCCCGGTGCAGCCGAGCACGAGCCAGCCGCGGCCGGGGAGGGTGGCGAGGCGTTGGGCGGCGTGGTCCATGTGGGTGGCGACGTGGAGGTACTCTGCGAGCTGCGTATCATCGCGGCGGTGCCAGTGTTCGGGGGGCTGTTGCACGACGCGGGTGCGGTTGCCGATCACGTTCTCGAGGAAGGAGCGGCTGGCGGCAAAGCGTTGTCCGGTCCACTGGGCGCGGCGCTTGCATAGCTGGCGAAAGCAGTGGGCGAGCAGCAGCGCCCAGGCGCACAGCAGAAGGAGCTGCAGGCGGGCTCCGGCGCCGAGCGCGATCACGAGGGCGGCGCCGCACAGTTGCAGGGCGCCGAACAGGGTGCTGACGAGCGCGCTCAGGCCGACGCCTTCGAGCACGTCGGCTTCGGAGACCATGGCCAGCCAGCGGCCGGAGCCGCGCTGGCGGATGCTGTCGAGATCGAGGCGCAGCGCGCCGCACAGCAGCCTTTGCTTGAGCAGCGCGGCCAGGTCGTGCACGAGGCCACCGCTGAGCCAGAGCTGTGCAACCTGGCAGGCGGTGGCGGAGGCGAGCGCGAGGGCCCAGGCGCAGAGCCAGCCGGTCCCGAGGTGGCCGCCGAGGGCGCCTCGTCCGAGCAGCCACCAGCCGTAGCTGGTGAGCACGAGCTGCGCGCTGGCTGCGCCGAGCGCGAGCAGGGCTCGGGACAAGAAGGCATGCTGGCGGAGTTGCTGGTGGAGCGGCGCACCGGAGTCCATGCGCAGCAACCAGAGGCCGCTCACTCGCCGGCTGGCGAGCGTTGCAGACAGGAGCTCGGCGCGGGCGCGGCGCGCGCGGCGCTCGGGCACCTTCGCCACCGAGAGCCACTGGGCGATGCGCTCGAGCGGTGCACGCTCCAGCTCCGCGCACAGTCGCTGCGCGACGCTTCGCACGCACACGTATTCGCGGCGCAGGGTTGGGGTGAGCACGAGCAGGCCACGGCGGCTCGCGCCGGCCAGTGCCAGGTAGCGGCGCGCGTTGCCGTCGTGCAGGCACACGATTGCGGGGGCGGCCCGGCGCAGCACGGCGCTCAGCTCCGCGTGGCTGCAGCAGGTGGCCTGCGCGATGAAGCCGGAGTAGTCGGCGGCCGCTTCTACCCACCTTTCAAACAGGGCGGGATTGCCGGCTGCCGGCGGTGGCGGCAGCGCGCGGGCTCCGCTGATGAGCTTCGCGTGTCGGGCCAGCGCGAGCAAGGCGCGCCCCAGCTCCTGCTCGGGCCAGGCCAGCGCCAGCACGTCGTCGTTCACGACGAGGCATGCTCCTGCAGCTTGCCGCGCAGCAGGGCGGCGCGGCGCCAGTGCGCCCCGGACCAGAGCTCGGTGCGGGCGGTCTGCGCGGCGCCGAGCAGCGCCGCGTAACGACTACCATCCCGGCACAGCAGCTCGGTGGGGCTGGCGTCCTCCAGCACCTTGCCGCCCTCGAACACCAGCACGCGCTCGAAGTCGCGGGTGTCCTCCACGTCGTGGCTCACGAACAGCAAGGTCGCGCTGCGAAACTGCTCGCGCACCCGGCGCGCCAGCTGGCGGCGGCGCTCGCGCTCCAGCCCGCGAAACGGCTCGTCCAGGATCACCAGGGCGGGTGCTTCGCGCATGAGCCCGCGGCCGAGGCGCACTCGCTGGCCCTGGCCACCGGACAGGCACACGCCGCTCTCGCCGAGCGGCGCCTGCAGCCCGCGGGACAGATGTTGCAGCACGTCGGGCAGCTCGGCATGAGACACGGCCGCGCCCACCCGCGCGGCGTCGGCGCCCTCCGCGCCGTACACCAAATTATCGTACAGCGCCGCGTCCCAAAGTTGCACGGCGGGGTCGACCCAGACGGTGCGGCGGCGCAGGGCGGCGAGCGCTTGCCGATCGAGCGGATTGCCGCCAACGTACACGCAGCCCGCGCTGGGCTGGCAGTGCCCGAGCAAGAGGCCCACGAAAGAGGACTTGCCGGCGCCCGACGCACCCACGATGGCGACATGGCTGCCGGGTGCGATCTGCAAATCCAAATCCGCGAGCAACAGGTGCCCGCCAGCGTGCACCGTCACATCGCGGAAGGTGAGCTCGACGCCACCCGCCCGCTCGGTGCTTTGCTTGCTGGCAGCCGTGGGCGCCGCAGCCGGCTCGTGCAGCTCCGCTCCCGCCTTCAGCTCCGGCTCTAGCTCTTCGACCTTCACCAGCAGCGGCGCGCGCAGCCGCACCGCCAGCGGCTCGATGCTGCGCAGCCCCAGCTGCACGAAGGCCAGCTCGGCCGCGTGCACCGGTACGCGCAGCGCCCAGTACGCGAGCAGCAGCAGCTGGGCGGGCGACTCCACGGCGAGCGCGTGGTGGCTCACCACTGCCACGGTGAAGGCGGTGCTGCAGCAGAGTTGCAGCGAGTGTAGCAGGGTGCTGCGCGCATGCACCGAGCGCGCCGTGCGCGCCCAGTCCGTCAGGCGCTGCTCGTGCTCGATGCGCACTGCTTCAGACGCGCCGTGCACCCGCACGGGGGTCGCGCCGAGCAGCGCGTCGAGATAGAAGCGACCGAGCCCGCTGCCGAGCGCCTTCAGGCGCGCGCTGCCCTCGGCCAGCGCCCACTTGGCCGCCCAGGGCACCAGCGCCGCCAGCGCCCCGAGGCCCAGGATGAGGCTCGTGCCCTGAGGATGCAGCCAGGCGAGCGCTGCGGTGGTGGCGATCAGCAGCGCCAGCGAGCGAGTTGCGCGCAGCCACAGGTTGGGCAGCTGCCGCACCACGTGCAACGAGTGGCCGCGCTCCGCCAGATCCGAACGCGGCCGGCTCTGCACGTAGCGGTCGGGCAGCAGAGGCAAAGTGCTCAGAAAGCGCATGCGCAGCTGCAGCTCGAGCTGGCTGCCGAGGCACGCTGCCGTGCGGGTCAGCCACAGCTCGAGCCCGAGCGAGCCGCACAGCAGCAGCAACAGCGCGGCGAGCGCTGCGGCACGCTGGTACGGCTGCACGAGCTCGCGGGTGACGTCCAGCAAGGCCCGCAGCGCGAGCCCCTCGAGCAACACGAGCAGCGCCGCCAGCGCCACTCCCATCGCCAGCGTAACGATGGCACCTCGGCGCTCTCGCCAGAGCAGCACGAAGAACGCCCAGAGTGGACCGCCTGCGTCCGCTTCAGGGGTGGCCGCTGCAGCGCTCGCTACAGATGCAGCGCTCGCTGTGCCCTGCATGCGCTGCGGCGCCACGGCGCGCTCCGCGCGACAGAAGTGCACGATGACGCTGCCACGCGCGAGCAGCTGGCCGCTGTCCGCGCCGTCTTCGCTGACCCAGTGAAAGCGCGGTGGAATGGCGGCTGCTCCCGCCACCGTCACCGCGGACAGAAAGCGCGCCGCCTCGCCGCCGCGGCAGAGCGCGCCGGCGCCTACCAGCGCCGCGACCAGGCGCAGCGCGGCATCCAGGGTCGCAAAGCCGCGCCAGCCGACGTCGCCGCGGGCCGCGTCGATCAGTGCCGTGGCCTGCGCGCCGCGCACTCCGAGCGCCTGGAGCCGCGCCGCGAGCGGCGCGAGTGCGTCCGGCGACTCTGCCCAGCGCCTCCAGCGGCGCGCGCTGACCGGCAGCGGCAGCTCCGGCATCAGCTCGAGCAAGCGCCGCCAGTGCAGCCAGCGCCGCCCGCTCGCCGGATCCATGACCATGAGCCACGGCCCGACCCGGCGCCAGACGACCATGAAGTGCAAGGTGCCACCCGCGGCGCGGGTCACCACGATCGCCGGCAAGCAGCGCGCCTCCGGCAGCAGGAACACGTCGCGCGGCACCAGGAGCTCGTAGGAGGTGAGCCCAAATTCCTGGCTGACCGCGGCGAGGGCGTCGATCGATGTGCCGTCGACGTCGGTGGCGCAGCGCTCGCGCAGAGCTTCGTAGCCGGCGCGCAAGCCAAAGCCCTGCACCAGCGCCTCCAGCGCGGCGGGCCCGCAGTCCATCAGCGAGCTCTGGATCACCTCCGGCACCCAGAAGCGCCGGCGCAGCCGCTCGCGGGCGCGGCTCATGGTGCGGGCTCCGCCGGGCTGCTGCCAGCGGCGAGCGCCGGTGGCGAAAGCAACGTGCCGATGCTGCGCAGCCCCAGCTCCAGGGGCGAGACGGTGTCCACCACCACGTCCACCGAGCCCGCCAGGCCGTGTTGCAGCGGGATGCGCTGCGCGGTGTTGGGTGCGAGCTGCAGCTCGACCCGGATCCGTCCGTCGCGCGGCTCGCTGGCCACGCTGCGCACCCGCGCGTCTGCCAGCCCAAACTGCGTCCAGGAGAACGCCTCGAAGCGGATCTGAGCGAGCTGGCCGGGCACGATGCGCCCCACTGCGTGGCTGGGCTCGAACTCCGCGACGATCTGCATGCCATCTTCCGGGATCAGAGTGGCGACGACGTCGCCGGCCTGCAGCACATCGCCGACCTGTTGCTCCGCCACGCTGCCCAGCTTTCCGCCCACGGGTGCCACGATGCGCGCTCGCCGGATCGCGAGCTCCGCAGCCTGCAGCTCCGCTAGCTTGACCCCACGCTCGGCCTCCACTCCGGCGCGCTGCCGCTCCAGCTCGGCGATGCGCGCCAGGTGGGTCTTGTCCTCGTAGTCGTGCACGGCGCGCACGTGCTCCACCGCCACGCTGGCGCCGCCCACCTCGATCTGGCTCAGCAGCAGCGCGCTCTCCGCCTGCAGCTGCTCCACCCGCGAGCTGAGCTGCGCCTCGGTGAGGCCATCGGTGATGTGCGCCAGCTCCTGCTTCTGCAGGGCGGCGGCGCGCGCTTGCTCCAGCCCGACGTCGGCGCGGGCGCGCGCCAGCTCATCCATGCGCGCGCGGGCGCTGCGCCGGGCGCGCTCCACGGTGATCTGCGCATCGATCGCGCTGAGCTGCGCCGCCAGGCTGTCGAGCTCGCTCTGCGCCCGGGCCAGCTGCGGTCGTTCGAGCGCGGCGTCCAGCTCGACCAGCACCGCGCCCGCTGTCACGTGTTCGCCGAGCGTGCAGTCCAGCCGCACGATGCGGCCGGAGCGCTCGCTCACCACCCGGCTCACCATGCGCGTGACCTCGCTGCGCGCGCGCGACGTGGAGGCGTACAGGTGCACCCGTGCGCGGCACGCCCAGAAGGCCCAGGCCCCCAGCAACAGCAGCCAGGGCAGCGCAGCGAGCCAGCCCAGCCGCTGCCGCTCGAGCGCGCGCGTGGTGTCCGCGAAGCTGGTGGGCATGCCTCAGCCGCCGCCTCCGCACCAGCCGTTGCCCAGGCCGCCGCCCTCGGTGCCGCTGGCCGAGCCCAGCGTCTTGCGCGGGCGCTCGATGGCGTGGGCGTTGAGCTTGTTGGTGAGCGTGCGCCGCGCGATGCCCAGCACCTTGGCAGCCTGCGTCTGGTTGCCGCCCGTCTTGCCCAGCGCCGCCATGATCTGCCGGCGCTCGAAGGCGCGGCGCTCGGCGCGCATGTCGCGCGGCGAGGCCGCGCCGGCCGCAGGCTGCGCCAGGCGCGCCGACTCCGCTGCAGGGACGTGAGCCGCCGCTGGGGTTGCAGGGACGTGAGGCGCTGACGGTGGTGTTGCTCCAAAACAGCCGAGCAGACCGTGCGCGTCGCTCAGGCCCAGGTGCTCTGCGCGCACCGGGCCGCCCGCGGCCATCGCCGCTGCGCGCTCCATCACGTTGCGCAGCTCGCGCAAGTTGCCGGGCCAGCTGTAGTCCAGCAGCGCGGCCTGCGCGTCCGGAGCGAGGCCAGCGGTGTGGCAGCCCTCGCGCTGGCTACAGCGCTCGAGGAAGAGCTGCGCCAGCGGCAGGATCTCGAGCCGCCGCTCGCACAGCGGAGGGATGCGCAGGGTGGCGCCGTTCAGGCGGAAGTACAGGTCGCGGCGGAAGGCGCCGCGCCGGATCGACTCCAGCAGATCGTCGTGCGTGGCGGACAGGATGCGCACCCGCACCTTCCGCTGCTCGGTGCTGCCCAGGCGCATGAACTCGCCGCTCTCCAGCACGCGCAGGAGCTTGGCCTGAGTGCGCAGCGGCAGCTCGGCGATCTCATCCAGAAAAAGAGTGCCGCCGTCCGCCACCTCGAACAGCCCGCGGTGCACGCCCAGCGCGCTGGTGAAGGCGCCCTTCTCGTGCCCGAACAGCTCGCTCTCCACCACCGACTCGCTCAGCCCCGCGCAGTTGATGCGCACGAAGGGCTTGCTGCGCCGCCGCGACGAGCGGTGCACGCACTCGGCCAGCACCTCCTTGCCGCAGCCCGTCTCCCCCAGCAGCAAGATCGGGATGGACGCTGGCGCCAGCCGCTCCACCAGCTGGAGGATGGCCCGCATGCGTGGCTCGATCACGATGGGTGAGAAGGACTCGTCGAGGCCCGTTCCGGCGTTCATCTCGCACTCTCGAAGGCACGTCGCTTGCGTGCGACCCTGGCATGGGGGATGCCGGGCTCACGCGCGCAGC
Source organism: Polyangiaceae bacterium (assembly GCA_025937895.1). Taxonomy (GTDB): domain Bacteria; phylum Myxococcota_A; class Polyangia; order Polyangiales; family Polyangiaceae; genus SZUA-265. The sequence continues at coordinate 3,691 of JAICQL010000258.1, read as the reverse complement.
GACACGTCTCGGCTGGTGTCTCTCCGGTTGACGGCGGCGAGCGCAGCTCGTCGCGCGAGCGCGGGCGAAGCGGAGCGAGCGCGCGCCGTGCGACGCGCGGTGCGCGCGGGGTCGCGTCCTCAATTCCGGAAAGGGCGCGGAGCGCGCAGCGGGCACATTCTGGAGCCGCGCGGAGCGCCGTGGTGCCGAGCCCCCCACGCCCGGCTGCGTTCAGACGGCTGCGTTCAGCTCGCGTGCGCTGGCGCGGAGGCTCAGGCTACTTTGCTCTGCCAGCTGGCGTACCAGGGCGTGAGCTTCTCGCCGGGCATGGGCCGGGCCATGTAGTAGCCCTGTCCCAGATCGACACCCAGCCAGACCAGGAGGTTCCACTCCTCCTCCGTCTCGATGCCCTCGGCCACGGTCTTGAGGCGCAGGCGCTTGGCGAGTTGCACGGAGGATTCCAGCAGCGAGCGCGCGTCTGCATCGCTGGTGGCGCCGCTCACGAAGGTGCGGTCGAGCTTGAGCTCGGTGAAGGGCAGGCGGCGCAGCTGGGTCAAGCTGGAGAAACCCGTGCCAAAATCATCGATGGCGAGCAGAAAGCCCTTGAGCCGCAGGCGCGTGGTGATGTCGAGCAGCGAGTCCACGTCGTCGGCGAGCTTGCTCTCGGTGATCTCGAGCGTGACTCGCTCCGGCGTGAGGCCGGCGCTCAAGGCCATCTCGGTGATGCGGTCGGGCAGATCCAGCTCGCGCAGGGTCTGCGCGGACAGGTTCACTGATGCGCCGATGTTCAGGCCCGCGCGCTGCCAGGCCGCGCACTGACGAATGGCCTCCTTCACCACCCAGTCGGTGAGCGGGGCGATCAGCCCGGTCGCCTCGGCGAGCGAGATGAAGGCATCCGGGGTCAGCAGCCCGCGCTCGGGGTGCTGCCAGCGCACCAGCGCCTCGGTGCCGTGCAGCTCGCCGCTGTGCAGCGCAATCTGCGGCTGATAGTGGAGCAGCAGCTGGTCCGCGCGGATGGCATGCTCCAGCTCTTCGGCGCTGACCTTGGGCACGGGCCGGCGCGAGCGCGGTGAAGTGAGCGTGGCCACGCGCACGAAGGTGGCCTCCAGGTCGGCGATGCCGAAGGGCTTCTGCAACACGCCAGCGATGGCCAGACCGCGCCCCTTGCCGAGCTCCTGCGCGGCCTTGAGCACCTTTGGATCGGCCCCGCTCACCACCACGATCGGGCTCTTGACCCGGCGTTCGGCAAACAGGCGCATCGTCTCCACGCCGTCGCGCCCCGGCATGTGGAGGTCGCAGCAGATGAGGTTGAAGGGCCCCAGATCCAGCCGTTCGACCGCCTCGGCGGCGTTGCTTGCGGTCGTTACCTCGACCGCTCCCAGCCGCTTGAGCAGATTGGACAGCGTTCGAGCGCAGGCCTCGTCGTCATCGATGACGAGCACCCGTGCGGGGGCAGGGGGGCGATCAGCCATGTGGATGGGACATGTGGGCGCCAGTGACCAGGTGCGGACGCGGGGTTCACGAGACTGACCGGTCCGGGCTCCGGGATCTGAAGCTCGATCGACCACGGAAGTGCGCGGAGCGAGACGGTGGCGTGACGTGCCGCAGCGCCGGCCCTGGCCCGGGATGGAAAAACGAAGATTTTGGAGCGGTGCCGCGTGCCTCTGCGGTACGTTCGCTGGCCGCCCGCCCCGGACGGGGAGGTGCGACGCCGAGCCCATGTACCCTACTCTGTACCACGCCATTCTCGATATCTTCGGGCTGGAGCTGCAAGGCCTGAAGCTGATCAACACCTTTGGCTTCCTCGTCGCGCTCGCCTTCCTGGGGGCTGCCCGCGTCCTGGCGTCCGAGCTGGACCGCAAGTACGCGCAAGGCAAGCTGCGCGCCAGCAAGCGCAAATACGAGCCGCCGCGGCCGCCTTCGCTGCTCGACGTGAGCATCTCGGGCTTCCTCGCCTTCCTCCTGGGCTTCAAGCTGTTTGGCATCCTGCTCGGGGGCTACAAGCTGCAGGGCGGCGCGGACACGCAGCGCTATCTGCTCTCGTGGGACGGTCACTGGCTGGCGGGGCTCGTGTGCGGCGTCGGCTGGGCCGTGCTCAAGGTGTACGAGTGGCGCAACCGCGAGCCGCTCTCGCCCGCAGAGCAGCCGGAGTACGTCGAGGTCACGCCGCGGGATCATCTGCTGGGCATCACTGGCGCGGCGGCGCTGGGTGGCTTGATCGGCGCCAAGCTGTTTCACCTGCTGGAGCGGCCGAGCTCGATCCTGGAGCTGATCAAGAACCCGAGCGTGGGCGCGATCTTCTCTGGCCTCACCATCTATGGTGGCCTGATCCTGGGCACCCTGTTCGTGTACAGGTATTGCCGCCGTCACGATCTCGGCTTCCAGCACGTGGCGGACTCGGTGGCGCCCGGCTTGATGCTGGCGTACGGCATCGGCCGCCTCGGCTGTCAGCTGGCGGGCGATGGTGACTGGGGCGTGGCGAGCAAGGGCGTGCCCGACGGCTTTGGCTGGCTGCCGGAGTGGTTCTGGGCCTTCGACTACCCGAACAACGTGGTGGGTGCGGGGGTGAAGATGGCGAGCGGCGGCTACCCGGGCTACGGCACGCACCTGGTGCCGCCCGTGTACCCGACCCCGCTGTACGAGTCGATTGCGGCGTTCCTGCTGTTTGCGCTGCTGTGGGCGCTGCGCAAGCGCATCGAGCGGCCGCTGGTGATGTTCGGCGTGTACATGATGGTCAACGGGGTGGAGCGCTTCTTCATCGAGAAGATCCGGGTCAACGCCGTGTACGAGCTGTTCGGCATGGTGGCCACGCAAGCGGAGATCATCGCGGTGCTGATCTTCCTCGCGGGCCTCGCGCTCGTCATCGTGCAGCTGCGCAAGCCGCTGCCGGCGCAGCCGGCGCCGAGTGAGCCGGCGCTGGGCGGCGAGCTGAAGCCGAAGGCCTCCGCCAGCGACTGAGCGCTGAACACTGAAGCACTGAGCAGGCGAGAGCAGAGCGAGGGCAGGCCGAGAGCAGAGCGCGGCTGTTCACCCGCGAGAAGCTGGCCGTATCCAGGCTCGGGGCTGTCCCCCTCGAGCGCAGCTCGAGCAGCCAAGGGAGCACGCGATGAATTTCGACTTGAGTGACGATCAGGAGCTGCTGCGCAAGACGGTGCGCGAGTTCGCCGAGCGCGAGCTGGCGCCGCACAGCCGCAAGTGGGATGAGGAGCAGGAGTTTCCGCGCTCCGTGTTCACCCAGCTGGGGGAGCTGGGCTTGATGGGCGTGGTGTGGCCAGCGCAGTACGGCGGCGCGGGGCTGAGCACGCTCGACTACGCGGTGGTGATGGAGGAGCTGGCGCGGGTCGACGCGGGCGTGGCGCTCTCGGTGGCTGCGCACAACAGCCTGTGCTCCGGCCACATCTTCCTGGCCGGCAACGAGGAGCAGAAGCAGAAGTACCTGGCGCCGCTGGCGCGCGGCGAGAAGGTGGGCTGCTGGGGCTTGACCGAGTCGGGCGCTGGCTCGGACGCGGGCGGCACCGCCACCACGGCACGGCTCGAGGGCAACGAGTGGGTGCTGAACGGCTCGAAGAACTTCATCACCAACGCCGGCGTGGCCGACGTGGCGGTGGTGATGGCGGTGACCGACAGGAGCAAGGGCAAGCGCGGCATCTCCGCCTTCCTGATCGAGCGCGGCACCGCTGGCTTTCGCCCGGGGCGCAAGGAGGACAAGCTG
>JAICQL010000099.1 GCA_025937895.1 Polyangiaceae bacterium | reverse complement strand
GCTCGAGCTCGGTGATCGCGACGGGCCGCTGGTGCCGGTCTGTGATCGCGCCGAGCGCTGCAGCCTGAGCGAGCCCGCGGACTGCGTCGGTGAGAACTGCTACTGCGCCGGCAACACGGCCTGCACCGTGGTGCGCATGGATGGCACGACCGCGTGCGTGCGCCAGGGCAACGGCGGCGAGGGAGAACAGTGCCCGTGCAAGTGGGGCTTCACCTGTGCGCAGGGCACCACGCCCCCCCGCTGCGTGAAGACTTGCCAGGTGAACGACCCCAGCTCTTGCACCCCGGGCGTGTGCCAGGCCGCGGAGGAGCTGCCGCAGGGCTGGGGCACGTGCGTCGGGGCGCGCGAGGTCGCGCCCTGAGCTAGAAGCGCGCCCGATGTTTCAGCTGCAGACTCGTACCCCCCAGCGCTGGCTGGAGGTGGTGTTCGCCGACTTCGACGCGTTCCTCATCGATCACACGTTGTGCGAGCGCAAGGCGAGCGCGATGGGCATGTCACTGGTCGCCAAGTACCCGGATCGCGACCTCATCCTGGAGCCGCTGATCGCGTTTGCGCGCGAAGAGCTGGAGCACTTTCACATCATGTTCAAGGTGCTGGTTCGCCGGGGCCTGCGCCTGCCCGGCGATAGCCCTGACGCCTATGTCAACGGCCTGCGCAAGGCGCTCCCGCACGATCATGAGCACCTGCTGCTGGATCGGCTGCTGGTCTCGGCGGCGGTGGAGGCACGCAGCTGCGAGCGCATGCAGATGGTGTGCGAGGCGCTGACCGAGCCCGAGCTGAGGCAGACGTACCTGGAGCTGACCCGCGCCGAGGCCCGCCATCATGCGCTGTTCTTTCGCCTGGCCGAGCGCTATTACCCGGCGGAGCTGGTGCGCGAGCGGGCTCGCCGGCTGTTCATCGCAGAGGCCGCGCTGCTGGAGCGCCTGCCGCTACGCCCGGCCATGCACTGAAGGTCGCTGCTACGAGTGACTGCGTCGACGCTACTGCTTCGACGTCAACCTTGCTTCGCTGCTTGGCATCACTGCGGCGCCGGTAGCTCCACGTGCAAGGTGGCCAGCCCTGCGCTCGAGGCCACGCGATGCGTGGGGCCATTCTGATCCGGATCCGAGCTCAGATCGATGACCAGCGCCACGCCATCATTGCTCGGCACCAGTGCCACGTGAGACACGGGCGGACCGAAGTGCTCGGTGGGCAGCGGATTGCCGTTGTTGGGCACTCCGAGCTTGGCGCCAGCGAGGCGATAGGTGATGCGGCGGCCAGCACGGTCCACGGCGACGGGCACCTCACCGGTCATGCGCACGAAGATCGACGCGCTCTTGTCGGCGCGCCGCGCAAAGCCGGTGAAGATGACCTCCACCGCGGGCTGTGCTGCCGCCGGCTGTGGAGCGTCCGCTGCCAGGGCAGCGGGAGCAGGCGACAGCCCCGCCGCGCCCGCGAGCAACGCGGCCCCCAGGGCCTTCTGCCACCACTCGACTCGTTTGCCCCTTGCCACAGCTCCTCCGATCATCAGCGCTTCTCTAACAAGCTAGCTTGCCAGGGCAGGCCACGCTAGCCGGGCGCTGGCGCGCTCTGACCCATCGACTGTTGCAGCGCCCCCAAGCGGAACGCTCAGCTCGATGCGCCTTACTCTTCGTTCTCGCGCGGGCGCCGCGGCAGCTGCGCCAGGCTCACGGTGATGCGCGAGCGCGCTCCCTCGTAGAACGCGCGCACGGCTGAATTTAGGCGCTGTCCGACGTACCAGCGCGCCAGCAGCGGAGCCACCGCTTCGTACGGCTGTGAGGAGAATGGCGTACGCGTCGTCCTGTGTACGATGCGCAGCTCGGTGTCGCTCGGTGTGAGCATCGTCGCCACCATGCGATCGAGGTACAAGGTGGCGCGCGCGCGCCGCGCGAGCAGCGGGGTCAGCTCGCTCGGATCGAGCCCCTCGCTGAGCAGCAGCTCCGCCAGCGCTCCCTCGCCGCCGACCTGCTCCATCAGCGCCAGGCGCACGGAGCGCATGCGCAACTGCAGCTCGGTGGGGGTGGGCTCGGGGGTGATCTCCAGGCTCTCCAGCAGCGTCTCCGCCATGTGCCGCTCCAGCGCCGAGCGCACGTGACGCTCCAGGTAGGGGCCTAGGTTGCCCCCGGCGAAGCTGGCGTCGGCGAGCGCCTCGAGCCGCGCCTCGAACGCAAGCTCGCGCTCGAAGATGAAGCGCGGCCGCGCCACGCCCCCCGTCTCTGGCGCCGTGAAGCGCGCCACCACCCGGTCTACGAGCCATGGCGCGGGCACGACCGTCGGCGACTCAGCGGACAGCGCGACGTGCGCCACCGTCAGCGCGACCACGAGCGCCCGGACGGCGGCCCACGCCGCACCTTCAGGCACGCAGCGGATCACGACGGCAGCGTTTTTTCACTGCTCCGGCTGCCATCATCAGCGGCGCTCGATGAAGGCGGCGTGCTGCTGCTGCGCACGGCGTGGCTGCCGGCCTCCGGTGAGTCCTCGTCGGCGGCGCCCGGCTCGTGGCGCTGCGCGTAGCCGCGCGACACGCGGCGAGCCTTGACGAACTCAGCGAACGTCAAGACGCGGTCCAGATCGCGAGCGCCCAGGGTGGTCGCCACGTCCTTGAGCTGCCGGCGCAGCCACTCCGCGTTGCGCGTACGCCTGCCGCCCAGCTGATCCTGCGAGACCGGCGGGGGCTCGGAGGCTTGCTCCTTGCTGGGTGCAGCGGGCGCGGGCAGCGGGCGCGGCACGGCGCGCAGCGCGTGCGCCTCCAGCCAGGCCTCCATGAACACGCGCAGCCGCTCGCTGCGGAACGCGAACCAGCGCTCCCGCTCGGCGGCGTTCACCATCAACACGTCCTTGAAGCGCCGGAAAGCGCCACGCCCATCAATGGCGAGCACCAGCTCGTCCCGCAGATCTCCGGGATCCAGCATCTGGATGAAGCGCTCCATCCAGCGGTACTGCTCGCGCGAGCTGACCGGCTCGACCCGCACGTACGCCGGATCCGCGGCGATGCGCGAGTGCATCTGCGGATCTGCGATGCCGTCCACCACGCGCAGCACCTCACCCGTGCCGAGATGTAGATAGCTATGCACCTCGGGCGCGTTGTTCTCGAAGGCGTCCTCCAGCGCCTCCCAGTCGACGGGAACGTCGGTGATAGCTTCGGAGGGGGTTCCTGCCCCGCCCTTGTCAGTGGCCATGGCCGCCTTCTTCCACGCCGCGTGCTTGCGCGGCGCCACCTGAAGTGGCTCGCGAGCGCGTCCGGTTCACTGCTGCCTGCCAGCTCGACAGGCGCTCCCGACGCTCGGTTGCCGTCATTTGGGGCAGAAACTGCTGCGGGTGCTCCACGAAGCGCGCAGCATCTTTCAAGCTGGAAAACACACCTGCACCCACACCTGCGAGCATTGCGGCTCCGCGCGCCGTGGACTCGATGTCGAGTGGGCGCTCAATCTTCACGTCCGACACATCACTTTGAAACTGCATGAGAAGATTGTTCTGAGCCGCCCCTCCGTCAACTCGAATGCAGCGAATCTGGATGGGCTCTGCAGGGTTGTTGCTACTACGGCCAGCCAACGGGGAGGCCGAGCCCCCTTCCTCCACATCCGCTGCAGGCTGGGACACAGCTTGGGACATGGCCTGGGAAACAGCCTGGGATGCAGCCTGGGAAACAGCCTGAGACAGAGCTCCTGCCGCCGGTTGCGGCAGAGAAGCGTCGAGCGGGGCCCGCAGGTCATCGCCCATGGCCGCGACCAGGTCTGCCACCTGAAAAGCGATGGCCTCCAGGGTGGCGCGCGCGATGTGACCGGCGCTGGACCCCCGGGTCAAGCCGCAGAGCAAGCCGCGGGCGTCCGGGTCCCAGTGTGGCGCGCCGAGCCCCGAGAGCGCGGGCACGAACACCACGCCATCGCTGGACGGCACCGAGCGCGCCAGCGCCTCGATCTCGCCCGAAGAGCGGATCAAGCCGAGCCCATCTCGAAGCCACTGAACGGCCGCTCCCGCAATGAAGCAGCTGCCCTCCAGTGCATAAGCAACCTCGCTGCCCACCTGCCAGGCGACGGTGCCGAGCAGCCCGTTGCGGCTGCGAAACCGCTCGCGCCCCGTGTTCACCACCAGAAACGCACCGGTTCCATAGGTGCACTTGGCGTCACCTGGATCGAAACACGCTTGACCGAACAGTGCCGCCTGCTGATCGCCGGCGATGCCGGCGATCGGCACACCGTCGGGCAGCGGCGCAAAGCCGCTCGTCCGCGCCACCACACCCGTGCTCGGCACGATGCGCGGCAACACGCCGGCAGGTACCCGGAAGAGCTCGCACAGCCACGGGTCCCAGCGCAGCGTGTCGAGGTGCATCAGGCTCGTGCGCGATGCGTTCGTGACCTCGATCACGTGAGGGGCGCCTGCGGCGGCGCCGCCCGCCAGCCACCAGACGAGGAACGAATCGACGGTGCCAAACGCCAGCTCACCGCGCGCGGCGCGCTCGTGGGCTTCGTGCTCATCCAGCAGCCACGCCAGCTTCGTCGCGGAGAAGTACGGATCGAGCACGAGCCCCGTGCGCTCCCGCACCTGCGCTTCATGGCCCTCGCTCTGCAGGCGGCGACACACCTCCGTGGTGCGGCGGTCCTGCCAGACGATGGCTCGATCAATCGGCCGACCGCTGAGCTTGTCCCACAGCAACGTGGTTTCGCGCTGGTTGGTGATGCCGATGGCGAGGATCTCCGAACCGCTCACCCCCGCTGCCCGCAGCGCGCCGCTCACGGAGCGAGTCACGCTCTCCTGAATCTCCATGGGGTCGTGCTCGACCCAGGCGGCTTTCGGAAAGTGTTGTGGCAGCTCGTGGCTTTCGCGCCCGAGAGTTCGTCCGTCCATACCCATGACCAGCGCCGTCGACCCGGTGGTCCCCTGGTCGATTGAGAGCAAGTACCGGTTCATGAGCCCGAGCTACATTACCAGAACGGGCCGTGCTTGTCGCCGCGTCCGCCGGACGGTAGCCTGAACTGCGATGGCTCGGCTCATCCTCACCTCACCCGAGGGTCAGCAGGTCGTCACGCTAGCCGCAGTGAATTCACTCGGTCGGCACCCCGACAGCAGCATTCAGATCCTCGACAAGATCGTATCGAAGGAGCACTGCCGCATCCTGCTCGAAGGCAAGACGTGGGTGCTGCAGGATCTGGACAGCCTCAATGGCACCTTCCTGAACGGGGCCCGTCTCACCGGCAGCCGCCCGCTGCAACATGGTGACGAGTTCAGCCTGGGGGCAACGCGCGCTCGCTTCGAGCAGGACGGCGCGCCTCCTGCCCCCGCGCCGGCGCCCGCCGACTCGGCCGCGCAGCGCCGCGCGCCGCTGGTGCCCGTCAACACGGCGGAGCTGCAGCCCATCCGGCCCATGGGGGTGTCGGTACCGAGCGGCCACTCCGGCGCGTTCACCGCCACGGCGCGCAAGCTGGAGACGTTCGAGGCGGCACCCGCGGTGCGTGGCCCGAGCCCGGTGCTGGGCGGCGGCGCGGGCCAGACGCTGCTCACCGCGGCCCCGTCGCAGATTGACGTCCACAAGCAGGGCCATGAGATCGGCACGCAGATCGCCGCGCAGGAGCAGGGCTTCCGCCCCTACCACCAGGTGGCGTCGAATCCCGCGCAGATGGAGGCTGACTACGAGCGGCTGCGGCTCTCGCACGAGCTGTCGCGCGAGATCTGTCTGGAGCGCGATCTCTCCACCCTCCTCAACAAGATCCTGATCAGCATGTTCCGCTTCGTGCGGGCCGATCGGGGCGTCATCTTCCTGGTCGGTGACAATGGCGAGCTGGTGCCCGGTGCCAGCTTGCGGCGCGACGGCTCCGAGGCGCCGATCAGCGTCTCGTCCACGATCATGAACCACGTGATGCGGGAGCGCGCGTCCGTGCTGACCCATGACGCGGCGATGGATTTTGCCGGCTCCAAGGGCCGCAGCATGATCCTCAATCGCATCAGCTCGGCGATCGTCGCGCCGCTGATGCACGAGAAAGAGATCCTGGGCGTGCTCTGGCTGGACAGCGAGACGCTGGCGCGCTTCGAGAACCGCGACCTGGAGATGGTCACGTCGATCGCCGCGCAGGCCGCGATGTTCATCGAGATCACCATCCTCGGCAAGAAGGTCGAGCAGGAGATCGTCAATCGCGAGCGCTTCAGCCGGCTGCTCTCCCCCAACGTGGCGGAGAAGGTGCTGTCGGGGGAGATGGTCATTCAGAAGGGTGGTCAGCTCGTCCGTGACTGTACCGTCTTCAACTCCGACATCCGTGGCTTCACCATGATGAGTGAAGGCGCCTCGCCAGAGGCGCTAGTCGAGATGCTCAACGAGTATTTCGAGCTGATGGTGGAGACGCTGTTCAAATACGAGGGCACCCTCGACAAGTTCATGGGCGACGGCATCATGGCGCTGTGGGGCGCGCCGGTCGTCACCAAGGACGACGCGGTGCGCGCGGTGGAGTGCGCCATCGAGCAGATGGAAGTGCTGCGCGCGTTCAATGCCACGCGCAGGGCGCGCAAGGAGCCGGCGCTCGAGATCGGCATCGGCATCCACACCGGTCCGGTCGTGGCCGGCTACATCGGCAGCTCCAAGGCGCTCTCGTACACGGTGATCGGCGACACCGCGAACACCAGCGCGCGGCTGTGTGGAGCGGCAGGTGCGGGGGAGATCCTGGTGAGCGCGGCCACCCTGGAGCGGCTGGGCGGGCGCTTTGACTATCAGGAGCTGCCGCCCGTGCAGCTGAAGGGCAAGGAGAAGCCCTTCCGGCTGTACGCCATCCGGCGCTCCAAGTTTGCGGTGAGCGTGGCCGTGGCGCCGCCCAGCTCGTCTCGGCCGCCCTCGCGCACCGAGCGCTGAGGCGGGGCAACGCCCGCCGGCGCTGGCCTGGGAGCAGCGCTGGGATCTTGCAGATCCGGGCGGCGGCGACGGCAGCTGCTCCGGGCTGAAACGGCGAGCAGCCATCAGTGCGAAACGGGAGGGCCGTACGGCTGGAAACCAGCGCGCGCAGAAACTTTCGGCCAGCCCGGCGCGAAACGCGGTAAGAGGGCGTTTCCGCACGTCTGCAGCAACTCGAGCGCAGCTCGAGCAACGGCTTCTTTCAGCCCGCCCACGGCCCCGGAGAAAGCTCCGGCGCGGGTGCGAGTCCGCTTGATCGGCAGGGCATCGAACGGTAGATCCCCTCCCGAATCGACTCGGGAATTTGCGGGCGAGCGCGCAGGTTACAGGAGAAAACATGGCTACGAGAATTGCAATCAACGGCTTTGGACGCATCGGGCGCTGCGTGGTTCGCGCGCTGCACAAGCGGGGCATCAAAGATGTGGAGCTGGTCGCCATCAACGACCTGACCGATCCCAAGACGCTCGCTCACCTGCTCAAGTACGACTCGATCCACCGCACCTTCGAGGCGGACGTGGCGGCCACTGACGGCGGCATCCGCGTCGGCGACAAGGAAGTGCGCGTCACCGCGCTGAAGGCCCCGGGCGAGCTGCCCTGGAAGGACCTCAAGGTCGACGTCGTCCTGGAGTGCACCGGTCTGTTCACCTCCAAGGAGAAGGCCTCCGGTCACCTCACGGCCGGCGCCAGCAAGGTCATCATCAGCGCGCCCGCCACCGATCACGACAAGACGATCGTGATGGGCGTGAACGACAGCGAATACGACGCTGCCAAGCACAACATCATCTCCAACGCCTCCTGCACCACCAACTGTCTGGCCCCCGTGGCCAAGGTGCTGCTGGATAACTTCGGCGTGGAGCGCGGTCTGATGACCACCGTGCACGCGTACACCAACGATCAGAGCTTGCTGGATCTGCCGCACCGCAAGGGTGATCTGCGCCGCGCTCGCGCCGCAGCCGTCAGCATGATCCCGACCTCGACGGGTGCTGCCAAGGCCGTGGCCGAGGTGATCCCGGCGCTCAAGGGCAAGTTCGATGGTCTGGCCGTGCGCGTTCCGACCGTGGACGTGTCCGTGGTCGACCTGACCCTGACCACCGAGAAGCCGGTCACCGCCGCCGCCATCAACGAGGCGATGAAGCAGGCCGCCAACTCCTCGGCGATGAAGGGCTACCTGGCGTACACCGACGTGCAGCTCGTCTCCAGCGACTTCATCGGTCACCCCGCCTCCAGCATCTTTGACGCCACCCTCACCAAGACCATGGGCGATCGCTTCGCCAAGGTCTTCTCCTGGTACGACAACGAGTGGGGCTTCTCCGAGCGCATGGTCGATCTCGTGAAGCTCGTGGCCAGCCGCTGACCTCTCTGACTGCGTTTCAAACTCTCGACGACCTCGACTGCCGGGGTCGTCGAGTTTTTTTTCGGGTCGATCCACTGGTGCTCGCCGGTTCGGCAGCGCCCGGCTCCAGCTTGCGCGAGCTCCTGGCGCGAGAGGCGCGGGTCGTCATCGGCACGCAGCTCGACCGGGAGGACGCCGCCGACACCGGGGTGAGCAGCCTGGACGAGCTCACCTCGCGGGTCAGCGCAGAGCTGCAGGTGGAGGCGTTCCTGCCGGAGGAGTGCACGGGCGACGCCGTGGTCCGGATCCTTCACCAGCTGCGGCCGGGGCAGATCTGCGTCTTGCCGGACCTGTCGCGAGAGCCCGGCGAACGGAGCAACGACGAGCGCTTCGCCCGGGCGCTGGCCAGCAACGCCGACGCCTATCTGGGTGACGCCTTCGCCAGCAGCCACCTGGAGCTGGCCTCGCAGGTGCGCCTGCCGCTGCTCTTGCCACGCCGCGCCCTGGGCGGCTCCGCGCGGCTGGAGCTGACCGCGCTGAGTGAGCTGCTCGGCGCGCCGCGCGCGCGCGTCGGCTGGTGTGTGGGCGGGCGGCGGCTCGCCGACAAGCTCGACCTGCTCGATCGCTGCCTGGGCCGGCTCTCGCTGCTCTGTGTGGGCGGGCTGGCAGCCACCACGTTGCTGGCCGCGCTCGGGCGAGTGCCGGAGTCTGCCAGCGCAGAGCCGGAGCTGCTGGCGCGCTGCCGTTCCTTGCTCGCGCGCTGCCGCGATCTGGACGTCGAGCTGCTCTTGCCGAGCGATCTGAGCATCGTCTGGGAGGGCGACCCCGAGCCACGGGTGATCCCTTGCAGCTCCATGTTCGAACGAGCGCGCGTGGTCGACATTGGCCCGGAGAGCAGCGAGCGCTTCTGCCAGGCGCTCCGCTCGCGGCAGCACCTGCTGTGGTGGGGCGCCACGGGTGACCTGGGCAGCAGCGGTGGCACAGAGTCGAGCCAGAAGCTGGTCGAGCTGTGCGCCAGCCCTGCGCTCGATGGCCAGCCTGCCCCGCGCATGGTCGTGCTGGGCCGTGAAACGACGCGCTACGTGCGCACCTTGCCGGAAGAGCGCAGACGCGGCATCGAGCTCATCTCGAGCGGCAGCGCCGCCGCTAATACCTTGCTGGCAGGGCACAAGCTGCCCGGCATCGAAGCCCTGCGCCGCCGCGGCTAGCAGCGCTCCGCCTCCGCCGCGGCTCGGGCGCGCCATTGTGCTTGCTGCCGCGCTGGGGCAGCATGCTCTTCATGTCGACGCCTCGCCGGATCCTCGTCACCAGCGCGCTGCCGTATGCCAACGGCCACATCCACATTGGCCACCTGGTGGAGTACCTGCAGACCGACATCTGGGTGCGGTTCCAGCGGCTGCGCGGGCACGAGGTGCGCTACATGTGCGCCGACGATACGCACGGCACCGCGCTGATGCTGCGCGCGCGCCAGGAAGGGATCAGCGAGCGTGAGGTGCTCGAGACGATGAGCCGCGCTCACCAGGAGGACTTCCAGCGCTTCGGGGTGAGCTTCGACTACTACGGCAGCACGGACTCCGAGGAGAACCGCCGGCTCTGTCACGAGATCTGGGCGGCGCTGCGCAAGGCCGGGCTGATCGCCGAGCGGCAGGTCTCGCAGCTGTACGATCCGAAGGAGGGGCTGTTCCTGGCGGACCGCATGGTGAAGGGCGAGTGTCCGCGCTGCGGCAAGCCGGATCAATACGGGGACAACTGCGAGTCGTGCGGCGCGACGTACAGCCCCACCGAGCTGAAGAACCCGCGCAGCGCCGTATCGGGCGCCGTGCCCGAGACTAGGCTCTCCACTCACCTGTTCATCACCATCGAGTCCCTGCACGCCTTCCTGGAGACCTGGACGCAGAGCGACGATCACCTGCAGCCCAGCGTGGCCAACTACCTGCACGGGCACTTCCTCTCCGCCCCGCTGCAGGACTGGGACGTGTCGCGGCCAGCCCCCTACTTCGGCTTCGAGATCCCCGACAGCCCCGGCAATTACTGGTACGTCTGGTTCGATGCGCCGATCGGCTATCTTGCCGCCACCAGCGAGTGGTGCCGCAAGAACGGCAGGGACTTCGACGAGATCTGGCGCCGCCCCGGCTGGGAGATCTACCACTTCATCGGCAAGGACATCACGTACTTCCACGCGCTGTTCTGGCCGGCAATGTTGCACGCGGCCCGGCTGCAGCTACCCCGGCGCATCCAGGTTCACGGCTTCTTGACGGTGAACGGCGAGAAGATGTCGAAGAGCAGGGGCACGTTCGTGCGCGCTGCCACCTACGCCGATCACCTCGACCCGAGCTATCTCCGCTACTATTACGCCAGCCGCCTGAGCTCGAAGGTCGACGACCTCGACCTGGATCTGGAAGACTTTGCCACCCGGGTGAACGCCGATCTCGTGGGCAAGGTCGTGAACCTGGTCAGCCGCACTGCGCGCCTGGTGCAGAGCACGGGGCTGTCGGCGCAATACCCCGAGGACGGTGGGCTCTTCGCGGAGGCCGCGGCGCAGTCCGAGGACATCGCCAGCGCCTACGAGAGCTGTGACTACGGGCGAGCGATGCGTAGCGTGATGAAGCTGGCAGACCGCGCCAACGAATACGTCGATCGCATGCAGCCGTGGAAGCTCGCCAAGCAGCCCGAGCGCGCTCGCGAGCTGCAGGACGTGTGCACGGTGGCGCTCAACGCCTACCGCCAGCTGGCGCTGTATCTGAGCCCAGTCCTGCCCGCGCTGGCAGCGCAGACCGCTGAGCTGTTCGGCGCTCCGTTCGAGAGCTGGGACGCAGTGCAGCGCCCGCTGCTGGGCACGTCACTGCAGCCGTTCCGCCACCTGATGAGCCGGGTCGATCCGCGCCAGGTCCAGGCAATGATCGAGGCCAGCAAGGCCGAGGCGCCGCCCGCGCCCGCGCCGCAGCCGGCGGCAGCGCCTGCAGCAGCAGCGCCCGCAGCAGCACCGCCCGCGCGCGACGCAGCCAGCGCGCCGAGCGAGCCCTTGGCACCCACCATCGGCTTCGAGGACTTCACCAAGGTGGATCTACGCGTGGCCAAGATCCTGAGCGCCGAGGTGGTGGAGAGCTCGCGCAAGCTGCTGCGCCTGCGGGTCAGCCTGGGCACGGAGGAGCGCACCATCTTCGCGGGCATCCGCACCGCGTATGCGCCCGAGTCCCTGCTGGGGCGCCTGATCGTGGTCGTGGCCAACCTGGCACCGCGCGCGATGAAGGTGGGCACGAGCGAGGGTATGGCGCTGGCCGCCGGTGACGGCGCGGAGATCTTCCTGCTTGCGCCCGACGCGGGTGCCCAGCCCGGGCAACGCATACACTGACACGCTGACCAGAGCTG
Organism: Polyangiaceae bacterium; assembly: GCA_025937895.1. Lineage (GTDB taxonomy): Bacteria > Myxococcota_A > Polyangia > Polyangiales > Polyangiaceae > SZUA-265. The sequence goes on along the minus strand of JAICQL010000099.1, from coordinate 16,231 downwards.
AGCTCCAGACGCGCGAGCCCTTCGTACCGACTGCAGGCTGGCGCGGCTCGGAGTGCTGGGCCAGCCGCGCCCGCGGTGCTCAATCGGGCGACTTGCTGGGGCGCCCGCTCGCCTTGCCAGACTTGCCGCTCGAGCGCTTCTTGCCCGCACTCTCCGCTTCCGGCTGCTCGCTGGCGCGAGCGCGCGCCGGGCTCTTCTTGGCCGCTTTCTTTGCGGCCTTGGCGGGGGGCGGCCGGCGACTGGTGAGCTTCTTGTTCGGGCGCCGCGCCTCCGTGGCCGAGCCGGCGCGCTCGGAGCGGGCCCCAGCGGAGCCGCGCGCCGATGGAGCGGCATCCTCCTGGTCGGCCTCGGCTGTCTTGCTGGCCTTGGACACCTTCGGCTCCTTTGCCGTGGCGGCCTTGGCAGCCTTCTTCTTGGCCTTCTTCTTCGTAACGGGACCGCGCTCGCGCCGGTTGTGCAGGAGCTCCTGCGCGCGCGCGTTGTCGATCGTCTCGGGCGAGTCGGCCTTCGACAGCGAGGCGTTGGTCTCCCCATCGGTCACGTAGTAGCCAAAGCGGCCCTCGCGCAGCGTGATCTCGCCGCCCGAGAACTCGTCCTTGCCCAGCTCGCGCAGTGGCTCTGCCGCCTTGCGCCGGCCCCGGGTCTTCGGCTGCGCCAGAACCTGCAGCGCCTGCTCGAGCGTGATGGTGAAGACGTCCTCTTCCTTCTCGACGCTGCGGCTGTCTTTCCCGCAGGAGATGTACGGACCGTAGCGCCCGAGCTGCGCCGTGATCGGCACGTGACTCTCTGGGTGCTCGCCCACCACTCGCGGCAGGGACAGCATCTTCAGCGCATCCTCCAGCGTCATGGTGGCTGGAGTCATCGACTTGAGCAGTGAGCCGGTGCGCGGCTTCTCCTTGCCGCCAGCCTCACCCAGCTGCACGTAGGCGCCGAAGCGCCCGGTGCGCACGTACACCGGCAGGCCCGACTCGGGATCGGTGCCCAGCAGGCGATCGCCGCTCGGCGCCTCCAGCAGCTCGATCGCCTTCTCCAGAGTGACCTCGTCCGGGGGCAGATCTTCGGGGATTGAGGCCGTGTCATCCTGGCGCTGCAGGTAGGGCCCGTAGCGGCCCACGCGCACGACGACGTCGCGATCCTGATCATCCTTGCCCAGCGGCAGCGAGTTGATGGCGCGCGCGTCGATCTCGTTCAGACGCTCCGCCACCAGCGTGCGCAGGCCCACGCTCAGCGGCCCGCTGGCGTTGGAGCGGCTGCTCTTGGCCCTGGCCGGGGCGGCATCCACGCCGAAGTAGAAGCGCTTGAGCCAGGGCACGGCCTCTTCCTGGCCCTCCGCGATGGCATCCAGCTCATCCTCCATGCGCGCGGTGAAGGCGTAGTCCACCAGATCGCCGAAGTGCTTCTCCAGCAGCTGCACGACGGCAAACGCCTTGAACGACGGCACCAGGGCCGAGCCCTTCTTCCAGACGTAGCCGCGCTGCTGGATCGTCGACAGGATGGAGGCGTACGTGGACGGACGGCCCACCCCGAGCTCCTCCAGGCGCTTGACCAGAGAGGCCTCCGTGTAGCGCGCCGGCGGCTGCGTCTCGTGCCCCTTCGGCTCGAACTGGTTGCCGGCGAGCGTAGCCCCCTCGTTCACCAGCGGCAGCGGCCGCTCGCGCTGCTCCAGCTCCTGCGTCGGATCGTCGCTGCCTTCGACGTAAGCGCGCAAGAAGCCGGGGAACGTGATCGTGTTGCCGGTGACCGCGAACTCCAGCTTCTGGCCGTCGATCTGCGCACCGATCGTGAGCTTCACGCTCTGGCCGCGCGAGTCTTCCATCTGACAGGCCACGGTGCGCTTCCAGATCAGCTCGTAAAGTCTGGCCTGATCGGAGCCCACCTCGCGCTCCACCTCGCTCGGATGGCGGAAGGCGTCGCCCGCGGGGCGAATGGCCTCGTGCGCCTCCTGCGCGTTCTTCACCTTGTTGGCGTATCGGCGCGGCTGCGGCGGCAGGTACTCCTTGCCGTACAGCTCCGCGATCAGCGTGCGCGCGGCGTTGAGCGCCGTATCGGAGAGCGTGCTGCTATCCGTGCGCATGTACGTGATGTGACCGGCCTCATACAGATCCTGCGCGGCGCGCATCGTGCGGGCCGAGGAGAAGCGCAGCTTGCGGCTGGCCTCCTGCTGCAGGGTGGAGGTCATGAAGGGCGGAGGCGGGCTACGGCGATTCGGCTTCTGCTCCACCGCGTCCACGCGGAAGCTGGCGCTGGGCAGCGCGCTGGCGAAGCCCTGGGCTTGCTCCTCGCTCAGCACGAAGACGTCGGGCCGGCTCAGCTTGCCGCTTTCGTCGAAGTCCTTGCCCGTCGCCACCCGGCGGCCATCGACCCCGACCAGCGTGGCCTGAAACTGGCTGGGCTCCCCGGCGCCATTCTCCCCGGCGCCATTGCCGTCGGTGGTGAACGTGCCCTCCACGTCCCAGTAGCGCGCCACGACGAAGCGCATGCGCGCGATCTCGCGCTCCACCACCATGCGCGTCGAAACGCTCTGCACTCGGCCTGCCGACAGCTTCGGCATGACCTTCTTCCAGAGCACGGGCGAGACCTCGTAGCCGTACAGGCGATCGAGGATACGGCGCGCTTCCTGCGCGTTCACCAGGCGCTGATCGATCTCCCGCGGATTCTCGATGGCCTGCAGGATCGCCTTCTTCGTGATCTCGTGGAAGGCCATGCGCAGCACCGGCACCTTGGGCTGCAGCACCTCCAGCAAATGCCAGGCGATCGACTCCCCTTCGCGATCCTCGTCCGTCGCCAGGTACAGCCGATCGGCCTCCGTCAGCAGCTCCTTCAGGTGCTTGATGTGGTCGCGCTTGTCGGCGTCGATGATGTAGAGCGGCTTGAAATCGCCATCCACGTCGACACCGAGGCGCGCCCAGCTCTCTTTCTTGTACTTGGGCGGCACGTCGCTGGCGCGCCGCGGCAAGTCGCGGATGTGCCCGATGGAGGACTCGACGATGAAGTCCTTGCCCAGGAAGGCCGCGATGGTCTTGGCCTTCGCTGGAGACTCGACGATGACGAGGGACTTGTCGCTCACGATTTCCCGATCAGATGGACGCGGGCCGGCACGGTTACAATCGGTATCCCCGGGCTGTCAATCTTGGTCCGGCCGGACCCAGGGGTACGCAGACCGCCCACCAGTGTCTCGAGCCGAGCTAACTGGCTGCTCCAACACGGCGCGACCCACTGGTCGGTTCACCCTCTACCCCTTGCTCTAACGCGGGAATAGAGCACGATGCCAGCCATGGAGAAGTGGCAGCCCGGCGTCCATCAGCTGCATCCCACCATCAACGTGCACGTGATCGAGGGTCGCAAGCCCGGCCCGACGGCCCTGGTGCAGGCAGGAATCCACGGAGACGAGATCGCGGGGGTGCACGCCCTGAGCGAGCTGCTCGAGGAGGGCATTCGGCCCGAGAGCGGGCGGCTGCTCGTGGTGCCGGTGATGAACCCCGCGGCGTACCGCGCTCGCCAGCGCATGGCTCCGGGTGGCCTCGACATGAACCGCTGCTTCCCTGGCGACGCTGCGTCGGAAGCGCTGGAGCAGCGCCTGGCCCGCCGCTTCATGGACCTGGTGGAGCTGGAGCGCCCGGCGCTGGTGATGACCTTGCACGAGAGCTGGAAGCGCTATCACCCGGCCGTTCCCGCTTCGTTCGGACAGACGGTGGTGTACGGCGTGAACCCCATGCCCGGCATCATCCAGCTGGTCATCGATCGCTTGAACGAGACACGCCAGTCTCCGTACGAGCTCTGGGCGCCGCACTACTATCCGGTGGCCACTTCCTCGACGGAAGTGATCGTCGATCGCGTCGGTTGCGTGGGCGTCTGCGTCGAGACCTGGATGGGCTTCGAAGAGGCTCGACGCGTCGCGATGCAGAAGCAGACGGTGCGCTTCTTCCTCGAAGAGCTCGGCGTGTTGCCCCGACTTTGAACGTTCGTTCTCTATTCTGGATCTAGTAAGCCGCGCGCCGTTTCGAGCGCTGCGCCCCATTTCGAGCGGTGCAACGGCGCCACAATCTGGCAGCAGAAATCTGGCAGCAGAAGATCTGGCAAACGGAGAACCTGGTAGCAGACATCCGGCAGCATGAATCCAGGGCACAAATTCGGCAGCCATCCCGCGTTCGCATCGCTCTCGAACTGTCCCACCGCTGCAAATGCAGCCAATGCTGTAGAAAAAAACTGTGACTGTAGTTTGCTCGGAAAGCCGCAAAGGGTGGCTACGGGGGGCCCAGTGCTCGCCGTTTCGCTATAATGGAAAAGCCATGCACGAGGTCACTCGGCGGCGGTGCATCATCATGAACAGCGTTTGCCGAGAGAGCCGGGTCGTGCTGTTATCGTATGGGGGGCGGAGGTAAGTAAATGAGCGACAGAAGGGCATTTTCAGCGGGGAACCTCGCAGCAGCTTCAGTCGCAGCGAATGAGCCATGGCGCGTAGCCGTCGGCGGCAATCGTGTGCAGAACATGACCGTCGATCAGATCGCGCATGCTTTCGCTGCGGGTCAGCTCACGGTGCGCACTCCGCTCTGGCCCCCGGGCACTTCGGGCTGGCAGGCCCTCGGTAACTTCGAGCAGTTCCAGCAGTCGGGCGCGTTTCCCGCAACCAGCGCGTTCCACGGTGGGATGCCGCAGCAGCCGGCGTACGCGCAGCTGTCTCAGTTCGAAGAGGCCGACGACGATCCGACGCGCATGTGGACGGGTAGCCCTGATTACTCGGAGCTGCATTACTCGGAGCAGCCCGGCATGGAAGCGATGCCGATGGATCCGCCGCCGCCCGTGCCGTCTGCACCGCCGCCGCGCGAGTCCGCACGTACCGGTCCGCGTCAGGTTTCGTCGCGCCCCGCGGCGCGCTCGGTGCCTCCGGTGCCGCCGGTGGCGCGCACGGCGTCCGTGGCCCCCATTCCCAACTTCCGCCCGAACCGCGGTCGCGGCAGCGGCGTGTGGCTCGCTGCTGGCCTGGTCGGCTTGGTCGGCCTGGGCAGCGCAGTGCTCGCCGTGCGCGGTGGCTGGAGCTCCGCGGCTCCGGTGGAGACGGCCGCCGTTGCTGCGGCCATGCCCAAGCCCGAGCCTGCGCCGACGAGTGACTCGCAGGGCAGTAACTCCAAGGGCAGTGATACGCAGGGCAGTGATTCCAAGGGCAGTGATTCCAAGGGCAGTGACTCAGCGGCAAAGGCAGACGAGCCTGCGCAGAGCGCGAGCGCCAAGGAGACGGCGACCGAGCCCTCCAGCGAGCCTGCGGCCGAAGATCAGCCGTCCAAGGCCAACCAGGCGCAGCTCGCCAAATACGACGATTCACAGGCCTCAGCCTTCGTAGCCGAAGCGCAAGCCCCACAGAAAAAGCGTGGTGGCGATCGCAGGGCGACGAGCAGGGCCGCGGCCAGCCGGAGCGCGCGCGCGGAGAAGAGCGAACGCAACGCCAAGGAAAGAGAGGCGAGCAAGCCCAGCTCTACTGCCAAGCGCGCGACGGCTGCCGCGGCTCCGGCTGCCAAGGCCGCGCCAGCCACCGAGATCAAGGAAGCCAAGAGCGAGGAGAAGGCAGAGGCTGGCCCGGTCAGCTCCGCCGTGAACGAGGCGGCAGCGACCGCGCTGGGGAACGCGGCGAAGCTGGCTTCGTCGTGCCGCCCGCAGGGCGGCCCCTCCGGCCCCGGCAAGGCTCGGGTCATCTACTCGAATGACGGCGAGGTCTCATCGGTGGAGATCCTGACGGCGAAGTTCCGTGACACGCTCACGGGCAGCTGCGTGCGCATGGTCTTCCGGCGCGCGAAGATCGAGGCCTTCAAGGGCGAGCCCCCGACGTTCATCAAGAGCTTTACCATCCCCGAGCAGTGAGGCGGAGCGAGCGCGCTGCCAGGCAGCACGCTCGCCCGAGCCAGCCGCTCGCGCAACGCGAGCAGCTGGAGCCGAGCCGGATCCAGACGCACCACGGTGCGTTTCGATCCGGCTCAGCTGTTTGCGGCGCTGCTCCAGAATTCAAGACATCGGCAAAAAAGCCGGTCTACTGGCTAGTGCTGAGCTACCAGAAGACGAGCCTGACTCTGCTCCTTTCGGGTCTGCTGTGCGCGGCGTGCGGCTCCGAGAGTGACCGCCCACCGCCGGCGCAGTCCGGGTCGCCTGATCTGTCGAGCTACGACTCCAGCACCGGCGACTCGCGCGACGTGTGGCTGCAGGGCCACTGCGAGGCGGGCGCGCGCCAGGAGTGCCGCGTCTACCTGCCCGCGCACGACGGCATTCAACCCTGCTTCGTCGGCGTGCAGAAGTGCATCGACGGTGAGTGGGGGCTGTGTGACGAGGCCGAGCTCGTCGATGCCAATGCGGGCGACAGCGTGCTCGACCCGGACGACGTAGCCCCCGCCCCCTGATCCGGGCCTGGCGCGTACCGGGGCGGCGGTGACTACCGCACAGGCCCCGCTGCCACGCTCACAGCGGGAAGGCTGCCTTGGGTGGCGGCTTGACGGCCCTGGGCGCGCTCGGGCCCGTGCACTCACCGTTGCCGAACAGCAGGCTACGGCCGCAACGGCTATCCCACATGCGCTCGAACTCGTGCCCGACGTGCGGAATGACGATCAGGCGGAAGCGCGAGAGGCTCAACTCCGGCGCATGCGCGGGCAGGCTCTTGGTGGTGATACGGTGAAACTCCTTGCCGCGCTCGAAGCGGTTCTTGCCTTGTGCCAGCGCGGGGCAGCTCTGGTCGCCTTCCTTCTCGTCCGTGTCCTCGTCTCCGAGCATCAGGGTGACCGGATACTCTGACAGCTTCTTCCACATGCTGTCGGGGCTCGTGCCCATGAAGTAGTCGAGCCGGTTGTTCTCGACGCCGTAGCGATAGTCGTTGAACGTCTCCTTGCAGCGCTTGGGTTCCTCCGGCCGCTCGCTGGTGAGGTACATGTATGAGCCCGGGTTGGTGATCACGTAGTGCAGCTGGCCCTTCCAGGCTGAGGTGTCCAGCCGGCGTCCGAGCGCGTGCTTCTGCACGAACTGAGCGCCAGCGGAGTGCCCGGCGATCACGATCTGCTGCAGGTTGGGGTTCTGATCGATGAGCCGCTTGAGCACGCGATCGAGCACCTCGAACGACGACAGCCGCGCGCCGTTGAGGCTCTTCATCCCGTTCTTCCAGCCCTCCTTGTCCCAGTACAAGACGTTCTGCGGCAGCTTGTTCCTGGCCACGTCGGGCTGCGTGAGGAACTGCAGTGCGATGAGCAGCGTGTCTTGTGCCCTGCCCTCCTCGTTGCCGATGCGGTTCACGGCATCGAAGTAGCTCTTGGCGTTGCGCTGCTTGCCATGGATCACGATCACTGCGCGGCGGATGGTGTCGCGCAGCTCGCCCAGGCGCTGGTTGCGGCAATACGGCAGCCAGTCCAGATCGATCGTCCAGTGCGTCTTGCACAGCTCTTCGGGCGTGATGGCGCGCGCCTCGCTGTCCTGTGCGGATGCCAGGCTGCTGCTCAGCAGCAGCGGCAGCATCGCCAGCCAGCGCGTGGTGCGGCCGTGAACGGAACGGAAGAAATCGCGAGCAGGCACGTGAAAGATATACGGCACGCTCTAGCGGAACTTCCCGTCCCCGCGGCCGCAGCTCGCGGGGCTACACGCCACCCGCTGTGCGGAGATGGCGGTGATGTGGCGACGCTACGGCACGGCTGCGCGCCGAGGTTGAGCCTCCATGTGGGGCCGCGGGCGCAGGTTGGCGGACTGCGTCACTCGACCCGCTGCGCCAATCTGGACGTGTATCACGCAGTGCGACGAGCTGTCCGTTCAGTGAGGGTGGTGCGGGCGCGCGCCTGCACCTCGAAAGCAGCGCACATGGCGTGTATGCTGGGTGCTCTTGTCTTTGTCTTGGCCGGACGTCGCCGTCCGCGGACGCCATGCCCGAGCGCCCTCGTAGCCCCTCCGCTTCCGACAGCTGGCTCAGCGCCGACTCCGTAGATTCGGAGTCGGACGCCGCCCCGTCGCTGGGCACTGATACCGATGACGTGCTGATCGGCACCACCCTGCTCGACAGCTATCAGGTGGAACAGGTGCTCGGTGAGGGCGGCATGGGCCGCATCTATCAGGCGCGCCACACGCGCATCGCCGAGAAGCGCTTCGCCGTCAAGGTGCTGCGCCCGGAGCTGATCACCAGCGCGCAGGTGCGCGGGCGCTTTCAGCGCGAGATCGAGGCCGTGGCTCGCATCACCCACCCTTCGGTGCTGTCGATCGTGGACGTGGGCACGACGGAGCGCGGCTGGCCGTTCATGGTCTGCGAATACCTGAACGGCCTGGATCTGCTGCGCTACCTGCGCCGCTTTGGCCCGCTCACGGACGAGCGCGCGGTGCAGCTGGGCTCACGCATCGCCGAGGCGCTGGAGGCCACCCACGCCCAGGGCGTCATCCATCGCGATCTCAAGCCGAGCAACGTCTTCCTGCTGGGGGCCTTCGAGCCGCTCGGCCCGGAGTGGGATCGAGTCAAGCTGATCGACTTCGGGCTCTCGCGCTTCGTCAGCCGCGATGACCAGCTGAGCAAGACGGGTGTGGTGATGGGCACCCCGGCGTACATGTCCCCGGAGCAGGCGCGCGGCAGCCGTACCGACCACCTCACGGACGTGTATGGCGTCGGGGCCGTGCTGTATGCAGCCGCCACCGGGCTCGCGCCATTCCGGGAAGAGAACCAGCAGCAGACCTTGATCGCCGTGATGAGCCGGGAGCCGGAGCGGCCCCGCGCGCTCAATCCCGCCATCTCGGAGGCGCTGGAGGTCATCATCCAGCGCGCCATGGCCAAGGAGCCCGAGCAGCGCTTTCCCAGCATGAGCGCGCTGCGGCTCGCGCTCTCGAACCTGGAGGCTCGCTCGCACGCGCGGCGCGCCGGCAAGGCGCCGCGCCTGCCACTCGCCGGCCCCATCGGCGTGCGCTGGCGCTTCGCGGCGCTGGCCAGCAGCGCGGCGCTGCTCGGAGCAGCGGCCCTGGTCAGCGTGCTCGCCGGCTTCCTGGCGTCGAGCGGAGGTGGGCTGCAGCTCAGCACGGGCGAGCGCGCCGTGCTCTCGGTGGGCCTGGGCGCGCTGGTGGGCGCCGCGTTGCTGCTGCTCTGGCGCTTTCAGCGCAGCACCTGGCGCGACACCGCCAAGCTGTCCGACTGGTTGCCGAAGCTGCGCTTCCCGGTGCTGACGGCGATCGTGGTGTACGGCCTGGCCTCGTTCGGCTTGCGCTTCGCGGAGGGCGTGCTCGCCAATGTCCCGCAGGGCGCCGTGCTGCAGCTGGCGTCGCGCCCGGCCTGGCCCGGCTGGAGCGCGCTGCTGGCCTCCCTGGCGCTGCTGGCGGGGGTCGTCGCGGCGCTGCATCAGAGCTGGTGGCGCCCGATGCGCCCCTCGCTGCGCTGGGCCTGGGGCTCCGCAGTCGCCGCCACGGTGGCGCTCGGAGCGCTGGCGTTCGTTCATCAGGGCAGCCTGCAGCGCGGCGCGAGGGGCAAGGACCAGGCTTCCGGTGCAGGCCCGGAGGGCCCGGCGTTCGTGCAGGCGCCAGCCCTCGCGCCGCAGCCCTCGCCTGCTCCGCCGGCTGCGGCCGATGCTGGCCCGGGCACTGATGCTGGCCTAGCGTTGAGCGACGGCGGGTTGCTGGCGCTGCACGACACCGCAGCTCCGGTGCTTCATGACCCTCGCCAGGTGCCCCTCACCGCGCCGAGCCCGGCGCCCTCCAGCGCTGCATTCGCGGCCGGCTCTGCCAGCTCTGCCTCCCCCGGAGCTGCCAGCGCCAGGCCAGAGCGATTGCTGGTGACCGCGCTCAGCTCCCCCGCGGGGCCCCAGCGCGAAGCTCTGCCTGCCCCCGCGCTAAAGGCCCCCGCCGGGGCGCCCAAGAGCGCCGACGACTGGAAGGCTCGCGCCGTAGAGTATGCGCGCACGCCGGCGGATCTGCCGGCCGCCGTCGAGGCGCTGGAGAAGATGCTGCAGCTCGCGCCCGAGAGGGCGGGCGATCCAGACGTGCGCCGCATCATGGTGGCGGCCGCCACCAGCAGCGGCGAAGCGTCGCCCGCGGCGTTCCGGCTGATGAGCAACGCCATGGGCAGCAAGGGCCCCGACCTGCTCTATGATTTGATGCTGGAGCATCCCGAGCTGGCTGATCGCGCCAAGTTCCGGCTCACGCGCTACAGCGTGCGCCGCCACTTCTCGCCGCAGCTCTCGATCGCCTTCGATCTCCGCTTTGCCGCCACCTGCGCGGGCCGCACCAGCATGCTCCAGCGCGCGCACGAGCTGGGGGATGAGCGCAGCATCAACGTGCTCTCCTCGCTGGTGAGCCCAGCTCCGAGCTGTGGCAAGGGTGGGTCCCGCTGCGCCGTCGCGTGCCCGCGTGAAGCAGCGCTGTTCGCCCGCAGCATCGAGCGCATCGCTCAGCGCCTGCGTGCGAGCCAGCGCGAGGCGAGCGTGGACTGAGCCCCGCTCAGCCCGCCTTGGCGCGCAGCCGCGTGGACCACAACGTGACCCGGTTGCGGCCGGAGCGCTTCGACGAATACAGCGCCTCGTCCGTGGCCTTGAACAGGCTCTCCCAGTCGGCGCCAGCATCGGGATAGGTGGCCACCCCGATCGAGCACGTCATGCGGACGGTGCCCACGGGGCTCACGAACGTGGAGCGCCCCAGCTCCGCCCGGATGCGCTCACCGAGCAACTCCGCGCCGACCAGATCCGTCTCCTCGCACACCACCACGAACTCCTCACCGCCGAAGCGACCCACCGTGTCCGTCTCGCGCTTGGTACGGCGCAGCACGTCGGCGAAGCCCTTGATCACCAGATCGCCCACGTCGTGGCCGTAGGTGTCATTCACCTGCTTGAAGTGATCGAGGTCACAGATGAGCACGCTCAGGTTCTTCTGGAAGCGCTGGGCGGAGCGCAGCTTCTGCCGTGCCGTCTCCGTCACCGTGCGCTTGTTGAGCAGCCCGGTCAGGCCATCGGTCGTGGCCAGCTCCTCCAGCCGCTTCACCATGCGCGCGTTGGCCAGCGACACCGCCACGTGTCCCGCCAGCACCTGCAAGATCAAGCGCACCTGCGCGCCGAACCCACCCGGCTCGGTGGAGCCCAGCACCAGCGTGCCCAGCACGTGGCCGTGCACCTGCAGCGGCAGCACGAACAGCGACGGCAGCTTGGGCGCCTCCAGCTGCCGGGCGAACAGCACCTGCACGTCCGAGTCGCACTGGCCGCGGAACGGCAGCGGGTGCTTGTTGGCCACCACCATGCCGACCAGCCCCGTGCCGTCCCGAAAGGTCTTGCCCCGCAGCTCGTCCGCGCCATCACCGTCGACGGCGCAGATCTCGTGCTCGTTGCCGGCGCGCAGCAAGGTGACGGCAGCGAACTGAAACGCGGCGACGTCACGCGCGCTGGCCAGCGCGGCCTCGATGACCTGCGCCTCCGTGCGCACCTCGTTCAGGCGCTCCACCGCGCGAAACAGCTTGCTCTGCTCGGCCTTGGCGCGCTCCAGCTGCACGAAGGCGCGCTCGTTGGCGATGATGCGCCGCACGAGCCGCGCAGTCTCCTGCAACAACCCCAGCTCCTCCACGCTCAGCGGCCGCGCCTCCTGCCGATCGAAGGCCAGCACGCCGCACGGCTGGCCATCTTCACACAGCGCGAGTGCTCCGGCGTGCGCCACTGCTTGCAGCGAGCGGTAGTACGGCAGCGGTCGGGTCAAGGAGGAGCCCACCAGCTCGACCAGCCGATCGCTCTCCAGTGCTGCAGCGAAGATGCCCTCGCGAGCGCTGAACGGGCCCTCGACGAGCTGCTGCTCGCTGCTCGAGTGGCCGCGCAGGTGCAGCCAGACCCCTGCCTCATCCAGCCACCAGAGCAACACGCTACGACAGCCCAGCGCGCTGCGACAGACCGACAGACACGAGCGCAGCGCCGCGTGGATCTCCTCGACGCTGGACTGCACCAGGCGCGGATCACTGCTCGCGCCGTCGCCCGCAGGCTTGGCCGGCGCAGAGCTGGCCCGCTCTGCCTGCGCCTCGGCCGCGAGCAAGCGATAGGAGCGTGCCGCTTCGCGCAGGCGCATGAGCTCGCGATCCACGCCCTGATGCGCCGCGCGCTGCGCACGAGCCACCAGCGCTCGGGTCGAGAGCCACAGCGCGAGCCCCGTCAGGCCCACGAGCGCTGCCAGGGTCGCGTGGCTGAGCGGGCTGGCGCCACGGGCCGCGGGCAGCGCCAGGAGCATGACGGCCAGCAAGCCCCAGCCCAGCAGACTGGCGAGTGGCCGAGCCAGCACGGCAGCCAGCGCAAATGCCGGATACAGCGCACCAGCCAGCGGCCCCGCCACGTCGCGGGGCTGCCAGCACACCGCTTGCAGCAACACCACGAGCGCGCTGCACAGAAGCTCGAAGTCGAGCCGCGTCAAGGACGCGTCCGGAGCCGGCGTACGGCGGCGCAGAAACGCGACCAGGAGCGCAGCACACAATGCCGGCTGCAGCGCATACACTAGCCAGGTGGGCAGCTTGCCGTGCTCACCCAGCACCACCAGCGCGGCCAGCAGCAGCACGCGCGCGCTGCCGCTCGACGCGCGGAGCGCGCGCTGCGCCAGCTGCGAAGCTTGCGTCAGGGGGTCCACGCCGCGACGGACCCGCGGAGACGGGGAAACCACCACCGCCGTGGGCTAGCAAGAGGCGCACGGGCCGGGCAAAGTTTTGGCCGTGTTCTGGGCTCTGGCCTGCTTGCTGGCCCATAATGCAGAGCGCCAACATGCGCGCACCGGGCCTGAGACTGCAGCTGCTGTTGCTGCTGGGTGGATTGCTTGGCATCTCTTTCCTGCTCCTACACCTGGCGCTGGCGACCTTCACCAAGGTGACTCTGCAGCGGGTGGACGAGCGCCAGGCGCGCGCGCTGGCGCAACTGCTTGGCGCGTACGCCGCGGAGGCGGCGCAATATCAGCCGTTGCCGCAGGTGATGCGCAACCTGGAGCAGCGCGCCGCCGCATCCGGGTTGATCGCGGCGCGAGCCACCGTGGACGAGCCGCCGCAGTCGCTGGAGTTTGGCAACTCGGAAGATCTGAGCCTGGCGAGCTGGGCCAGCAAAGCTCAGATCGAAAATCCCTTCCGGCGACACGCTGGCTCTTCACAGGTGCTCGGGGTGGAGCTGCCCTTGCCTGCCGGCAGCTTGCTCCTGGTGCTGGACGCCGAGCAGTCGAGCGCGCGCGGCTCGACCTTGATCCACAGCTTTCGCCTGTACGCCTCGTTGATCGCGGGCAGCTTGCTCGTGGTGATGTACCTCGCGCTCACGCGCTTGATCGTGCGCCCGCTGGATGATCTGGAGGAGGCAGCGCACGGCGTGACCCTGGGCTCACGGCAGCTGCGCGTGCCGGTGACGCGGGTTCGCGAGCTGCGCGAGCTCGGCTCCAGCCTGCAGCGCATGACGGACAGTCTGCTGGCCAAGGAGGACTCGCTGCAGAAGCAGATCCAGCGTGTGGAGCAGACCACCAGGGAGCTGGGCAAGGCGCAGCGCGAGCTGGCGCGCTCGGAGCGTCTGGCCTCCGTGGGGCGCCTCGCGGCAGGCCTGGCGCACGAGATCGGCAACCCCATCGCCGCGCTGATCGGCCTCGCCGATCTGGTGCTCGACGGCGGGCTCAGTGCAGACGAGCAGCGCGATTTCATCAAGCGCATGCGCGGCGAGATCGAGCGCGTGAACCGCACCTTGCGCGACCTGCTGCAGTTCGCTCGCCCGGCACGCGAGAGCGAGACGCCGAGCCCGCCGGGTGATGTGGAGGCGGCGATCCACGACACCACTGCGCTGGTCATGCACCAGTCGGCGCTGCGCGACATCGAGCTCAGCCTGGATGTGCATCCCGGTTTGCCGCGGGTGACGCTGGCCAGCGAGCAGCTGACCCAGGTGGTGCTAAACCTGCTCCTGAATGCAGCCGACGCCCTGCAGGGCCACAGCGGCGCACAGGTGACGGTGCGGGCGCGCCGCAACGATGGCAACGTGCAGATCGAGGTGCAGGACAACGGCCCCGGGGTGCCGAGCGCGATGGCGGAGCAGATCTTCGAGCCATTCTTCACCACCAAGGAGGTGGGCAAAGGCACGGGCCTGGGTCTCAGCGTCTGTCAGAGCCTGGTGGCTGCAGCGGGGGGCAGCCTGAGCCTGGACACGACGCAGGGCGCTGGTGCTCGCTTCATCGTGCACTTGCCCGTGGCGGAAGAGACGGAGGGCTGAGTAGAATCAGCCGTTCGTGGTGCCAGCCGAACCGGAATCACAGCCCCCTGAGGCTGCCGCCGTGCGCCGGCCCAGGCTGAATGCCGCGGGCGAAGAGCGCCCGGCGTTCCTGCTGGAGTTCCCCCCGGACGCAGAGCTAGAGCTGCTGATCGCCGCATTCGAAGCCGGCAACTTTGCTCACGTGCGCAGGGAGGCGCCAAAGCTGGCAGCGAGCGCCGCGGATCCAGCCGTACGCAACGCTGCGCTGGAGCTGAAGAGCAGAACGGAGCCGGACCCGCTGCTGATGCTGATGCTGATCTTGTGCATCGCGCTTTTTGTCTTCCTGGCGATCTGGGTCTATACGAGATGAGTGGGTGCTCGGCTGGCGTGGCGCTGTGAGTTGCTGGCAGCCAGCGCGCTGCTCGGCGCGTGTGCCGGGGCGCCGCCATCCGAGGTCGCAGCTAGCGCGGCCACGGCCGCGCCGGAGCTCACGAGCGGAAGCGAGGTCGAGCGCTTCCTGCCGCTGAAGGCGAACACTGTCTACAGCTACCGCGCCTGGCTTCCCGAGAGCGCCGAGCCCGAGCTGTTGATCCTGCAAGTGGAGCGGCCCAGTCGCTCTCTCGCCAACCTGCGCTCGGGCAACAGCGTCAAGCGCATCGAGCTGGTGGCGGACGGCGCTCGCCTGGTGACCGGCGGCTACTTGCTCAAGGCTCCGCTCGCTGAAGGCGCGGATTGGGCTGGGCCTGCTGGGCGCGTGCGTGTCACTGCCGTGGAGCGCGAGGTGACGGTCCCGGCGGGGCGCTTTGTGGGCTGCCTGGAGACGACGGAGAGTGACGGGCGCACGGGCAGTGTGCGCACCATCCTCACCACTTATTGCCCCGATGTGGGCATCGTGAAGTTCAAGGTGGAGTCCGGGGAGCGGCAGGAGCGCTTCGAGCTGCAGTCCTTCGGGCCCAGCGTCGACATCGATCGAATGTGAGCGAGCGCGGAGCTGGTGCGGCGGCGAGCGGTCGAGCGCAAGGTCCAGGACCTGCTCCACGAGCCAGGTCCACAAACCAATTCATAACCCGCCCATAAAAGGCGACGGGCCTGCCACTCTCGCGAGTGAGCAGGCCCGAGCCCTTGGCTGCGCTGCACTTGCGCTGCGCTGGCGCGACTCAGAAGTCGCCGCCGCCCATTCCGCCGCCGTGACCGCCACCGGCCGCCGGCTTCTCGTCCTTCGGCTTCTCGGCGACGAGAGCCTCGGTGGTGAGCAGCAGACCGGAGACGCTGGCCGCGTTCTGCAGCGCCGAGCGCACGACCTTGACCGGGTCGATCACGCCCATGGCGATCAGGTCACCGAACTTGCCGGTGCGGGCGTTGTAACCGAACGCACCCTTACCATCGCGCACCTGCTGCACGATGATCGAGCCCTCTTCGCCGGCATTGGCGCAGATCTGGCGGAGCGGCTCCTCCAGCGAGCGGCGGATGATCTGAACGCCGAAGCGCTCCTCATCGTTCACCTCGAGCTTCTCCAGCGCCTTCTGGGCACGCAGCAGCGCGACGCCGCCGCCCGGGACGATGCCCTCCTCCACGGCAGCGCGGGTAGCGTGCAGAGCGTCCTCCACGCGAGCCTTGCGCTCCTTCATCTCGGTCTCGGTGGCAGCACCGACCTTGATCACGGCCACGCCGCCGACCAGCTTGGCGAGGCGCTCCTGGAGCTTCTCGCGATCGTAGTCGCTCGTGGTGTTCTCGATCTGGGTGCGGATCTCCTGCTGGCGAGCCTTGATCTGCTCCTTCTTGCCGGCACCGTCGACGATGGTGGTGTTATCCTTGTCCACCTTGACGGTCTTGGCCCGGCCGAGATCGCTGATCGTCACGTTCTCCAGCTTGAGGCCCAGGTCCTCGCTGATCACCTGACCGCCGGTCAGCACCGCGATGTCCTTCAGCATCTCCTTGCGGCGATCACCGAAGCCGGGCGCCTTCACGGCCGCGCAGTGCAGCGTGCCGCGGAGCTTGTTCACGACGAGCGTCGCGAGCGCCTCGCCCTCGACGTCCTCGGCGATGATGAGGAGCTGCTTCTGGCTCTTCGCGATCGCCTCGAG
>JAICQL010000055.1 GCA_025937895.1 Polyangiaceae bacterium | reverse complement strand
TCTCGCTCACCGCATCGCCCACCCCTCTTTCGAGAGACGAGACCGCGGGAGCGGACTGGGACCCGCGATATCTATCGCGGGAATAGGACTCAGTTTTCAAGGACCGCGGAGGCGTCGGCGCCGTCCGAAGGGAGGCGCAACCTAGGCAGAGAGGGGGGGTCTGTCAAAAACAATTTCGAGGGCACCTCGGTTTTTTTTCGCGACCGCCTGCCGAGGGCTCCTGATGCTACTCGAGTGTGTAGTGAAGACCGCTCTGATCTGCTCTGATGCACAGGGAAAAGGGCCTGATTTCACCGATCTCGGCTCTCGAGTGCCCGGATCGTGCCGTATGGCGCGCGCCACTCTTCGAGCTGCGCGCAAACCAGCCGAGCTCTTGGGCTGAGGGCGCAGGACGTCGGAGAAGAAAGCGCTGGGCACTGACCATGCTGGCGCCCTGTCATGCCCACGGCCTTGGGCTGACGCGCTTCGGGCTGCCGCGCGCTCGCGCTACTGCAGCGCTGCGCCGGGATCAGCAAACCACTGCGCGAGCGGCTCGCGCACGAGCGTGATCTCTTCCCCGCCGAGCAAGCGCACACGGTAGCCGATCTCGTTGGGTAACAGCTCCGGCCCCACCCAGCGCCCCAACACCTCCACCGGCAGCCACTTGCGATTGACCCACACCGACGTGGGCCTGCGCTGCGGCGCGGGCGACTCGTTCACCTGCACTCGCCGCCACTGCGCGTTCAGCTCCTCGGGGATGGGCAGCCCCGCGTTCTCACAGATCTCGCGCACGGCCTCGGACAGGGCGCGCGGTGAAACACGAAAGCAACGGGGCAACAGCTGCACCACCAGCGCATAGCCCTCGGGCAGCAGAATGGCACCGAAGCTCTTCTTCACCCCCCGCACCATCAGCTGCCGCGTCTCCCGCCAGGGCTGATGGCTGGAGCGCGCGAGCCGCGCGAGAATGATCCGCCACTCGGCGGCGGCCACGCGAATCTCGAACGAGTCGACCCGTCCCGCGTAGTCGACCGCTTCCCCATCGGCATCGACCAGGACGGCGCCCACCACACCTGCGGAGGTGCACAGGCGACCCAGCGTGGGGGCAAAGCTCGACGGCGCTTGATCTCGTCTGCCGAACAGCCGCCGGGAGATCATCGGGCCCTCGCCAGCTGCGCGATCGCGCTCAACGCCGAGCGCTCCTGTTGCGGTGCGCTCTGCTGGCGTTGCTCGGTGAGCACGCGCTGCTGCTCGGCGATGGCTCGCCGTTGCGCGACCTCGGGACGCAGGAGCTCGCGCAGCTCCGCCTGCGTGGGCCTGAGCGGCTCCCAGATTTTGAGCGCCATCAGCACGTGATAACCAAATGGTGAGCGCACCACGGGGCTGAGCTGACCCACGCGTTCCAGCTTTTGCGCGGCAGCGGCAAATTCGACGGCAAGGTGCAGCAGCTGACCCTGCGGCGGCGGCCGGTCTGGCGAGACCGCGCGACCATCGGGCGCCACTGGCGGGAGCGTCTCCACGCGCACCTGTTGATCGTCGGCAGGCACCGCCTTGGCAGCCTGCTCGAACTCGCGCGCGTTGGTCGCCTGCGCCACGGCGGTGGCGATGCGCTCGGCCAGCGCCGCTGCCTCCGGGTTTTCGCTCTCGGAGAGCACGACCGCGTGCACCACCTCGACCATGCGCGGCCGATCCAGCGCCCACCAGCGCTGGCTCGTGAGCTCTGCGATCTCCTCATCGCTGGGCGGCCCGCGGCGGTCTGCGTCCTGCAACAGGGACTGCGATAGCTCGCGCGCGAGCGCCAGCCGCTCCAGCGAGAGCGCCAGCGCTGGCTCCCGCCGCTGGAGCTCCGCTGCCAGCAGGGCGTCCTCTTCCGCCAGCTCGCGCGCGCGCTCGAGCGGTACGCTGCGCTGCCGGGCGATCTCGCGCACGATGTCTGCTCCGATGCTCACGGCCGCGGGCGCTCCCCCCGAGCTGGGCGGCGCCGCGGGTGTTTCACCGCGCCCACAGGCTCCGAGCAGGCACACGCAGACCAGCGCTGACTCAACGCGCGGCACGAGCGCGCTCCCGATCGCTGCATGCCTTGAGGCACAGCCCACCCGCCACCAACCAGTAAAGGGCAATGAGCTCATTGGCCGCGGCCAGCCCCCAGAGGCCGTAAATCAGTGACAGCGCGGACACGATCAGCAGCAGCTTCGTGACCAGCTCCGAGTTTTGTGCCGACGACAGAATCGCCATGGCTGAACCAAGGCTACACCGAATTGCGCGTCAAAGCAGCCAGAGCATCGCGCCCATGAGAAACCAGGCTACGCACAGCACCAGGCCAAGCAACGGACCGCGCCGTACCAAGTTGGGGCGTAAGAGCAGCACGCGGGTGCCCACGTTCAACAGCGCCACGGATGCGGCAAGCGCAACGGCCTGAGCCAGCAGCGCAACACCAGGCCGCTCGACACGCCAGGCAAGCAGCGGCAGCGCCACCGCCACGCCCAGCAGCAAGCCAAATCCAAGCCGGGTGGGTCGCGACAGCTGGCCGCGGGAGGGAAGGCGACTGGTCGCCGCGAGCTCACCCTGAGGGCCGCCCTGAGGCGCTGGGAAGGCGCCCCAGCCCAGGGCAAAGAGGCCCCAGGCCAGCGCCCCCAGGGCGGCGCGCACCGGATCGAGCGGGGGCACCCGCAGCACGTTGCCCAGCGCGCCCCAGCAGATGGCCGCGCAGCCCAGGCAGCCGAGCACACCCACGGCTCGGCCCAACACGGGCGAGCGGCGCGCCAGGCCGAGCCCCAGGAAGAGCGCCACGGCCGCGCCGACCGCCCCCACTCGGGCGGGCAAGGAAGCACCCCTGGTCGTGAACGCCGGCCAGGCCACGGTCGCGCCCCAGGCGTACAGGCCGGGCAGCAGCACCGCCGCGAGCGCACGTGTCTCACGCCAGGAGACACCGCGCTCGACCCACTCCGCGGCGGAGAGCTCCGGCTCTGCGCCGCCCTCCGCGAGCGGCTCAGCC
The DNA here is from genome assembly GCA_025937895.1 of Polyangiaceae bacterium. Lineage (GTDB taxonomy): Bacteria > Myxococcota_A > Polyangia > Polyangiales > Polyangiaceae > SZUA-265. Next base: position 36,003 of record JAICQL010000055.1, on the reverse strand, counting down.
AAACGACTCTACGAAGCTGATGAAGGTGAGCACGGGATGCCCCGTGCCACCCTTCGGGTAGATGCCGCGCGGGCGCTCCGCCAGCACCGGCCCGGCCACGTCACAGTGGATCCACGGGGTGTCGCCCACGAACTCCTGCAGAAAGAGCGCTGCGGAGATGGACCCGCCGTAGCGCTCGCCAGTGTGCTTGAGGTCGGCCACGTCGCTCTTCAGCTGCTCGCGCAGCTCCTCCAGCAGCGGCATGCGCCAGAACTGCTCCCCTGCCTGAGCAGCAGCGGCCTCGAAGCGCTTCGCCGTCTTGTCGTCCTCCACGTAGTAGGCGGAGCAGTTCTTGCCCAGCGCCACCAGGCAGGCTCCGGTCAAGGTGGCGGCATCCACGATCAGATCGGGCTCGAGCTGCCGGGCGTAAGCGAGCGCATCTGCCAGCACGAGGCGACCCTCGGCGTCGGTGTTGATGATCTCGACCGTCTTGCCATCGAGCGAGCCGAAGACATCGCCAGGCCGATAGGCGTTGCCGTCGGGCATGTTCTCGGCGGCGCCGACGATGCCGTGCACCTCCACCCCGGGCTTGAGCGCCGCCACCGCGTCCATCAAGGCGAGCACGGCCGCTGCCCCGCCCATGTCGCTCTTCATCTCACCCATGCCCTGGGCCGGCTTGATGCACAGACCGCCCGAGTCGAACGTCAGGCCTTTGCCCACGAACACCAGCTTCGCCCGCGGCTTGCTGGGCTGATACGTGAGATGAATGAAGCGCGGCTCGTTCGTGCTGCCCTGCCCCACCGCGTAGTGCAGCTTCATGTTGGCGGCAGCGATGCCCTTCTTGTCGAGCACCTTCAGCTTGAGCTTGCCGCGCTTTGCGATGTCGCGCGCCAGCTCTGCCAGGCCCTCCGGAGTCAGCTCATTCGGCGGCTCGTTCACCGCGTCTCGCGCCAGGGCCACCGAGGCGGCTACGGCCACGCCCGTCTGCAAGGCCTTGGCCTCTGCCGGCGTGTGCTTGCCGCTGCGGCACACCTCCACCTCCGCCAGCTCCGACTCGGGCCGGCGCTTGCCGGTCAGGTATTTGGTGAAACGGTAGGCGCCAAGGCCTAGCCCCTCGCCCACGGCGCGCAGCTGCTCTAGCCCGGACGCCTTTTCCGGCAGGGCCAGCGCCAGCGAGGCAGCCGACAGCGCCTGCCGGCTGGCAGCAGCTGCCAGGGTGCGCAGCGCTGCCAGATCGGGGCTGCCTTTGATCTTGCCCATGCCGACCAACACCAGCCGCGCAGCGGGCAGATGGCCCCAGGTGGGGATATCGAGCACCTGCCCGACCGCGCCGGTGAACTTGGCGCGCCCGGCATGCACGAACAGCTGCTCGTGCAGCGCCTCGTCCAGGGCGACCAGTGCCTTCTGCTTCTCCAGGGCCGCTTCGGTCACGCCCACCGCGATGACTTCAGCGGAGCTATCGAGCACAGAGGAGGAGGAAAGCTTGACGGTCAACGGCATGCGGTATGGTCTCCAGACGGAGGGGCTGCGTGGGATGAGCTGACCGCGGTTGAAGGACCGCGGCATCTGACGTGTGCTGGACGCGGCGTTGCGCGCCCTTCGCTGGAAGGTAAACGGTCTCGCCGCCGCTCACCAGTAGCTTTCGACGCTGATGTGGCCGGGCTTGCGCGGGCGATGCTTGACCAAGCCGCGCTCAGCGAGCACCGCCTGCACCTCGCTCAGCATGTTGGGGTTGCCACACAAGAGCACATGGCTGCCCTCGGGCACCAGCGGTAGCCGGGCGCGCGCCTCCAGGGCGCCGCTCTGGATCAGCTGCGGCAAGCGCCCCTCGAGCGCCCAGGGCGGCGGCGCCTCGCGCGTGATCGCTGGCACGTACGCGAACTGCTCGGGGTGCTCGCGCGCCAGCCCCGCGAGCAGATCTGCGTAACCCAGGTGCGCCGTCTGGCGTACGCCGTGCGCAAGCACGATACGCGAGAAGCGCTGCCAGATGTCCTTGCCCTTGAGCATCGACACGAAGGGCCCGAGCCCCGTGCCGGTGGCGAGTAGCCACAGGTGCTGCGCCTCGGGCACGTATTGCAGAGTGAAGAAGCCGAGCGGGCGATCATCCACCCACAGCTTGTCGCCCACGTCCCGCTCGAACAGCGCGGGCGTGAGCGCGCCGCCCGGCACGAGAGACAGATAAAACTGTGCCGGCTCGCCCGCGCCCGACGCCAGCGAGTAGGAGCGCTTCACGCGCGCACCCGCCAGATCCAGGCCCACGTTGAGGTACTGCCCCGGCGTGAACTGCGGCACCGCGAGCTCGACGGTCAAGCTGATCAAGCCGTCTGCCCAGACGTCGCGTCGCGCGATCTTGCTCTCTACCCAGGTCATTTCAGTGTCGCGATCCCTACTACAGCCCAGCCGGCCCCGACACGCCGCGCGTTGACAGGGCAGCGGCTCTAGGCCATGGACCCTGGCCCATGACCGCGCCCAACCTCCCACACGCGCCCTCCCTATCCGAAGCCGGAGCCGCGCTCGACGAGCGCGGTCCAGAACAGCCTGAGACCGAAGACGCCCCTCCGCACGAAGACGGCGAGAAGGGCGCGCGCTGGGCCAGCGATCATCCGTACGCGGCCTTTCTCGCCGCCGTCACCAAGCCCGCGCGCTACATCGGCGGGGAGCACGGGCAGCGGCGCAAGGACTGGTATTCCGTTCAGTGCAGGGTCTGTCTGGCTTTCCCCGACCTGTACGACATCGGGATGAGCCATCTCGGCTATCGCATCCTGTACAAGCTGCTCAATGACGACACCGCCCTGCTCGCCGAGCGTTGTTACACGCCCTGGCGCGACATGCAGGCGGAGCTGAAGAAGCACGGCGAGCTGCTGCGCTCGCTCGAGAATGCACGGCCGTTGTGCGAGTTCGACGTGGTGGGCTTCTCGCTGCAGTTCGAGCTCACCTACACCAACGTGCTGAGCATGCTGCAGCTGGGCGGCATCCCGCTGCGCAGCGAGCACCGCGGCGACCAGGATCCGTTGATCATCGCCGGCGGGCCCGTGGCCACGCACGCCGAGCCGCTGGCGCCGTTCATCGATGCCTTCGTGATCGGCGACGCGGAGGAGCTTGCCGGTGAGCTGGCGCACGCCTGGGCCGCTGCTCGGCGCGAGCGCTTGCCCCGGCGCGAGGCGCTGTTGCGCCTGGCGCAGCTGCAGGGGGTGTACGTACCGTCCTTGTATCAGGTGAGCCCTGATCCGGAGACGGGGCTCGAGGTGGTCCAGCCCGCGAGTGATCCGCGCGTGCCCGCGCTGCCCATCCAGCGGCGGCTGGTGCCGGACCTCTCGCGCTTCCCCTTTCCCTCCGACGGCCCCGTGGGCGGCCCGGAGGCAATCTTCAACCGGGTCAGCATCGAGGTGGCACGCGGCTGCACCGAGGGCTGCCGCTTCTGTCAGGCAGGCATGATCTATCGCCCGGTGCGCGAGCGGAAGCCGAGCGAGGTGGTGCAGGCCGCGCTGCGCTCGCTGGAGCACAGCGGCCATGACGAGGTCAGCTTGACGGCGCTGTCGACGGCCGACGTGAGCTGTATCTCGCCGCTGATCCGGCAGCTGGTGGAGCAGACGGCGCCGGAGCGCGTGAGCCTGAGCGTTGCCTCGCTGCGCGCCTACGGGCTCGCCGACGATCTGCTGGACGAGATGCGCCGGGTTCGCGCCGGCGGGCTCACCTTTGCGCCGGAGGCGGGCACGCAGCGGATGCGGGACGTGATCAACAAGAACGTCACCGAAGAGCAGCTGCTGGAGACGGCTCAGCGCGTATTCTCGAAGGGCTTCGATACCATGAAGCTCTACTTCATGATCGGGCTGCCGACTGAAGAGGACGAGGACGTGCTCGGCATCCTGAAGGTGGGCCGCAACGCCCTGCGTGTCGCAGACCGGCTGAACCGCTCGCGCGCCAAGGTCACTGTCAGCGTCTCCACTCACGTGCCCAAGCCGCACACTCCTTTTCAGTGGTGCGCGCTCGACAGCCTGCCGGAGATCCGCCGCAAGCAGGCGCTGCTGCGCCAGGCACTGGGCCGCGACCGGCGGCTGGGCCTGCGCTGTCACGACAGCACCACGAGCTACCTGGAAGGCATCTTTGCGCGCGGTGACCGGCGGCTGGGCGACGTGCTGGAGCGCGCCTTTCACAACGGAGCGGGCTTCGACTCCTGGGACGATCAGCTACGACTCGAGGTGTGGCAGGAAGCTTTCGATCATTTCAGCGTCGAGACCGAGCGCTACCTGGGCACCCTGCCGCTCAGCGCCCGCCTGCCCTGGGATCACTTCGACATCGGGCTGGAGCAGGGCTTTCTGGCGAGGGAGTATCGCAAGGCGCTGCAGAACCGGCTCTCTCCGCCCTGTGGCAAGGCCGCCGGCATGTTCATCCATCACACCAACGTGAGCGAGGCCAGCGCCGATCAGCGGCGGCTGGTCTGCTACGACTGTGGTGTCGCCTGCGACATGACCCGCATGCGCAGCGAGCGCATCGGCTTCCTCGAGGAGATGGGCGCACTGGAACCACCGGTGCAACAGAAGCGCAGCCTGCCCCTCGCGGGCGCAGCGGCCGGCGCCCCGCGCCACCCCTCCGCGCTGGAGCGCGAGCGGCCGCGCCAGCCCGGGCTGCGCCACGAGCGCTGGCGCTTGAGCTTTCAGAAGCTCGGCCCGGCGGCTCTGCTCGGTCACCTGGATCTGATGCGCGAGCTGAGCCGGGTGATCCGGCGCGCGGGGCTGCGCCCCGTGTACAGCCAGGGTTTTCGCCCCAAGCCTCGCATCAGCTTCGGCCCGGCGCTGGCCCTCGGCATCGCCAGCCTGGACGAAAAGATCGACGTGGACTTGATCGATCCGCCGCAGAGCGACGCGGCGCTGTTGCAGCAGCTCAATGCCGTGACCGGTGCGGGGCTCGTCTTCGTGGCGGCCGAGCGCTTTGGGGCCGACACCATCACCCTCGGTAACGCGGTCGATGGCGCGCGCTACCTGCTGGTGTTCGCCGAGAGCGCGCTCCCGCAGCCGGTGCTGGAGGCCAAAGTCGCTGCATTTCTCCAGCTGGAAAAGAGCATGGTGCGGCGGACCCTCAAGGGCATAGGCCGGCTCATCGACGTGCGCGCCCGGGTTCGCTCGCTGCACGTGGGAGACGCCTCGGAGCGTGCGCGCGCGGCGGCAGCCGGAATAGTGGGTCGGGTGACGTGCCTCGTCGCCGACGTGGAGCTCGGTCCGAGCGGCTCGATCAAGCCGAGTGAGCTCGTGGAGGCCCTGTTCGGTGACCCTGGCGTGCCCCATCAGGTCGTCCGCGACGCGATGTTGCTCGCTGCAGCAACTCCGTCGAAACGCAAGATAACCGAACAGGTGGTCCCCGCCGAGGAGAGCGCGGAGCGCACCGCCAGCGCTGTCGCGGCCCCCGCTAGCTGAGCGCCGGCTCCGCGCCTGCCTGCCACCGCGTCGCAGGCGATCGCAGCCAGCGTGGACCAACGCACGCTGCAACGCCGGCGCTGCCTTCCGCTGCTCCCCCTCGCGAGCTCGGCTCACCCGGAGGGGTGTAGCGCGCTGCGCGTGTCATCGAGAAAATCGCCGGCCTCAGAAACCCGCCGAGCCCCGCGCTGCTTAGCAGCCGGTGCGCGTGCAGCGGGCTGGCTCTCGACATGTATGCTCTGCAGGACACCTCCGCTGCTCGCCTGCGCGGCGCCGAGCGACTGGCGTTGCAGCAAAGTGGGACGCGTGCTGGCGGGTCACGAGATTTACAAGCCCACACAAATCAACTACAGATTGCACTGGGAGCGGGAATCAACCGGGGAGGCTCTTTTCCCGCTCGAGAACGGCCTCGCGAGGCATTCGCGTCGCGGGGGGCTCGACGATGGCATTTGGATCAATGGCAATCGATCCATGGCGCGGGACATCGCAGTGCCATGAATCTCAGCTGGCAAGCCCGCTCTTCGGGCAATCTTCAATCAACGCTCGGGTGTTGCGGGAAGCCACGCTACTCGCGCGAAGCGGCGCTCGGGGCAGCGCTGGCAAGAAACAGCTAGCTCGACCGAGCCGCTCGGGGGGACCGGGTCGCAACGATGCATCGGAGCAACAAGGCATCGAGCAGCAATCAGTCGAGCGGCAATGCATCCGAGCAGCAAGGCATCCGAGCAACAATGCATCCGAGCAACAACGCGGCTGGCGCAACTCACGCGGCTGCCCAAGGCTCAGGGGACAGGTGATGCAGCTGAGAAACAACGATGCACGTCTGAAACATTTGCTGTCACCTGGCGCGCGTTCTCGCGGAAAGTCGTACTCTCAGAAAACATCTGCTCTCAGGAGACCTGCTTTCAACACGGCGCCTACCAGGACGACGCCGGCATTTGGAAAACGATGCACCTCGGAAGACATTTCGGCGGGGGGAAGAATTGCGCACACCTGGCGGGCGTTGGGCTTGCCGCCGTTGAAAAGAGTCGAGGCAAACTGGCGGTGGCACGCGTCGATGCGCGTGCCGCTGCGGGCGGCGCGGCCATCAAGCTGCGCGGCGCAGCCGGCAATGCTGCGTTGACATGATTTCGAAACTCCCGCACCAAGTAGTACAAAAATGACGATGGCTCAGAGACGCAAGAACACTCCTATCGACAAGAACATCCGCGAGCTGCCGTGGCCGGACGCCTTTCTGCAGGCTCAGGCACTCACCACCAACGACAGCTATCGGGTGGGACAGCTGCTCGTGGAGCGGGTGTATGAGAGCAGACGCGACGCGAATCGCTCGCCCAAGCCCTCGAGCCTGCGCAAGATCCAGTCGAACGCGCTGCCCGAGGTGAGCGTGTCGACGCTCCTGCGTTGCATCCAGGTGTACGAGACCTGCCGCACCCTCGGCATGAAGCCGCCGTGGACGTATGTGCGCGCGGGTCATCTGTTTCGCGTGGCGAACCTGCCCAAGCCGCAGCAACGGCAGCTGCTGAGCCGCGTGGAAAAGGAGGGCTGGACGGTGGCGCGACTGCAGCAGGAGATCGACAAGCTGAAGGGCAGTCGCTTGCCCGACGGGCGGAGACCGAGCGGACGGCGACGCTTGCCCGGCTTCGTCAAGGCGCTGCAGGCTCTGTCCAAGCACAGCCTGCTCGATGGCCTGAAGCAAGCCGAAGAGCTCGATCCCACTCGCCTGCGCCAGCTGGCGCGCCAGATCGCTCGCACCCAGAGCGAGCTCATCAAGGTGCAGGGCGCGCTGAGCAAGCAGAACAGCAACTGAGTCGCCGCGGCAGCGCTGGCGTAGCGGGCGGAGCAGGGGGACGCGCCGCGCGCACGCCCGTTGCACGGCAGACTCCGGCGCCAGCAACGCCGTCTGCACCGCCGCAGGACTGCGGCTTCACTTTTGGGGGATGGCTCACGGCGGAGCTGCGCTCCCTGACGGAGCCAGCTGCCCCGGAGGGGCAGCATACTCGAGGCACCCGGTCAGCTCGCCACCAGCTCTTCCGGCGCGCGCCCCAGATCGATCAGCGAGCGCAACAGCACGCGCTCGGGCATGCGCCGCACCGCCAGATCCCGCAGCCAGCAGCTCAGCGAGCTGGAGAGCGCGCTCATGCGCGCATTGCGCTGCGCCAGCTCGGTGATGGCCCGCGTGCGCGGCATCCGCAGCCGCTCGTAGCGGCGTAACGCGGCCTCGCCAGGCCCGTGCTGCGCCACGGCGCGCCCGAGCGCCACGGCGTCTTCCAGTGCCTGAGCTGCGCCCTGCCCTGCGTGGGGCAACATCGGGTGCGCGGCATCACCGAGCAAGGTGACCGCGCCCTCGCCCCAGGCTTGCAGCGGGCTCCGCACCAACAGCTCGTCAACGCGTAGATCCGCTTCGCTGGTGGCCGCCACGATGGCTCGAAATGACGCGTGAAATGCCGCCAGGTGGCGGTCGAGCAGCGCGCGCGGATCGTGCGGCCCGGGCGTGGTTGGAGCCGCCATCGACACGAACCAGTACACGTCGCTGGGGCTGGACTGGCTCACGCCCGCCTCCAGCCCGCGGCCGAAATACTGCGCGGCGCTCACCCCGGCCAGGTGCGAGACTGCATTGCGGGCCACCCCGCGCACGGCGACCAGGCCGGAGCGGCGCGCTGCCGGCTCCCCCGGGTGCAACGCAGCGCGAACCGCCGAGCCGATGCCGTCCGCACCGACCAGGAGCCGCCCGCGCACCTCGCCCCGCTCCTCCAGGCTCAGCGCCACGCCCTCGCGCTCCTGGCGAAAGCCGCTGGCGCGCGCGCCGAGGTCCAGGCTCTCTCGCCCGAGCGCGCGCAGCAGGGCGCCGTGCAGCGCGGGGCGCAGGATCGACACGCTGTCCTCGCCGAGCGCGGCGCTCACCGCGTTGGTGTCCAGCCGCCGCAGCACCTGCCCATCGGGGCGCCGCATCTCGCCCGAGCGCAGGACCGCGCCCGCAGCGCGCACCTCGTCCGCCAGCCCCAGCGCGCGCAGCGCGGCCATGGCGTTGGGCGCGAGCAGCAGCGCAAAGCCCAGCTCGCGCGGATCGGCTGCGCGCTCGAAGACCCGTACCTCGAGGCCGCTCTGGCGCAGCGCCAGCGCCGCAGCCAGACCGCCGATGCCTGCGCCGACGATCAGAGCGTCATCGTGAGACCCGGACACGTGCTGCCGTGTAACGCGCGCGCGGCGCCCGCGCCAGTGCTGCCAGCGCGGCGCCTATACGCCGAACAGGCCGGCCGCGCCCATGCCGCCACCGATACACATCGAGACGATGCCGTAGCGCCCGCCACGGCGACCCAGCTCATGCAGCAACGTGGCCGTGAGCTTGGCGCCCGTGCAGCCCAGCGGGTGCCCCAGGGCGATGGCGCCGCCGTTAACGTTCAGCTTGTCGTCGGGGATGCCCAGCTCACGCTGGCAATACACGGCCTGTGCCGCGAACGCCTCGTTGATCTCGAACAGGTCGATGTCCGAGATGCCGAGCCCCGTCAGCTTCAGCAGCTTCTGGATGGCAGGCACCGGGCCAATGCCCATCACGTCGGGATCCACCCCCGCCACGGCGAAGCCGAGCAGGCGCCCGAGCGGGCGCACCCCCAGCTCCTGCGCCTTGCGCTCGGAGAGCAACACGGACGCTGCGGCACCGTCGCTGAGCGGCGAGCTGTTGCCCGCGGTGACGCTGCCGCCCTGGCTGAAGGCCGGCGGCAGCTTGCGCAGCACCTCGGCCGTGGTGCCGGCGCGCGGGCACTCATCCTTGCTGAACTCTCGCGTGCCCACCTTACCCCCCTCGAACCAGCGAGCGGGGACCGTCACACACTCGTCCGCCAGGCGACCCGCGGAGAGCGCCGCCAGCGCGCGCTCGTGCGAGCGCACCGCAAAGGCATCCTGGTCCGCGCGGCTCACGCCGAAGCGCTTGGCGACCCGCTCGGCGGTGTGACCCATGGCGATGTAGGCCTCGGGAAAGCGCTCCATCAAGGTCGGGTTGAGGCTGACCTTGTTCCCGCTCATCGGCACCATCGACATCGACTCGACCCCGCCAGCCAGCACCACGTTCTGCAGCCCTGTCTGCACCGCCAGCGCGCCGAGCACGATGGCCTGCAGACCGCTCGAGCAGAAGCGGTTGATGGTCTGGGCGCTGACGCTGTTGGGCAGGCCCGCGAGGAACACCGCGTTGCGGGCGATGTTCAGCCCCTGCTCGGCTTCCGGCATCGCACAGCCGAGCACCACGTCGTCCACGTCCTTCGGGTCGAGGCCAGGCACGCTCTTCAGCGCGGCCTGCAACATCCAGCCGGCGAGATCATCCGGGCGCGTATCCTTGAGGCTGCCCTTCACGCCTCGACCGACGGGCGTCCGCAGGGCGCTGGCCACGATCACGTTGAGCGGAAAACTCATAACTGACTCCTCAACCTCATTTTTCGATCTAGGACTCTGACGGGGGGCCGCACAGGGCGCTGGCATCACCAGTGCCGGCGCGGCAGGCGCGGGGCGCTCGCGGTTCAGTTGCGGAGCGGCTTGTTGTTCTTGAGCATGTGCTCGATGCGGGCCAGCGTCTTCTCCTGACCGCACAGGGAGAGGAACGCCTCGAACTCCAGATCCAGGAAGTCCTGGTCGCTGCGCGGAGTGCCCGCTGCCACCTGCCCGCCGCACAGCACGTTCGCCACCTGATTGGCGAGCAGGCCATCGTAGGCGCTGGCGTAGCCCGCCTCCACCAGGCCCCAGATGCGGGCGCCGATGGTGGCCGCGGCGTCCTTGCCGGCCGCCACCAGCGCACGCGGCCGCGGCGGGCGGTAGCCGGCCCGAGCCATGCCCAGGGCGCGCTGCTTGGCGTGGTACAGCTGGTGGGTGCGGCTGAGCGAGATGCCGTCTTCCGGCTGCAACAGGCGTAGCTGCTTGGCCTCGTCCGCAGACGTGGAGACCTTGGCCATGGCCACGGTGAGCGAGGCCTGGCCGATCAGCGGCAGGAGATCCGCACCCTCGACCCCGAGCACGTGCCGGGTATGGCGCTCGACCATGCGCAGGCAGCCGCCGCCCGCCGGGATCAAACCTACCCCTAGCTCCACCAGGCCCATGTACGTCTCCGCGTGCGCCTGGCAGGCATCGGCGGCCATGGCCAGCTCCGCGCCCCCGCCCAGGGTGTACTGGAAGGGCGCGGCCACCACTGGCACCCGCGCGTAGCGCAGGCCCTGCAGTGCGCCCTGCAGGCCGCGGATGACGGTGCCGATCTGGTCCCACTTCTTCTGCTGCGCGGCCGCGAAGATCATGAACAGGTTGGCGCCCGCGCCGAAATGCTGGCCGTCGTTGGCGATGACCAGCGCCTCGAAGTTGCGCTCCGCCTCGCTCACGGCGGCGCCCAGCATCTCGATCACGTCACCGTCGATGGTGTTCATCTTGGTGTGAACCTCGACGCACAGCGCGCCGTCGCCCAGGTCGATCAGTGACGCGCCCAGGTTCTTTCTCAGCACGCGCTTGGGATCGCTCTTGATCGCCTCCAGGCGCAGCTCGCGCGGATCGCGCGGGATCGGCTTCTCCTTGCGGCTCGGCACATCGAAGAAGGTCGGCGCCGCGGCGCTACCCGGATAGAAGCGCCCGGGGCCGGACAGCACGCCCTCACGCACCCAGGCCGGCACGTCGAGGCCGTCGCGCTGCATGCGCTCGACCGCCGCCTTGACCCCGATGGCGTCCCACACCTCGAAGGGACCGAGCTCCCAGTTGAAGCCCCAGCGCATCGCGCGATCGATGCTGACCAGGTCGTCGGAGATCTCCCCCACCAGACGCGCGCTGTAGACCAGCGTGTGCGACAGCAGCTTCCAGGCGAACCGGGCCGCGGCGTCATCGGCGGCCACCAGCTTGGCCACGCGCTGCCGCGGATCCTCCAGGTTGCGCACGGCGCCGATCGAGTCGAAGCGCGGCTTCTGTGCGGGCTTGTACTCCAGGCTCTGCACATCGAGCACCAGGATGTCGTCCCCCACCTTCTTGTAGAAGCCCGCGCCGGACTTGCGCCCCAGCCGCCCTTGCTTGACCAGCTCCGTGATCAGCGGCGGCACCCGGAACACGGCGCGCTCGGGGTCGCGGGTGAGCGTGTCGTAGCAGTTGTTGGCCACGTGCACGAGCGTGTCGAGACCGACCAGATCGGCCGTCTTGAAGGTGGCGCCGCCGGAGCCCGCCATCGGCTTGCCGGTGACGATGTCCGCGGCTTCGATGCCGATGCCGGCGGCCTGCGTCTCGGCGCTGAGCAGCGAGTGCGCGGTCTGCAGCAGGGCGTACACGCCGATGCGGTTGGCGACGAAGTTGGTCGTGTCCTTCGTGTAGACGATGCCCTTGCCCAGGAACTCGCCGAAGCGTGCGGCGCGCGCCACCACGGCCGGATCCGTGTGCGGACCGGGGGCGATCTCCAGCAGGTGCATGTAGCGCACCGGGTTGAAGAAGTGCATGACCAGAAAGCGCTTGGCCAGCTCGGGCGGCAGGCTCTCGCTCATGCGAGCGATGGACAGGCCGCTGGTGTTGGAGGCCAGCACCGCGCTGTCGGACAGGTGCGGCGCCAGCTTGCGGAACAGCTGCTGCTTGATCTCGAGGTTCTCGATGATCGCCTCGATCACCAGATCACAGCTGGCGAGGCGCCCGAGGTGATCCTCCAGGTTGCCCACCGTGACCAGCTCGGCCATCTCCGGCAGGTAAAAGGGCGCGGGCTTGGTCTTGAGCGCGCGTGCAACGGCCTCCTGCGCCAGCCGATTGCGCGCCCGCGCGTCCGTCTCGGCGCCGGCGGGCAAGTCGCGCGGGACCACGTCGAGCAGGTGCGTGCGAATCCCGGCACCGGCAAACTGAGCCGCGATAGCGCTGCCCATCACCCCCGACCCAATCACCGCGGCACTCTTGATGCCTTCCGACATGTTGTCTCCTTGCTCTTCGACGCCCGCCGACCGCCACGCCGTGAAACGAGCTTAGCAGATCCCTACTCGGCAGCTCGTCCAGCACACCGGCCCGCGCGTCCACAATTCGCCGCCACGTCGCCAGCTCTTCAATAGGTGTGATGTGCTGGCGTGAGCTCCGGCACACGAAAGGTGTCCAAAAGGAGGTACACGGGTGGCAAACAAACCGGCGGGGGCCCCATGGAACCTCTAGGATCCAGCGAGTCGTCCCCAAAATGTCACGTTCCGTTCGAGCCTTTCTTCTGATCGCGAGCGTGCTCGGCGCTTATGCCTTGCAGTGGGCGCTCGTGAAGCTGACCTGGGGGCGAGGCTTCGGTGAGCGCTGGCCGCGGGTGCACCTGAGCAACGCGCGCCGGCTGGCAGACGGCTTCGCCAGGCTGCGCGGCGTGTTCATCAAGCTGGGTCAGGTGATCAGCGTGCTGGGCGGCTTTTTGCCGCCGGTGTACCGCGAGCAGCTGCAGAAGCTGCAGGATCAGGTGCCGCCGCGACCGTTTGCCGAGGTGCAGGCGCGCTTGCTGGAGGCGTTCGGGCCCGACGCGCTGGCGCGCTTTGCCAGCCTGGATCAGAGCCCACTGGCGGCCGCGTCGCTGGCGCAGGTGCACCGCGCGCAGCTGCTCGACGGGCGGCAGGTCGCGGTGAAGCTGCTGTACCCGGGCATCGAGCGGCTGATCGCCCGCGACCTGTTCGTGCTCAGGATATTCTTGCCGATCATTCGCCGCGTGTTCCCGATTGTGCGCTTCGAGCGCGTGCTCAACCAGCTGAGCGCGATGCTCAACCGCGAGACCGACTACGAGAACGAGCGCCGGAACATGGATCGCATCCGCGGCATCTTCGAGCGGCGCGAGGACGTGGTGGTGCCGGTGGTGGTGGATGAGCTGACCCGGGGCGGCGTGCTCACCATGAGCTTCGAGGAGGGCGTGCGCATCAGTGACCTGCTGCGGGAGGAGCCAAGCGGGCAGCCGAGTGAGCAGCCGGGCAGCTCGCGGGGCAGCATCTCGCGCGAGGAGGTGGCCCGGCTGCTGACGGATTGCTATTTCACGATGCTATTCGAGCACCGCGTGTTGCACGCCGATCCGCACCCGGGGAACTTCCTGGTGCGGCCCGGGCCGTGCCTGGTCATCCTGGACTACGGGGCAGTCGAGGAGGTGCCGGAGCCGCTGGCGCGCGGCTTGAAGACCGTGATCCTGGGTGCGCTCACGCGCAACACGGAGCAGGTCTTGCTGGGGGCGGAGCAGATGGGCTTTGTCGCGCCCGGCGGCGATCGCGAGCTCTTGCGCGAGGTGGGGCGCTCGTATCTGAAGACCCTGGCCACCTTGCGCGTGAGCGATTTCTCCAGCCTCGGTCGCGGTGAGCTGCACAAGCTCTCCGGCTACGAGCAGGTGCGCGGGCGCCTGCGCGAGGTGATGCGCAGCGTGGAGTACCCGGACGGTTACTTCTACCTGGAGCGCACCCTGGCGCTGCTCTTCGGTCTGGTGGGGCTGCTGGAGCCCGTGCGCGGCCTGCCCGGGGTTGCGGCCCCGCTCGCCTCGCGCATGATGCTGCGCAGCCTGGCGGCCCGCTCCAATCCACCGCCCGCAAATCCAGCGCCCGCAAGTCCAGCGCCGGCAAAGCCCGCGGGTCCTGAGCCGAGCTAGACCGGGCCCGGAGCCGGGCCGGAGTTTCGCCCCATCCAGCCACACAAATGGGCCTGGACGGCTCGCACGCGATACGCTGGATGTTGCCTGTGATCCCCGTCCACTCCGGACGCTCTCCGTCCTCCGTGCGGCCGCCGCGCGAGGCCGCCGTGCGGCCCCCGTTCGACGCGGGCCGCTGGCTGGCGCGCGTGCTGTGTGCGGTGTTTGCGCTGATCGGGCTGGTGCCGCCGCTGCTCGCGGCGCTCACGCGCTGGCAGCCCGTGCAGAGCTGGGCGGCGCACGAGACCGCCAGCATCCTGGAGCGGCAGCTGGGGCTGCAGGCCAGCTACGAGGTGAGCCTGGCGCTCTGGCCGCTGAGCCTCGAGCTGAGCGACGTGGTGATCGACTCCAACGACGGCGGAGCGCCAGCGCTGCGCACGCCGCGCGTCACCATCCGGCCGCGCCTGTTCTCGCTGCTGGCAGGGCGCATCGATGCAGGGCAGATCGCCGTGGAAGAGCCGCACGTGCGGCTGGTCCTGAAGGAGGGCGAGCTACAGAACCTGACCTTGCGACCACCGCCGCAGCAGAGCCCCTCGGAGGGGCCGCTGCCGCTGGCCGCGCTGGCCATCACCGACGCGCGGCTCGACCTCGACCTGGAGGGCGTGCGCGTGCACAGCGACGCCATCGATCTGGACGTCTTCGCCGACGGCAGCGAGGTGTACGAGGTGGCGCTGCGCGCCGCGACCAGCTCCATCGTACAGCGGCGCCCGCCGCCCGATGAACAGCCAGGGCCGGCGGCGCTGGATGAAGACGTGCTGTGCCAGCTCGATGCGCGCGTGCGCCTGGCGCCGAACGAGATCCTGGTGCGGCGGCTCTCGCTGCTGGGCAGCGTGGACCGTGACCCGGGCGCCGGCACGGCGCCGGTGTGTGAGCTGGACGGCATCCGCGCCGATCCGGGCCGGGTGCTGATGCGGCTCTCCGGAGTCCGCATCGAGGACCCCACGGGCAGCGCACGGCGCATCGGCGGTCACGTGCTGCTGCAAGCGCCGCTCGACATCTCCAGCCGCTACACCAGCGGCGCGCCGCTCAGCGGCTGGCTGCAGGTGAGCGGAGAGCTGGATCTCAGCTCGCGCCACCGCTTCCCGGAGTTTCACGGCAAGGTGCGCACGGGCCCGGTTCACCTCAAGGGCTACTCGCTGGTGGCCCACTCGGACGCGGAGCTGCACCTGATCGGTGATCGGCTGGTGGTGAGCACCTTTCGCGCAGGCTACGCCGACGGCGATGTGCTGCTGGAGGACGTGGACATCGATCTGGCCAAGCCGAGCATGCCGCTGCGGGTGCGGCGCACGGTGGGCACGGGCATCACCTTCCCCGGGCTGATGCGTGACATCGACGTCACTCCCAACACGATCGTCAACTGGGACCTGAACAGGGTCGTGATCGACGAGTTCGCGGGCACCCTGGTGCCGGCGGCGATGGCGGGCCGCCTGAACGTGGAGACCCGCAACTTCGAGGTCTTCGATCGCTCGGTACACGAGCCCGGGCGCAAGCACATGATCGGCGTGCCGCGCGCGCAGGTGAGCGGCACCTTCGGCGTGTACCAGGACTCGGTCCGCTTCGACGACATGCGCCTGGACTTCGGCAAGAGCAAGCTGCGCACGACCGTGCACATCGGCTACGACAACACCATCGCCCTGGAGGTGCCGCAGGGCTCGCTCCTGGAGCTGGCAGACGCCAGCCCGCTGGTGGACATCCCCATCGCGGGACAGACGCAGCTCAACCTGCGCATGAAGGGCGACATGTCCGATCCGGTGCTCACCGGCTCGCTCGGCATCAACGACCTGTGGTTCGCCGGCTTCCCCATCGGGGACCTGAGCACCCAGAGCGTGCGCTTCGTGCCGCTGGTGGTGGACCTGGAGAGCGCCCGGCTGAGCAAGGGCAAGAGCGAGTTCGAGCTGAGCAAGGCGCGGCTGGACTTCGGCACGGCGGCCACGGTGGTGGCCGCCGCCACGGTGAACAGCCAGCGCTTTGAGCTGCGCGACTTCTTCGAGATGTGGCACTTCGACACCGACCCGCGCTGGGACAGTATCTTCGGGCGCGGCAAGCTGAAGGGGCGTGTCTCGTACGTGCTCGGCGGCAAGCAGGACCGCTGCAAGGGCGGCAACCTGGAGGTGCGCGGGGACATCGACCTGGCCTCCCTGGGCATGTTCGAGGAGAGCTACCAGAATGCCTCCGCTAGCTTCAGCTTCAACTGGTTCGACATCGACGCCAGCTACCTGGGCATGCAGCTGGATGTCCCCAGCGTGGTGCTGCGCAAGGGCCCGGGCAGCGTGCTCGGCTCGGCGCACATCACGCCGGGTGGCCGCGTCTCCGCCAACATGATCGCAACCCAGGTGCCGGTCTCCGAGGTGCAGGGCCTCGGTCCACTGGGCAAGCTGGCGGCGGGCGCCATCAACGCCGAGGCCGAGGTGAGCGGCACCCTGGACGCGATGGCCGCACAGGTGCAGGCCAGGGTGGGCCCGGTGCGCATCGGTCGCTCGGAGCTGCCGCCCTCGAGCCTGGCCGTGACTCTGCTGCCCATCGCCCGCACCTCCGAGCGCATCGGCACCACCGCCTGCGGCGCTGCCAGGCAGGGCAAGTTCGATCTGGCGGAATACGAGGCCGATCGACCCGCAGGCGTGTTTCAGATCAGCGGCTCGCTGTTTGGTGGGCAGATCAAGCTGGACCAGTTCGAGGTCACCCGCCAGCGCGCCACGCACGTGCGCGGCGGGGTCAGCTTCCAGAGCCTGGATCTGGTGGCGCTCTCCAACCTGGCGCCGGGTCTGAGCATGCTCGATCCCGAATACAAGGCGGAGCTGGACGGCAAACTGCAGCTGGCGGATCTGGCCCTGGACGCACCGCTGCTCGCCACGGGTGCGTTGGAGCTGTCGCGGCTGTCGCTGAAGGCAGCTGGCACGCAGGTGAGCGCCGCTGGTCCGACCCAGCTGCGGCTGAGCTCCGGCACCCTGGAGGTGCCGCGCCTCACCCTGCACGCCAAGGCCGAGAGCGGGCCCACCGCCGGCTTTACCCTGGGCGGGCGCCTCACCGGGCTGGGCAGCGCGCCGCGGGCGGATCTGCGCTTCACCCTGGAGCCGACCGCGCTGGACGGCTTCGTGGGCTTGATCCCGGGCGCCGAGCGCGCGCGCGGGCAGCTGGGCGGGCAGATCAGCGTGACGGGCCCACTGAGCGCACCCGTGTACCGCGGCGGCTTCCAGCTGGCCAATGGTGCCATCGCGCTGCGCAACTCGCCGCAGTCGATCAGCGAGCTGGACCTCAACATCAAGGTGATGCCGGGCGAGTTGATCATCGAGCACGGCGAGTTCTCCATCGGCGGCGGGCGGGTGAAGCTGAATGGCAACGCGCCGCTCACCGGCTTTCGGCTGGGCGAGCTGCGCACCTTCATCCAGGCGCGCAACGTGGCGCTGCCCCTGGCGCCCGGGGTGCAGGCGACGGCCGATGCCGATCTGCGCGCGCGCTGGCTACCCGGCGCCATGCAAGGTGACGCGCAGAAGCGTGCGCTGCCGCAGCTGGTGGGCAACGTGACGCTCAACTCCTTCAGCTATTCGCGGCCGGTCAAGATGGCGGTCAACATCAGCGATCTGGCTCAGCGCGGCAAGCGCACGGAGTTCGACGCCTACCAGCCAGAGGGCGACGTGGTCAGCTTCGATCTCAACGTGCGCTCCACCAAGCCACTCACCCTGGACAACAACCTGATCGACGCCAGCCTGACCATCGAGGACGACATCCTGCAGCTGGCCGGCACCAACCAGCGCTTCGGCATCCGCGGCGCGCTGCGCATCGCGCCGGGCGGGCACGTGCGGCTCACCCGCAACGAGTTCGAGATCCAGCAGGGGCGGGTGCGCTTTGACGATCCGACGCGCATCGCGCCGCTGGTGGACGTGACGGCAGTGACGGAGTTCCGGCGCTCCGGCGGCGGCGGCGACGTGAACTCCGGCACCACGCAGGGCACGGGGACGGCCAATGACTGGCGCATCAGCATGCACGCCCACGGCGACGCGGAGACCTTGCGCATCGACCTCACCAGCCAGCCCGCGCTGCCGCAGGAGGACATCTTGCTGCTGCTCACCCTGGGGCTGACGCGCACGGAGTTCGATCAGCTGCAGTCGTCGAGCGTGGGTGAGAGCGTGGCGCTGGAGGCGCTGGGCGCGCTGACCGGCGCGGACGAGGTGGTGACGGATGCCATTCCGGTGATCGACGAGTTCCGGCTGGGCAGCTACGCCTCGCGCACGGGCCGCACCGAGCCGGCCATCACCATCGGCAAGCGGCTGAGCGATCGCATCCGTGCGTTCGTCACCAGCGGCCTGAGCGAGTCGCGCGACGTGCGCTCGAACGTCGAGATCAAGCTAAACAAGAAGCTGAGCATCGAGGGCTCGTACGACAACGTGAACGACGCCTCCAGCTCCACCCTGGGCAACCTGGGCGCCGACCTGCGCTGGCGCCTGGACTTCCAGTGAGCGCCAGCGCCCTCGGCGCCGCCAGCACGCTCAGAGCACGCGGCTCAGAGCACACGGCTCAGAACACACGGCTCAGAACACACGGCTCAGAACACACGGCTCAGAACACGAACACAGTGCCCGACTCGAGCTGGCAGGCGCCGTCCTGAGGGTTGCCGCCGGCGCGCACCAGCTCGCCCGCCGTGGGCTCGCGGTACACGCCGCTCATCTCGATGTCGACCATGCGCAGGATGGCGGCATCCAGCTGGCTCACGAAGTAGCAGGGGATCGACGGCTCCTTGTGCGCACCGCCCACCCCGGAGTCATCCGTCAAGAACAGGTAGCGACCGCCGGTGAGCTGCGCCGCCGAGCGCATGGTCAGCTCGGTCAGCTCGTCCACGCCGCTGGAAGCCACCGGGTAGATGTGTACGCCCTGTGACTGCGCCGTCTCGATGGCGGCAGCGAGCGCGGCGGCCCGCTCGGCGTGATGAGGCGCGTCGGCGACCCAGAAGGCGAGCTTCGCCGTGCTCTCGCCGCTGCGCCACGCCAGCTGATTCATCTGCTCGAAGGCAGCCTCGGGCGCTTCGGGGAAGTCCCCACCCCCGCCGTAGCCTTGCTGGCTGAGCTGCTCGCGGAAGAGCTGCACGTCGCTGCTGAACTCGAAGCCACGAGCGGTGTACTCGTCGCCCCGGTCGCGGTACACCACCAGGGACCAGCGCTGCTCCGCATCCGGATACTTCTCCTGAATGCTGGCGGACAGCGCCAGGAACTCCGTCTGCAGGTAGCTCAGCTCGTCGCCCATGCTGCCGGTGGTGTCGATGACCAGCGAGATGTCGAGGGTGGCGTGCGCGCTGGGGGTGCCCAGAGGCTGCGCCGCCCGGTGGTCCTCCGCGCTGAAGCCGAGCATGCCGCTCATGCCCTGCTGCTGCAGCTCCTCGCGATAAGCGAGGAAGCGCTCCAGGTTGCGGTTGTCGTCCCAGGTGCCCGCGGTGAGTGTGCCCGGCTCGATCTGGCCATTGCCCGGCCCGGGCTCGGGCGGCAAGGGTGCGGACGGCGCGAGATCGGCAGGTCCAGACACCAGAGGTACTCCGCCCGCGCTCTCGGCATCGCTCACGCTATCGAGAGCGCCTCCAGCAGAAGTGCCTGACCCCGCAGCAAAGTCGCCCGGCGCGACGGGTGAGGCTGCCACCTGGGCATCGCCGGAGCTGTTTCGCTCCAGGGCGACATCCTCGTCCGCTCCGCCGCAGCCAGAGAGGCCCATCAACAAACCCAAGATCCCTGCCAGCCCGAGCACCCGCACGTGAGTCATGAGCCGCTAGGAAGCATGCCGCATGCCACCCTCTCCAACTCTCCCATCTATCTGTAATTTCTCAAAAAGACGCTGCCAGGTAGTTGTGTCAAGCTGTGCCAGAAGCCGGCCTGGCACGCGCT
Organism: Polyangiaceae bacterium; assembly: GCA_025937895.1. Taxonomy (GTDB): domain Bacteria; phylum Myxococcota_A; class Polyangia; order Polyangiales; family Polyangiaceae; genus SZUA-265. Next base: position 16,141 of record JAICQL010000055.1, on the reverse strand, counting down.
CGATCAGGGAGCCGCTTCTGTGCCGGCAGAAGCATCCAGCGCTGTCGTCGGCAGCGGAGCGGGCTCGATCTCGCGTACGCTGCCCCATTTGTAGACGAGCCCGCCCGCAGCGACCTCGTCCGAGCGAAAATACACGCTGATGTTTGGCTTGCCGCTCTCGGAGCCCGGCCGTGCCGGCAGGTTGCTCAGCACCAGCGCGGGCGACACCCCCGGGCGGCACGCGGAGCTGTGGGCCCCGAAGCGCGTGCCATCGTCTTCGTAGGCGTTCAAGAGCTGCCAGCGGCCCCCCGCTTCGCCGCCGCTCTCGTCGATCCAGAGCTCCTGCCGCACCCGCTCGGGCGCGACGTCGTACACGACGTGCTTGTAGCCAATCCAGCGCTCGAACGGCATGCCGCCGCGCCAGTACGGCCTGTGCGCGACGGGCTCCGAGCGAGGGTGCGCGGTCTCTTTCTCGAAATCGACGGCGCCGTCGTAGCGCATGCGCGCGCCGAGCCCGCGCGTGTCACACAGGTCCCGCTCTTCATCACCGGTGGTGCCGTGATTGGTGCGCGCCACCGAGACCATCCCGGCCCAGGGCACCCCCTGATCGGCGATCCTCCGGAAGTACATGGTGATCTCGACGTTGCGCCACTGTCGGGCCAGCGCCGGATCGTGCACGTACATGCGCGGCACCCGCCCGCTGATCTGCAAGGTGCCATCGCCGCTCACCACGTAGCTGGCCTCGCCGTGATCGGCGTCAAACCAGGGATCGTGCGGATCCCGCCCGCTGAAGCGGCGCGCCGGGGCGTCCCAGCGCGCGTGCCACTCCATGCCGCCCTGCAGGGTGGGCCACAGCTGCCGGACACCGAAGCGATCGCGATCGCCCGCCGCCGCCGCGTCGATCGGCGGCTCGAGCGCATCGAGCTCCGTGCGCTGCGTGCGGCCGATGCAGCCTGCGAACAGACCGAGGCCTACAGGAGCCAGGAGCGCCCAACACCACCGCCGCCAAGCACACTCCGACACAGGCGCTCAGGGTGCCACGATCGCTAGTGCGAGCCCAGTCACCTGCTGGCCGTCGCACGCTCGACGGCGACTCAGCGAGCGCGAGGCGACCAGCGAAGCGGCGCTTGCTGAAGCCTCAGAATGTCTCCAGCGGCGCCGGGGTCGAGTCCACCAGGTTATTGCAACCGACGGTGCTGCCCGCCTTGCACGCCTCCTGGAAGAGCCGCGAGGCCAGCGCCGGATCGGCGGGCACACCCCGCCCCTGCGCGTACAGCACGCCGAGGTTGGAGCAACCCACCGCGGAGCCGTGCCGGCAGGCCTGCGAATACAGCCGCTGCGCGTCCCCCAGGTTCACCGGAACGCCACGACCATGCTCGTACAGCGCGCCCCGGTTGTTGCAGCCCTCGGCGAAGCCGCCGCTGCAGGCCCGCGCGAAGTAATCCATGGCCCGCTCGTAGTCCTGCGGCACGCCCGCGCCGCCCTCGAAGGCAAGCCCCAGATCGTTGCAGCCCGCGGCGTGACCGAGCTCACACGAGCGCTGGAACAGACGCGCGGCGAGGGCATCGTTCTCCTTCACGCCCTCGGCACCGGTGGCATAGCGAGCGCCCAGCTGAGCGCACTCTGCGCCGGTGGCGCAGCTGGGAGCGCTGCCCATGTTGCGCGCCAGGCCGCCGACCACCGCAAAGACGGCCAAGAACCCCAGGCCGACGACGGCCATGATGCCGAGCCGGCGCGAGGTGACGGAAGGATCGTCCCACGACGCCGCGTGGCTCCAGGTGCCGACCAGCGGCCCCTCCGGAGAGTGCTGCACGCCGTCCGAGCTGGCTGCGCGAGGCGCTGAGACCGACTTTTGGTTGTCCGATCGTGGCATGGAACCTCCAACCGAGTGCGTCAAAGCAAGTGCGACACCTGCTACTCGATCTCGATCTTGGATCGGCTTTGTCAAGATGCGATGCGCCGGCCGTGGTGAGTCGGCGATCACCGCGAATTGTGCGCGGTTCCTGGCCCGAATTACAGCAGGGGCACCCCGGAGCAGCGCGCTCGGCGCCGCGCTTCGCGATGTGGAAGCGATTGCACTCGCGCGCGAGCAGCGATAGTCCGCGGGGGCGACATGAGCGACGACCGTGCAGAGCTGGAGCTGCTGGCCGAGCAGCTGCGATACCACGAGCGCATCTACCGAGAGGGCTCCCCCGAGCTGCCGGACAGCGCCTTTGACGAGCTGCTGGAGCGCTATGCGTTGCTGGCCGATCGCCTGGGCATCCCAGGCAGTGAGCGGCTGGATACCCGCCCTGGCGCAGATCACACCGAGGGCTTCCAGACGGTGGAGCACCGCTTCCCGATGCTCTCGCTGGAGAAGCTGAGCCCGGCGCGCAGGGACAGCAAGGGCGCGGCCATGCCGCTCGCCGAGCAGCTGGCGGCCTGGTACGAGCGGCGGCGCAAGGATCTGGAGCTGACGCCCGGCGCGGGGCTGCCGCTGATCGTGGAGCCGAAGATCGACGGCATCAGTGTTTCACTGCTGTATCAGGAGGGGCTGCTGCGGCGCGCGGTGACGCGCGGCGACGGCCGCCGCGGCGACGACATCACGCGCCAGGTGCAGGAGTCGGGAGCGGTGCCGGAGCGGCTGCGCGGCGTGAGCGGTGAGCTGGAGCTGCGCGGTGAGCTGTACTGGCCGCACGCGGCCTTTCGCGCGTACAACGAGGAGCTGCGCGCCGCCGGCGAGCGGCTGATCGTCAATCCCCGCAACGGCTGCGCCGGGCTGATGAAGCGCAAGGATCCGAGCGGGCTCGGCGCGCTGGGGGTGAAGTCGTTCCTGTACCAGGTGGTCTGGGCGCGGGGGGTGGAGCTGCCGCAACGCCAATCGGAGGTGCTGGCCTGGCTGGAGCGAGCGGGCGCGCCCGCTTATTGCGATCAGGTGCGGGTCAGCGCCGAGCTCGCCGAGGTGCTGGCCTACTGCGAGCAGTACCAGGCACGCAGGGACAGCCTGGAGTTCGACATCGATGGCATGGTGATCAAGGTCGAGGAGCTCGGCTTCTACGATCGGCTGGGCTCCACCGGGCACCACCCGCACTGGGGCATCGCCTACAAGTTTCCGCCCGAGCGCAAGGCCACCCGCTTGCTGGGCGTGGCGGTGCAAGTGGGCAAGAGCGGCAAGCTCACGCCGGTGGCCGAGCTGGAGCCGGTGTTCGTGGCCGGCACCGTGGTCTCGCGCGCGTCGCTGCACAACTTTCCGGAGCTGGAGCGCAAGGACGTGCGCGTCGGCGATCAGGTGTGGGTGGAGAAGGCGGGCGAGATCATCCCGCAGGTGGTGGGCGTGGATCTCGCGCACAGGCCGGACGGCACCGTGCCCGTCGCGCGGCCCGAGCTGTGCCCGAGCTGCAGCACGCCGGTGCTGGCGGAGGAGATCTTCCTCTATTGCCCGAACCCCGCCTGCCCCGCGCAGGTGCGCGAGCGCCTGCAGCACTTCTGCAGCCGGCACGCGCTCGACATCGACGGGCTGGGGCCAGCCCTGATCGATCAGGTGACCAGCAAGCTCGACGTGCGCTCGCCGGAGCAGCTGTTCCAGCTGCAGGCGGACCAGCTCGCCGAGCTCGAGCGCATGGGCAAGAAGAGCGCGGAGAACGTGATCGCCGGGCTGCAGCGCGCCAAGGGCCGGGGCCTGGCGAGGGTGCTGGTGGGGCTTGCCATCCGTCACGTCGGCGAGACCATGGCCGAGGATCTGGCCGCGTATTTTGGCAGCGCCGAGGAGCTGCTGGCCTTTGCCGAGCGCTACATGGCCGAAGATCCCGAGGCCGTGCAGCGGCTGTCGCCGGACAAGGGCTCGGGGGCGATCGAGGGGCTGGCGCGCAAGACGGCGAGCAGCATCTTTGCCGAGCTGAGCTCGCCCGCGGTGCGCAAGGTGTTCGCCGGGCTGGAGCGCGAGGGAGTGTCGCTGGTGGCGACCAGCGCGCGGCGCAGCGCGGTGAAGGGTGTGGCGGGCAAGACGTTCGTGCTGACCGGCACCTTGCCCACGCTCAAGCGCAACGAGGCCGCCGAGCGCATCAAGCGCGCGGGCGGTAAGGTGAGCGGCTCGGTCTCCAAGAACACCGACTACGTCGTGGCCGGGGCCGACGCTGGCTCAAAGCTGGAGAAGGCTCAGGAGCTCGGGGTGACGGTGCTGGAGGAGGCGGGCTTGCTCGAGCTGCTGCAGGCGCAGGGCGAGTAACCGCGCCGCGCCCGGCAGAGCAGCTCGAGAACGCCCGGCAAACGCCAGCCGTTGCGCGCTGGTACACCGTTTGCTCCTCGAAGGTGAATGCGTGTTTACGAATTGCAGGGCCCCGGGCTCGCTCAGTTACGGTGTGTCGACCGACCCGCTCCCGAGCCCGGCCCGGGACAGGTGCTGGTGCGCGTGCACGCCGCCAGCTTGAACTATCGCGACCTGCTGATCGCCGAAGGCAAGCACGGGGTCGGGGGTATCCGCTATCCGCTGGTGCCGCTCTCGGACGCGGCCGGTGAGGTGGTCGCTGTGGGAGCAGACGTCACCCGGGTTGCCCCGAGGGATCGAGTCGCTGGCACCTTCTTTCAGGACTGGCTGGATGGACCACTGGACGAGCGCAAGGCCGCTTCGGCCCTGGGTGGTGGCATCGATGGAGTGCTGGCCGAGCTGGTGGTGTTGCAGGAGAGCGGCGTGGTGCAACTGCCCCCAGATTTGTCGTTCGAGCAGGCTGCCACCCTGCCCTGCGCGGGCGTGACCGCGTGGGTGAGCTTGATCGAGCGGGGCAAGCTGGAGCCTGACGAGAGCGTGCTGCTCATGGGCACCGGTGGCGTGAGCATTTTGGCCCTGCAGATCGCCAAGGCCGTCGGGGCACGCGTGTTCATCACCTCGCGCTCGGACGAGAAGCTGGCCCGCGCTGCCGCACTGGGCGCCGATGGGCTGATCAACTCGGACAAGCTGCCCAGCTGGGAGACGGGGGTACGCGAGCTCACGATCGGGCGCGGCGTGGATCACCTGATCGAGGTGGGCGGCGCAGCGACCTTGCCCATCTCCCTGCGAGCGCTGCGCGACGGCGGGCACCTGGCGCTGGTGGGCCTGCTCAGCGGCGCCCCTGCAAGCCGCGCAGTGGCAGAGCGCAATGAACGTGGCATCAAGGTCGACACCATCCACGTGGGCAGCCGCAGAGACTTTGCAGCGCTGCTCGAGCTGGTCGCGCGCTTCAAGATCCACCCCGTCATCGACACCAGCTTTCCCTTTACCGAGGCGCCGCGGGCCTTCGAGTACCTGAAGAGTGGGCGCCACTTCGGAAAGGTGGTGATCCGCAGCTGAGTCAGCGCGCCACGCGCGCCGGCAGCGAGAACCCCAGACCGCCTCATCGGGGCGATCCTCGATGGGCGAATGTGCTGCGCGCCGCGCGCCGAGGCAGCGCGAGCGTTACGACATACTTGAGCTTTTCCCGTGGCACGGGAGGTGCACGCAGTGCCGGTAGCGCTTTCGCTTAACAGCACGCTTCATCAGAAAAGAAAGGTAAACACCATGTCCAAGTTTGAGATTCGAAGCCCGTTGCTGATCTCTGCCGCGCTGGCGCTGACTCCGGCGCTCGCCTTCGCCGAAGGCGACCCGGCGCAGCATGGCAGCACGACGACGACCACGACCACGACGTCTCCCTCGGACACCTCGTCCGCGACCTCGGGGTCCGAGACCTCGGGCACTGCGGCATCGGCGGCCAGCCCCGAGGCGCCTCCGTCGATCGACATGAACCGCGCCGGCGTGGCGCCGCCCCGCGAGGCGTCCATCGATCCCGCCCAGGTGCAGAAGGTGTTCGGGTCGGATGTGGCGCTGATCGATCTGAAGTCGCTCGACAGCGCGCAGATCACGCAGCTGCAGCAGCACCTGTCGGAGCGTGGCTTCTACCGCGGCAAGGTGGACGGCTTGATGGGCCCGCAGACGAAGGGCGCGCTCAGCAAGCTGATGGCCCAGCAATTCGCGCTGAATCAGCGGCTGGTGAACGGCGGGCAGATCACCGAGCAGTTTGCGTCGAGCATCGGTGTCGACACCGCCGGGCGTGTACCGGTGACCGGCGTGGACAGCGAGCTGAGCCAGCCGGGCTCACTGGACACCAGCGGGTCCAGCACGCAGGGCAGCTCCAATCAGCAGCCCAGCCAGGGCAGCTCCAATCAGCAGCCCAGCCAGGGTAGCTCCAATCAGCAGCCCAGCCAGGGCAGCTCTACCGAGCAGCCCAGCCAGGGATCGTCCACGGCCCCCAGCCACTGACCGACTGGTAACGAACGCCGGTGATCAGCGCTGAGCGGACGGGGGCTCCGATTCTGCGGAGCCCCCCGCTCCGGCTGCGGCGGCACCCTCGCGCGCCTGGCGCGCTGCCTCCAGCTGCGGAGCGAAGCGCGCGAGCGCACGATCGATGGGCAGTGCAAACGAGAGCCCCTGGCTCTCCTTCAGGATGAAGGAGACGACGCCCACGACGTGGCCCTCGCGATCGACGAGCGGCCCGCCCGAGTTGCCCTCGTTGATGGGCAGGTCCGTCTGGATGTACGAGACGCCGTCGAGCTGGCGCGCCGGGAACGAGACCATGCCGCGGCTGACCGAGAAGAACATCTTGCGCGGCGAGCCCACGGCCAGCACGTCATCGCCCACACCGAGGCCCGCGGCGCTGCCGACGGAGGCTTCGCGAGGCAGCGGCTCTGCCAGCTGCACGCGTAGCAGCGCGAGATCGAGCCCTACGTCGCTGTCGAGCACCTCGGCCTTGGTCGCCTCGCCACCAAAGGGCGTGACGGTGACCGAGCGCGTGTTGGCGATCACGTGGTGGTTCGTCAGCACCAGGCCCGAGCGCTCCACGACGATGCCCGCGCCATAATTGAGATCGGCGCGCACCGCCGCCGTCCAGCTCTGCGCGTGCGCGGCCACCTGCGACCATGTCAGCGGCTCGGGGCGCGGCTCCTTGTCCTTCTCTTTTGCTTCCTTGCTCTCGCCGCTGCGCTTGCTCTTGGTCGTACGAGCGCGCTGCGGGGCGCCTTCCTCCGCGCTGGTAGCTTCACTGTCAGAAGGCTCGGCAGCGGCAGGCAGCGCAGCGAGCGCGCCCGCCACCGCCGGCGCCACGAGGGCGGCCTGCGCGGGTACCTGCACGGCTGCACCCGCCATCAGCTCACGCTCTTCCGGCGCAGCGCTTGCAGGAGCCTGACGGCCACAGAACAAACCGACGCCAAAAGCGGCGGCCAACAACCCAACCTGAATTCCCAGCGAGGCAAGACGCATCGTCGTTATTAACGGTGTGACAGATCAGCGCAAAGCGCACAACTCACCCTTGACTTTTTCAGACGGGCGGCCAGCGTTTCAGCATTTTTGTCACGCTGTGCATCCGCCCCACGCCTGCTGGCGCTCGAAAAACTCTCTCTCGCTCGAAAGGAATCCCACAATGCCGGAGAAGAAGACCCTGACGAGAGCACGCCGGGACCTGCGCCAGGGCAAGAGCCCGTCGACCGCCGCGGGCGAGTTCGTACGCGAGGAGATCGAGCACGTGCGCGAGGGCAAACACGGCGCGCGCTCCGCAAAGCAAGCCATCGCCATCGGTCTCTCCAAGGCGCGGCGCGCAGGCGTGCCGCTGCCGGCGCCAGCGAAGGGCCAGAGCAGCGAGCGCACGCGCCGCTCGGCAAAGCGCGAGCTGGCCACGGCGCAGGGCCGGCGAAAACCGCGCTCGAGCTCGCCGCGCCGCAGCCGCGCCACTCGCGAGGCGCTGGAACAGGAGCCGCGGAGCAGCGTTTCCAGCAGCGCGCTATCGCAGCAGGCCAGGAGCGCCGCAGCCCGCCGCAAGGCAACGAGCACGAGCAGCTCGCGCAAGGGAGCCAGCGCCGGCAAGCGCTCGGACGCCAGCAAGCGTGCCGGTGCCGGCAAGCGCTCGGACGCCAGCAAGCGGTCTCGCTGAGCGCCGGGCGATCGGCGCCTCAGTGATCGGCGCCGTCGACGAATACGGCGTCCACCACGGCGCGCACGTCTGCCGACACTGGACGCCCGGGATTGATGCTGACCCGCCCCGCCCAGGTGGGCTCTTCCGTGGGCGAGTCACCCCAGGTCTGCGCCAGGCGCAGCGGGGTGAGCACATCGCGCTGCAGCACGCGGGCTGCCGTGGAGGCGAAGCTGGTGGCCGCGATGGAGGCGACGATGGCCGTGCCCCAGCCGAACGGCCCCAGCGGGCGGCAGCCGAAGAAATGGCTGAGACCGGGGGTCTGGATCACGCCGACCAGCGCCGCTGCCGAGAGCAGGCTGGTGGTGACCACCGGGGTGCTGAGCCCGCCGGAGCGCAGGGTCTGGCCGAGCTGTGAGCCCACGAGCGCGGCCAGGGCCACGGTGCGCGCCCGCCCCGTGCCGCCCGTGAGCCGCGCCACCGCCCACGCGCCGCTGGCGCCCGCGGCCGTGGCCAGCGCACGGAAGGCGATCTGCCGGTTCAAGGGGCGCCCGAGCGTCTCCTCCGGGGTCATCGTGGCCAGCACCTGCAGCGCGTCGCCCGACGGCGGCCGCAGGGCGATGGCCATGGCGGGCGCGACATCGGTGAGCAAGTTGACCAGCAGCAGCTGCCGCGCGTTGAGCGGCGGGCGGCCCTCGATCAAGCCCACCCCGAGCGTGAAGCCAATCTCCCCCAGGTTGCCGCCGAGCAGGATGCTGACCGCGTCGCGCACGCTCGACCACATGGCGCGGCCCTCGATGATGGCGTCGACCAGCGTCTCCACCCGGCCATCCATCAGCACCACGTCCGCCGCGCCGCGCGCCGCCGCGGTACCGTGCTCGCCGATGGCGATGCCGCAGTCTGCCAGGCGGATGGCGGGCGCGTCGTTGGTGCCGTCGCCCACCATGCCCACCACGCGGCCCGTGCGCTGCAGCGCGCGCACCACGCGCACCTTCTGCGAGGGCGTGACCCGCGCGAACACGGCCACGTGGGGCAGCTGCTCGTCCAGCTCCTCGTCGCTCAGGTGCGCCAGCTCGCTGCCGGAGAGCACACGGCGATCGCCCAGCAGCCCCAGCCCCTCGGCGATGGCGCGCGCCGTGCTGGGGTGATCGCCGGTGAGCATCAGGGTGCGCACGCCGGCGCGCCGGATGCGCTGGATGGCTCGCTTGGAGGTGGGGCGCAGCGGATCGCTGAAGGCGAGGAAGCCCACGAACTCGAGCCCGGCGACGTGGCGGGGCTCCAGCGGCTCGATGCTGGGGAACGCGCGCTCGGCCACCGCCAGCACGCGCAGCCCCTGGCGCGCCAGGTGGTCCACCTCCTCCGCCAGCGCCTGACGCGCGGCCTCGGCGAGCGGCCCCTGGCTGCCCCGCACGCGCTCGCACAGCGGCAGGATGACCTCGGGCGCGCCCTTCACGCTGAGCAGCGGGCCCTGCGCCGTCTCCGCCAGGGTGGCGTGATAGTTGCGGCCCGGCGCGAAGTTGATCTCGCTCACCCGCCGCCAGCCGAACGCGCCCGTCTCCACCCCGACCCCCAGCTGCGCGCCCGCTCGGCGCAGGGCATCGTCGGTCGGATCCGCCGCGCCCAGGCTGCGCTGCTCGCCCGCCGTGGCGCGTGCGCCCACCGCCAGCGCCGCCTGCTGCGCCGGGCCGCACTCCGCGAGCGGTACGAAGCGGCCGGCGCCGTACACCTCCGACAGCTCCAGCTGGCCGCGCGTGACCGTGCCGGTCTTGTCGAAGCAGATGACGTCGATGCGCCCGAGCGCCTCGATCGAGCGCGGGTTGCGCACCAGCGCCTGACGCGCCGAGAGCCGCTCTGCCGCCGACAGCTGCGCCGCGGTGGCCAGCAGCGGCAAGCCCTCGGGCACGGAGGCCACGGCCAGGCTCACGCCCGTGCCCACCAGATCCTCCAGCTTGCGGCCGCGCAGCAGCCCTCCGCCGACCACGCCGACGCACGCGGCCAGCGCCACCGGGCCCGTCAGGTCCATCAGATCGCGCAGGCGCTGCTCGACCCCGCCCTGCCCGCGCAGCGCGCGAGCGCCGCTGGCGCCGTGACGCGCGACGGTTGCGTCGCCCGTGGCCACCACCACGGCCAGGGCGCGCCCGGCAGCGATCACCGTGCCCGCGTACAGCATCGAGCGACGATCGGCGATCTGCGGCTCGAACGAGGCCGCGGCATCCTTGCTCACCGGCAGCGACTCACCGGTCAGGCTGCTTGCGTCCACCTCCAGCGCGCTGGCCTGGATCACGCGGCAGTCCGCCGGCACGATGTCGCCGGGGTTGAGCACCACCACGTCACCGATCACCAGCTCGTGCTCGTCGACGTAGCGCTCCGAGCCGTGGCGGCGCACCAGCGCCTGCACCGGCGGAGTGCGGGTCAGGCGCCGGATGCGGCGCTCCGTGCGGAAGCGCTGCACCCCACCCGCCACCGCGCTGGAGCCCACCACCCCGCCCAGCACCAGCGCGTCCGAGAGCGAGCCAACCATGGCCGAGAGCGCGGCGCCGGCTGCCAGCAGCGGCGCCAGCGGGTTGAACAGCTCGTCGCCGATGGCCTCACCCAGGCCCATCAAGCCGCGCACGGGGCCGTGCAGCTCGCCGCGCGGGCGCCGCCGCTCCACCTCTGCAGGACCCAGCCCGTGTTCGCTGCTGCCCAGGCGCACCAGCACGCCTTGCGCCTCCAGCGCGTGCCAGGGCGTGGGATCGCGCGGCGCCGGCAGCGCCTCCAGCTCCAGCGCGCGCGAGGCGCGCACGCTGTTGAACATGGCCACCAGGGTGGCGGTGTTGACCACGAACATCACCCGCCGGTGGGTGAAGGAGAGCAAGCCGCCCGCCGACGCCACCGTGCCCAGGGTGGCGGCAGTGAGCGCGATCTTGACGCTGCGCTTGGAGAGCCGGCGCGCCCAGGAGCAAGCCTGGATGATGAAATGCACGTCCGCCAGATCGTTGCCCACCAGCAGGTGCGCGCTCCAGGGCGTGGGCCGCTCGGCGCTGCACAGCCCCACCGCGCAATCGGCGGCCGCGAGCTCCGCCGCGCCACTCGGCGCCACCAGGCACACGGCCTTGCCCTCGCGCTGCAGGCGCCGCACCCCCGCCAGCAGCCCCTCGCTCTCGGAGATGACCTCGTCGGCGTTGAGGTCCTGCAGGATCTCCTGGCTGCCGGAGGCGATCACCACGCGCATCTCGGCGTCGTGCGCGACGTCGATCAGCTCCTCCACCCCGGTCTGAGCCAGGATCTGGATCTCGACGGCAGCCACCATGCGCCCCGCGCGCTCCAGCGCCAGCACCAGGCCGCCCTGCTTCTCCCGCTCGCGCGCGTGCTTCTGCAGCAGCGCGTCGCTGGTAGCCTCGGAGCGCCCGAACGGCCCCAGCTGCCACAGCCCGTCGGTCTGCACCTCCAGCGGCCGCTTGGCGTTGAACAGCTGCTCGATATGCGCGCGCGCCTCGTGGATGTCCTCCGGATCGTCGGCGAACACGCCGCCGATCACGAACTGACGGCGGCGCAGCAGGTCCGGGTGCAGCACCAGGCAGTCGATGCGATCCAGCCGGCGCAGGACGCGCTGATCCAGCACCAGCACCCCGCGCGCGGCCAGCGCCTGCGACAGCCGCGAGGCGAACACCTCGCGCGCCAGCCGCGCCGGGCGGGGCAGGCCGCCGAACAGCGCCGCGCTGGCGCGCTGGAAGCTGCGCGTGGTGAGGAAGCTGAGCGCGAAGCCGCCCAGCGACACGAACACAGCGCGGTCGGCGTACTCCTCGATCGGGCCACGCGGCAGCGGCACGGGCCGCGACCAGCGCTGGCTGCGCCCCTCGGGCACCAGCTCCGGCGGCTTGCACAGCTCGGCCTCACGGCGCTGCCACAGCTCGCGCTGCGAGCGCACCTCACCCAGGGTGGCCAGCTTGTGCAGCGCATCCACGAACGAGTTGAAGGGCCGCTGCGCGACGCCCTGCGCCAGCGAGGTGACCAGGTTCAGCAGGAACTCGGCGCGCTCGCGGCCCAGGCGCTCCTCCAGCCGGCGGCGCAGGCGCGGCACCGACTGCAGCAGCGAGAGCAGCGCCACCAGGTTGCCACCGAAGGGCAGCGCGGGCAGCGGTGAGAAGCGCAGCCCCAGCCCGAACAGGAAGGCCGCGCCGTCCGCCAGCAGCTCCACCAGCACGCGCAGCTGCTCGATCTCGTCGGCCGGGTGCCAGCGCCGCTCCTCCGAGAAGCGCTCGCGATCGAGCCCCGCCTCGCGCTCGGCAGCGGCCACCGCCTCACACAGCTCGTGCTCGTCGTAGGCTCCGCGTTCAAAAGAGAACACGACCCGCTGCGTGTCGGGGTTGACCTCGACCCAGTGCAGGCGCCCGAGGGAGAGCGCGATGCGCTGCATCGCGTTGCTCAGCGCCTCCAGCTGATCGGGACGAACCGGCCGGAACTCGACGTGCGCGCGCGTGCTGCCCACGGCCGCCCGCCGCGAGCGGGCCCGGAACAAACCAGCGACGGAAGACAGGGCGCGCGCCACCGGCATACCGAGCCGAACGGCACGCTCCGGCGACAGCCTGCTGCTCCGCTCGGGCTTTTCTGGGCTCTCCGCCTCGATCGGGTCAATCCCGGACAACCCCCCACCTTTCGCACGGGTTCCCCGATGGCGCAAGCCGGGCGGGCGGGCCCCGGCGCTCCGACTTCACCCGCCCGAGGACTGCTGATAAAAGCCCGGCTGTGAGAGCAGTCGAGGCCTTCGCAGCCGGCGCTGGATCGCGCCGGAGGGCAGCGGGGCGGTGAACGACGAGTCCGTCCCGGCGCGCCACTCGGCGGCCGATGCGCTGCAGCGCGCAGCGCGCGGCAAGGTGAGCCGGATGGAGCACTTCCAGCTGCGCGCCATCCGCCGCACCCTGGAGCCCGGCGTGCTGGACGACACGCTGCGCTGGTGCCAGCGCACCATCGGCCAGCAGTGGATCACCATTGCCACCAGCAGGCTGCACCGCATCCATCACATCGAGCGGCTGGAGTTCCTGGCGCCGCACAAGAGCTTCATCCTGGTCTGCAACCACCGCAGCTTCTTTGATCTGTACGTGCTGACGGCGGCGCTGCTGCGCTGGAAGCTGCGGCACCGCATCGTCTTCCCGGTGCGCTCCAACTTCTTCTACGACACCGCCGCGGGCTTCCTGGTCAACGGCGTGATGAGCTTCTTTGCCATGTATCCGCCGCTGTTCCGCGACAAGCGCCTGGCCTCGCTGAACGCGCTGGGGCTGGAGGAGCTGGCGGAGCTCTTGATGCAGGGCGAGACCCTGGTCGGCATCCACCCCGAAGGGCGCCGCAACCCGGGGGACGATCCGTATCAGCTGCTGCCGGCCAAGAGCGGGGTGGGCCGGCTCATCCACGCGGCGCGCGGCGTACCCGTGGTGCCGGTGTTCACCAATGGTCTGCTGCCCAACAACTTGCCCCGCCAGGTGCTGAGCAACTTCGACGGCACGGGCATCCCGATCCACAGCGTGTTCGGCTCGCCCATCGACTTCGGCGAGCTGCTGGCAGAGCCGCCGTCGGCGCGGCTGTTCACCCGCCTGTCCGAGCGCTGCCTGGATGAGGTGCGCAAGCTGGGCCAGGAGGAGAAAGCGCTGCGCGCCGCCGAGCAGCAGGCGAGCGCGGGCTCCGTACCGGCGCAGTCTTCGTCGTAGCTCAATCTTCGTCGTAGAACAGCGGCTCGCGCTGGGCCAGGAAGTCCTGGATGCCCTTCAGCGCGTCGGGCTCGACCTTGTCGAACTTGATGCCCATGCCCGGCGGCACGTTGCTGGCCTCGGAGTACACGCGCACCCAGCGCACCTCGCCAGTGCCCGTGATCGGCCGCTCGCGCCCCGGCAGGTTCACCGAGAACTCCAGCTTTGAGCCGACCGGCTTGAGCTGGTGGGTGGCGATGAAGATGCCGCCCACCGACATGTTCTCGACGAAGCCGGCGTAGAAGTTGTGATCGCTGGTGACGGTCACGTCGAGCTCGACGCCGAAGCGATCGTGCTCCCGGCGCCCGCTGGCCTCGCGCACCTCGCTGGCGGCGCCGCTGCCGGCCTCTCGCTTCTTCGTGAATTCCGCCTCGCGGCGCGGACCGGCATTGCTCACCATGACTTGTCCCTTTGTTGCGATTACTCTGCCAGCATCGGGCTCAGCCACAGGCCTTCGCCGTCGCCGAGCGAGCTCAGCTTGATGCGTACGGCGTCGCCCACGCCGGGCGGCAGCGCGTGGCCCACCACCTGCACCAGGTCGCCGACCCTGCCGCCGAGCGCGCGCACGTGCAGCTCCTCGCTGCCCTGGCCGCGCAGGCTCAGCTGGGTGACGATCACGCCGCCTTGCCAGCTGGACTCGGCCTCGCTCACGCTGAGCGAGAGCGTCTGTTCGCCGTCCTGGGCAACACTGGCGATGACCGCGGCGTCGGCAGCAGAGTCCGGAGCCCCCACGCCGGCCAGCAGCGCGCCCAGCGCGGCCGCCGTCAGCGCACCACCGCGCAGTGAGCGGCGGCGCATCAGGAAGCCGAGGCCACCCAGACCGAGCGCCGCCCAGATCCAGTTCTCGCCCTGATAGCCGGCGATGGTGGCGCCGCCGCAGCCGCCCTGCGCGTCGGGCTCCAGCTCCTCGTCGTACAGCGCCGCGATCGAGTTCTTGTCCACCACCTCGAGGTCGCGCTTGCCGGTCTCACCGGGCTGCGAATACGCGAACATCGTCGCGTCCTCGTCCACGAAGTCTTCACCCAGACCCAGCAGGTGACCGAACTCGTGGGTCAGCACGTTCTGCAGATCGTACGTGCCCTTGTTCTCGTTGCGCGAGTCGTGTTCGTAGAAGTCGAAGCCGTGCTCGCCGTTCAGCACCACGTCGGCGTCCAGGATCTGCTTGGCGTGCGCGTCGAAGGTGATGACGGTGATGGCCAGCGCGCCATTCGCGAGCGGATCGCCATCGGCGGAGAAGCGCACCGTGTTGCGGTTCTTGCCGCTGCGGCGGTAGCCCACCTCATCCTCGGGACCGCGCTCCACCACCATGGTGGGCAGGATGCCCGGCGCGTTCTGCCAGGTGGAGGCAGCGGCGACGACGGCGTCGAACGCGCGCTCGCCCAGCTGATCTACGCTGGGCTCCACGCTGACCAGCACGCTGCTCTGTTGCCAGCGCGCGCCCCGGGCTCCGGCCGTGCCCAGATTGCTTTGCTGCGGAGTGGGTGCTGGTTCTGCCTGCTCCGGAGCTTGGTCCGCTCGGGCCTGCTGTGCGACGAAGGGCAATGCAGCCGCCAAGAGCGCGGCGAGCGCGTTGACCTTGGTCCGACGAAATTCAACTGAACTATCCCGAGCCACTGTAAACCGGGAACGGTCGTGGCTGCCCTAACTTTAAGCAAAGCACGGGGTGAGGCAGATGCGGCGTTCGCAGGCATTTTTCCTGCTTCAACGCAGATTTGACGCGCGCCAAAGCACTGGCTCGTGCGCCACTCCAAGTTGCGCTCACTCATTGCGTGCGACTGTCTGCACAACGTCCACTCGGCGTACGCCGCGGAGCAGAAGTCTGCTCCGGTAGGTCAGCGCACGACGTTGAAGTGCTCCGCGCTGAAACGAGTAATGACTCGAAGGGTGCGCACGGGTCGCCGCTAAACACGTGCGTCGCAAAATTGGGACGAGCCGCGAGCGCCAGCGTCAACGAGCTGGCGATGTGCGCAGCTCGTTGCTTCGCACGCCCGGCACCACTTACCCACGGCTGCGCCGAGCGGCGCACACGCGCTCATTGCGCTGATGCTCGCGCGAGCGTCGCAGATCAGGTCGTCGGATCACGACGTCTGGAGCTGCGTACCCACCAGCAACCACCTGAGCGCTCGGAGCATCAGAGCTCCCCTCAGCGCAAGCGCTCGCCACAAAAAGCAGCGGGCCTCACCCTTGCGGGGAGGCCCTTTCTACCGGCAGCGCGGCGCCGGGCGGCGCCTAGCGCATCACTGCTTCGCGTCGCCGCGCGCGAAGATGGACGCCACGTAGTTGAGCACGTCCGTGGCGCTGACCTCGCTGTAGCCGAAGTAGCGCATCAGGCGGCTCTTGATCACGTCGATCTTCTCCTGCGTCTCCTTGTCCACCACAGCCGAGACCAGGGTCTTGAGCTTGATGCTGTCCTTCTGATCTTCGAACAGCTTGAGCTCCAGCGCGCGCCGCAGGCGATCGTTCGTCTGCCAGTCGAAGCGCTTGCCCTCGATGGCCTTGGCGCCGATGAAGTTCATGATCTCGCGCCGGAAGTCGTCCTTGCGGTTCTCC
>JAICQL010000156.1 GCA_025937895.1 Polyangiaceae bacterium | reverse complement strand
GGACACCTGCAACCCGGCCAACGGCTGCAGCTTCCCGCCGGTGGCCAACGGCACCAGCTGCGGTGACGGCAACGCCTGCAACGGCAGCGAGACCTGCCAGAACGGCTCCTGCAACAACCCGCCCAACGTGGTGTGTGCGGCCCCGCCGCCGTGCCGCACCGTCAGCTGCAACCCGGCGACGGGTACGTGCACGCAAGCCAACGCAGCCAACGGCAGCGCGTGCAACGCGAACGGCCAGGCCGGCACGTGCTCCAGCGGCACCTGCGTGCCCGAGAACCCGTGCGTCAACTTCACCTGCAACCAGAACGTGGTGTGCGCCAGCGGGGTGGCGTGCATGCCGCAGGGCGGGGTGGCTCAGTGCTTTCCGATCCCCGCCGCTTCGGGCACGCGCTGCACCACTTCCACCGGCGCCGCCGGTACCTGCAACGGTACCGGCACGGGAGCGGCTGCTTGCCGCAACGTGGACGCCTGCACCGGCGCGGGCGTGTGCGTGGGCACCAACGCCCGCCGTGTCTGCCTCAGCGGCGTGTTGCAGGCCACCACCGCCTGTCCGGGCACCAGCGTTTGCGAGAACGGCAGTTGCTTCGGCTGCGTCGGTACTGACGCCTCCACGTGCCCGCCGCTGGAGTGCGCCACCCGTCTCTGCACCCGCAACAACTGCGACAACCGGACCGCTCCTGCCGGCACTGCATGCCAGACCGCTGGTGGCGCTGCAGGCCGCTGCAGCGGTGCCGGGCCCGGGGTCGCCAACTGCGAGCCCCTGCAGATTCCTCGCTGAGCACGGCTGCCGGAGCTCTCCTCGGGGGAGGGCCCCGGTGACGTGCCGGTCCTGTTCACCGCACGACGCTGCCGGCAACGTCACCCGGCACGACGCTGCCCGGCAACGTCACCCGGCACGACGCTGCCCGGCACCGTCACCCGGCACGACGCTGCCCGGCACCGTCACCCGGCACGACGCTGCCCGGCGCCGTCGCAGGCGCTCCCGCAGGATACGCTCGCGAGCCTGGCGCTGCGCTTGCCAGGCGTGTGCTCGCTGCGGGCCGCCGGGGCTCCTCGCGCGCGCCCGGGACCGCCCCTGGCGAAGCCAGCCATCGCGGCCGCGAGGCGCTGCGTTTCACCCGCGTACATCCTGGGGTGCGTTCATCGGGAGAACGCCCGCCCCGACGCTGTTCTAGTGCGCCCTTTCAGGCGCAAACACCACCGACCCGCGCAGGACAGCCGCGCTTTAGCGCAGGATAACAGTGCGGCAACCGCGGCAAGACGCGCTGCCGCGGGGGCCATCGTCGCAGCTCTCACCCAGATCATTCTGGACGATGCGGTCACCGCAGAACGGGCCGAGCTTGCACTCCGGGCCACACTCGCCATAGCCGCCGTCGTTGACCCCGTCGTCGCACTCCTCGCCGAAGCTCAGGATGCCGTCGCCACAGTCGGCTTCGCAGTTGCTGGGCCGCGCCTCGAAGCCGGCCAGGGTGAGCTGGAAGGAGGAGCCGGTGACCTGCCGCTCCGCGTGGAAGATGCTGATTTTGTAGACGTTGCCCGGCACCAGACCGTAGTCGGCCGTGCTGCGGAGCACGTTCTGGCGCACGAGGTCGGCCGTGACTGGCAGGCGCTCGTCGGTGGCCTGCAGCCGTACCTGGTTGGTGGCGCCGCTGATGGTCAGGGTGCCCGTGGACGGCACGTGCAGGCCACCCAGGTCGACGGCAAGCCTGCCGTTGACGAAGACCCACACATCGTCGTCACCGACGAACGTCAGCTCCGCCTGAGTATTGGCCTCGTATTTGAACCAGTACTGCACCTCGGTGGTGAAGTAGAAGTTGTGTGGCGGGGCGCCGGGGAAGACGACGTTTTCGGCAGGGAAGCCGTTGTAGCCGTATTGCTCCGGGATCGTGGCCTGGAACAGGTTGGAGGTGGGCCCCGTCACGCTGTCCACCGGGAAGAAGAGCGGCGTGCCGTCGCGGCTTCGCTCGGTACCACCCAGGCAGAACGGAGCGGGGTTGGGGTAGGCGCAAGGCCCGCACAGCGGCACGCACTCCGCCACTCTCGCGTCGAGGTCCGTCTGACAGTCCGTCTGACAGGTAAGCGCCTGCTGGCGCAGGCCCGCGATGGTGGCCTCCTCCGCCTCGATCTGGGTCGTCAGCAGATCGATGGCGTCCTGATCCGGCGGGTTGGCGTTCTGCGCCTGCGCCAGCTGGTTGTTCAGCTGCTGCAGCTGCCCGTTGGTGCGCTGCTGGACCTGATCATTGAGCGGCCGGCACTGGTCGGCGCAGCGCAGCTGCCCTTCACCCGCGAACATGCCCTGGGCATTCTGCGCCTCGTTCAGGCAGCCCGCTTCACACGCGGCCAGGGACGCGAAGTTGCCGCGCTGCCCGGTGCCGTCGACATACGTCCAGCGCTCTCCGTTCGCACCGTGGCGGTTCACGTAGCCGCCCTGCTCGTTGTCGAACAGGGTCAGCTCGCCCACCACCCGAACGTTGTTCGGGTTGTCCGTGTACCACTCGTTGAAGTCTTCCGGCGTGCTCTCGTCCAGACACGCTGCCGTGAGAGCGGCGGGCGTGCCCCCCAGCACGGGGCGCCCCTGGTCGTTCAGGCGCTCCGCCACGGCGCCCTGTTCCATGAACAGGCAGTCGTTGTTGCCGAAGTCGGGCTGGGTATCGGAGAAGTCGCGGAAGATGGCGGGCACGCGCAGCGCGCACTGCTCACCCACCAGGTCGCAAGCCGCCTCTGCCCGACACGCGAAGCCGGCCTCCACGGTGCACGTGGAGGAGCAACCATCGCCGTCGATCAGGTTGCCGTCGTCGCAATCCTCGTTGATCACCAGGCCATCGCCGCAGTCCGAGGTGCACGACTCACCCGAGCAGTCAGGCTCCTTCAGGCAGAGCGAGGAGCACCCGTCGAAGGGCAGCGTGTTGCCGTCGTCACAGGCCTCTGCGCCCTGGATGTCGCCGTTCCCACACTCCTCGGGCACGCACACGCTGGGGTTCTCATCGCACTTGAAGCCCAGCTCCACCCGGCAGCGCGCCGAGCAGCCGTCACCATCGGTGACGTTGCCGTCGTCGCACAGCTCGGTGGCGGCGACCACGCCATCACCGCACAGCGCGATCTGCCGGCAAGCCTGGCCGGGGTTGGGGCAGCTGAAGCCCGGCTCCGTCAGCAAGCAGTCCGCGGCACAGCCATCGCCGGCGGTCTGATTGCCGTCATCGCACACCTCGTCATCCGTGAGCACGCCGTTGCCGCAGCCCGGCGGCGGCGCTCCAGTGCCGTCCGTCAGCTCGCAGCCAACTCCCATGCACTCCTGGCCCACGAAGGTGCCGCCGACGGCGGAGCCACCGTTACCCGGAAGCGGTCTGCCCTCTGGATCGAGGCGCGGACCGGCTACCTGCGGATCCGTCGTTTCCTCCCCGCCGGCGCCGCAGCTAGCTACGAGCGCAGCAGCCAGCACACTCAGGGCGAAGGCGGACGTGAACGAAGCAGTGAAGGATGCAGAGCGAAAGCGCGCGCGGCGAGCGGACCGCGCAGCGGGCACAATCTTCATGCGCACACCTTAGCAAAGACACCAGCGAGGACGCCCCCGGAAACGCGCCGGACGCGTTCATCTCTCGTGGCTATATTTCGAGGTATTCAGCTTGCCTGGGGAGAGATTTACTCTGCCGCTGGAGAGTCTCGAAACGAGCGCGATGCGCCGCATCGCGGCAAGCGCCGGACTGGAGCAGGATCCAGCGAGAAAAAGGCTGTTTGGAGCGCACCTCCGGGGAGGGGCTACCCGGTAACGTTTCCAGCACCGTAAAGGTTTTTCGCATCCCGAGCGGCACGCGAGAGCGGAGCCGCGCAGCTCTCGCGCCCGGGTGAGCGCCGGGCGCGAGCGCCTCCGTGCCGGCGCTGCCGTGCTCGCCGGTCTGGCGCACCGTGCCGGCGCCGGGCTCCAGCTCGGCGGGCGTGTGATTCAATCGTGCAACACCCGGACGGGGCAGCCCCTTTCGGCACGGGCTGCGCCTGGCCGCACTGCGCGCTCCGGCCGCTAAGGTCGCCGCCGCGCGCGCCGTTCTCGAGACGCGGGTCGGCGCCGAGCATCAGTGCAGCTCCTTTTATCGAGTCTGGTCACCTTCGCGCTGGCGAGTCAGGGAGCAACGGGTAGCGCGCCGCCGCTGCGCGCCGCAGTGGCGGCGCTCGCCCAGCGGCCTCTGCCGCCGCAGCCGCTTCCGTCACGTGCCTTGCCGCCGCTGCCGCTCGTTCCCGACTGGCGCCACTGGTTGCAGCTGGAGCGCACGCGCAACCTGCGGGGATTGCTGGTCCAGCCCGGACCCCCACCCGTGCGCCGGCTGCAGCTGCGCTGGGTCTATCTGCGGCTGGTACAGCTGCCCGAGCTCGATCGAGTGGGCCGGTTCGCGCACGTGGATTTTCCGCTGCCCGGTCTGAGCGGAGGCCCGGAGGTGCTGCGCGTGGCGCCCGAGCCGCCGCGCGAGAACTATCCGAGGGCGCAGGAGATCACGCCGGGCTGGAGCTGGTGGTATGTCAGCGCCGAGCGCTGGGCTGTCGGCGTGGCCACCGGCACGCGCTTTCTGATCTCGGACCACGCCGGAACGATCGTGGACCTTGCCACCTGCGAGGTGCGGGGCGCGTTCTTCCTGCCCTGAAGCCTGCCGAAGCAGGGGGGCGCTGTCGGTGATCAGCGCTCCTGGCGGTACATGGGGGCCGGTTGCGGTTGCGGCCCCATCTGCTGACAACCACACTTCTGGCAACTCTATTTCTGGCAACTCTGCCCGGCCAGCGGTCGATGCAAAGCTCAGTCGGGATGACGAATCCTCCAGCGCGCTCGCGTCGCGCCCGGGCAATGCGAGCTTCATCGGGACGATGACACAGGCGTGAGCGCGGGGCGCGCGCTCGGATCACCGGCACAAGGGGACCCACGACGATTCGTCCCGTCGTCGTGGGTTCCCGCGTGCGCCCCGGGGCGAGCGCGCTCCAGCGCTGCGCCGGCTGCTCCTGACTCGTCGCCGGCCGGACCTGATACTGCATGGCTAGGCCGCGTGCGGGCGGCTCGGAGGGTTGCCGTGGTGGCTGCCCCAGCCGCCAATGGCGGCATCGCTGCCGGGCTCGAGGTGCTTCCACAGGAAGTAGGAGCCCAGCTGCGCCGCGCAGAACAGCAGCGGCACTGCCGCGATCCACGGCGATTCACCCGCCGCCAGGTGCGAGAGGAAGGCCATCACCGTGTCAAACGTGAAGCCCGCGTAGGCCCACTCCTTCAGCCGAGGAAATCCGCCGTGCAGGATGGCTGCGATGCCCAGCAGCTTGGCCACACCGAGCAGCTTGACGAAGTACACCGGGTACTCCAGCGCCTCAATGCTCAGCATCATGCGTGGCGCCTCGATCAGATATTGCACCGCGGCCCAGCCCTGTAGCAGGCAGAACAGACCGGTCAGCGTCCAGTACACCACGCTCGTCTTCCTGGTGCTCATGCGCAGCTCCCTGGGGCGCGCCGAGTGGGCACCCCGCTCAGGCTGAGGCAGGATCCATGCCGCGAGCGATCCGCGCGAGGGCATGCTCGCGTGCGGGCGCAGCGAGGCGAAAAGGCTCCGCCAGGGGCGAGCTGGGCGCACGGAACAGCCGCGGGTGCTGCGCGACCAGCAAGGCCGTTGGGTGCTTCAGCGCCCTCGCGGCGGCTCGTCCGTCACTCGCAGGTGTCGTTCGCGGTGCACACGCCGGAGGTGCAGTCTTCGGCGCCGCCGCAGGGCTGCCCGGTCGCGCCGCTGGTGCACGAGCCGTCCTCGTAGCCGCTGCGGATGGCGCAGCGCCCGGAGTCGCACTGACTGTCGTCGGCGCAAACGGAGCCCTCGGCGCCGTCCGTGCACCACCCGCCGTCGTCGCCGGGGCCGCTCAGCGCGCACGTGCCGTTTACACAGTGCTCCGGCTTGCTGCAGCGCTCGCCCTGCGCGCCGCTGCTGCACGTCCAGCCCGCACCGGCGGCGTCTCTTGCACAGCGATCCGCCTCGCAGTCGCTGTCGTCGTTGGAGTCGCAGGCCACGCCCACCGCGCCCGACGTGCACAGCTGGTCGTTGCCCTCGCCGGCGTTGCTGCGCACGCAGTGCCCCAGGGTGCACTGCTCGTTCTCGGCGCAGGGCTGATCCAGGCCGCCCTGCGTGCAGTAGCCGCTGGTGGAGACCACGGCGCAAACGCCTTCGTTGCAGTCGCCGTCCTCGGCGCAGGGCTCGCCCACGGCGCCGTTGCTGCACTTGCCCCCCACCACACCAATGGCGCAGCGCAGCCCGCTAGCGCACTGCTCCGGGGCCGAGCACTGGCTGCCGGAGCTGCCGTCGCTGCACACGCCGCTGCTTGCGCCCGCGTAGGACGAGCCGCAGATTCCGCTCGTGCACTCGGCGCCGCTCTGACAGATCGAGTCGAGCGCGCCGTCGCTGCACACGCCGAGGCTGCCGGCATCGGAGCTCGGTACGCAGATGTTGCCGCTGCAGTCGCCCGGCGAGCTGCAAGCCGAGCCGACAGCTCCGTCGGAGCAGGCGCCCACAAAGCTGGTCGCCGGCAGGATGCAGGTCAGGCCTTCGTTGCACTGGCTCGTGGTGTTGCACGAGGAGCCGCTCTCTCCACTCTGACAGGTGTAGCGGCCGTCGTTGCCCGCTCCGACGCAGCTGCCTTGCAAGCAGTCGGCGTCCTCCAGACAGCGCGCCCCAGCGGTGGCCGAGCTGCAGTCTCCTTCGGCGCTGGAGCCATCCCGTACGCAGCGCCCCTCACCGCAGTCCTGGTCGGTGGTGCAGGCGCGAAAGCTGTCGACGCAGCCCAGCACGTCGCCCAGATCGCGTTCGCAGGCCACGGCACAGTCCATCCCCGTGAGGCAGCCCTGCTCGGGGTGGCAGGCGACGTACGTGGCGGGGAACGGCTCACACTGGCAGCGCATGCTGGTGCACACGCTGTTGCAGCCGCCACCCGCGTAGCTGGGAGCCAGCGCCGCGCAGCTCTCGAAGCGCGGAGCGGGCAGCGGAGGGCGCTGCGCCGCGCCGGCCGCCCCGGATGTACCGGCCGAGCCCGCCGTGGCGGTGCCGCCGCCGCTGCCCCCGGGGTTGCCGCCCCCCACGCCTGCCGGGCCATCGCCGCCGTCTTCTGAGCAGCTGGCGCCGAGCGCCAGAGAGAACGCGACGCTCAGTGCCAGTGCGGGAAAGGACAGGGGGAACGGGGAGCCAGACGAGAGCCTCATGAGTCTTCCGCTCCTAACGGCCTGACCCCTCGCGCAGCCTGCGCCCGGCGGCGCATTTGGTGCGGCTCTCCAAGCTCTCGTGAGCGGCTGTCAGCCGCTCTGCGACCGCTGACTACGTAACGTGTCCGGGCGGCTCAGTCGTATGGCAGCGCGGGCGGCCGCACCTGCACCGTCAGCAGCGGCGCGTCCGGAGCGGGCGGCACCTTACGCCAGGCCACGCCTGGCCGGCAATGGCGCCGGTCTTGACTGCAGCGGACCTCTCTACACGAGCCATTGCGCGGACTTTGGCCTGAAAACACCGACTTGCGCCGGTGAGACCCCTGGCCGCCTGGACCCGCGAGGGCAATTTGGTTTACGTTCGCCGATCGGTGAAGGACCTTCCGGATCCAGTGGACCTGCCGGCTGGCTACCGCTTCGGCAACTACATCATCCTCGATCGCATCGGTCGGGGCGGGATGGCGGGCGTGTACCGTGCGGAGCACAGCGCGCTCAGCAAGCAGGTGGCGATCAAGATCATGGATCATGCGCTGCACGACAAGAGCGCAGCGCATCGCCAGTTCTTGCGAGAGGGGCGGGCCGCGGCCGCGGTCAAGCACCCCAACGTGGTCGACATCACCGACGTCGGTGTGTGGCAAGGCGTGCCGTTCCTGGTCATGGAGTTCCTGGATGGCTGCGATCTGGAGACCCAGCTGCGCGAGCACGGGCCGCTGAGCGATGGCGAGCTGGTGCGGCTGGCGCTGCCGATCATCGCTGGGCTCGCGGTGGCGCACGACGCCGGGGTCATCCATCGCGATCTCAAGCCCAGCAACATCTTCCTGGCTCGCGGCGCGGACGGTGATCAGGTGCCCAAGGTGCTGGACTTCGGCATCTCCAAGGTCCTCAACGACGTGCAGGATCTGTCCGCCACGCCCTACGGTACGGTGATGGGTACGCCGCTGTACCTGCCGCCCGAGGCGCTGGCTGGCGCCCACCACTTCTCTCCGGCCTCGGACCAGTATTCGCTCGGGGTCGTGCTGTACGAGTGCGCCGTGGGCAGGCCACCGCACCGGCAAGATACGCTGGTGGCGCTGCTGCAGAGCATCGGCTCCGGCAAGTTCGATCCGCCGAGCCGCCTGCGTCCCGATATCTCGGCGCTGGTGGAGCGCGCGATCTTGCGAGCCATGCACCCCGATCCGCGGCAGCGCTTCGCGCACGTGCGCGACCTCGGGCGAGCGCTGTGGGAGGTGGCGTCGCCGCGCACCCAGCTGCTCTGGGGGCGCACGTTCGGGGACGATGCCGCGGCTGCCTCCAGCGTGCGAGGGGGCGGCATCAGTCTGAGCTCGCTCTCGCTGGGGCAGGGCGCGCTGGGGCAGGGCGCTGGCCACGCCGCGCCCTCGGCGCGGGCCAGCGCCGAGGCTGCGCCAGCGCATTCCAGCACGCGCAAGCTGTTCGCGACGGAGCTCACCGTGCCGCTGAGCACGCGCGGCAAGCTGCTGTGGGGCGCGGGCGCCGCTGTGGGCGTGGTGTGTGCGGGGGCGCTCACGCTCTTGATGCGGCGGGCCGCGGTGCCGCTCGAGGAGCCCCACATGTCCACGCTGGAGCAGCCGCAGCTGGAGCTCAACGCTGCATTGCGTCCGCCCGCCCTCACGCAACCCGCCCTCACGCAGCCCGGTATCGCGCAGCCCGCCCTCACGCAGCCCGGTATCGCGCAGCCCGGGGGATTGCCCAGCGTGGCTCCGCTGGCGGCGGCGCCACAGGCCGTTGCTCCCAGGTCAGCCCCGGTAGCGCACGCACCTGCGCTCGCCGATACCGCTGCGGAGCGCGCAGTGCGCGAGCCTCAGGTGGCAATCGAGACGAGCTCGCCGGCAGCAGCGGACGAGTCACGCGAGGTGCGGCGCCGCAAGCGCACCAGCAGCGCGCCCTCCACGCGCGCGCCCTCCGTGGAGCGGGACGTGGCCGTTCCGCGCGCGCCGGAGCCGCGTACCGCGCCCGCGCGCGACGATGTCCCGGCACTCGATGTTCCCCCGCCCGCCCGTCCGGCCCCGGCGGCGCCGGTGGGCGCGAATCAGTCACCCATTCTGGATTGATGAGCAGATCGCCGGGGAGGATCGAGCAGCCGTGATGTGCAATCCCATGCCGACTTGCGAGCAGAGCGCGCAGTGTCTCTCTCGCCAACTCCAGCGCTCCACCCGGACACTCCGGGCGCAGCTTCGCCTCTGGCCGGTGCTCGCGGCTCTCGTCGCGGGTGCCCTGGCGCCTGGCTGGGCCCACGCGCTGGAGCCGGGCGTCGTCGGCGAGCCCGGCGCCGACAGCCCTGCACCGGGCACTGACGAGGCGCGGGCGGAGGCGCTACTGGAGCGCGGGGTAGAGCTGCGGCGCACCGATCAGGACGCAGAAGCGCTCGTGGTGTTCCGACAGGCGCTGGAGCTGACGCCCAGCTCGTCGCGCGTGCAGGCGCACCTGGGCACCACATACCAGGCTATCGGGCGCTGGGTGCTGGCGGACGAGTTCCTGGGCAAAGCGCTGGCCCACGACTCGGACCCGTACGTGAACCGGCATCGCAAGGCGCTCGAGCAGGCGCATGAGTTCGTGCGCGATCATCTGGGCCTGCTGGAGGTGCGCGGCGGACCGGCGGGGGCAGAGGTGTTGCTCAACGGGCAGCCCGCCGGCAAGTTGCCGATGACGGAGCCCGTGCGTGTCCCCGTCGGGGCATATCAGATGGAGGTCTCGCTGGCCGGTCACTACGGCGTGAGCTTGCCCGTGCGCATCTCGCGCCGCGCGCTGACGCGCGAGCTGGTGGAGCTGCTGCCGCTCTCGGCGGGCGCTCGCAGCAGCGGTGTCTCGAGCAATGGCGGTGTCTCGAGCGGCGCGGAGCCGCCACCCAGCTCGGGCGTGGGCTGGCTGCCGTGGACCCTGGCAGGGGCGGGAGTGGCTGCCGCCGGGCTCAGCACAGTGGCGCTGGTGCAGCGCCAGCGGCACGCCGATCGCTGGAACGACGATGCAGAGTGTCTCGATGTGCCTGGCCAGACTCGCGCCAACCTGTGCGGCAGGGATCGCACCCTGGGCCTGCGCTGGCAGACGACGGCCATCGTGAGCGGCGCGGGTGCGGTCGCCCTGGGCACCGCCGCGATCTGGGCTGCCATGTCTGGCGGCGACGAGGCTGCCGGCGAGCAAGCGGGGCTACACGGCTGTGCTCTCGACGGCGCCATGGTGAGCTGCGTCGGGCGCTTCTGACCTAACAGCAGAAATCAGTTTGTCGCGCGGCCCGGGCGCGTAGAATTCAGGCGTGTCGGGTCCAGACAGCGAAGGCCTGCTCCCAGGCTCCAAGTTCGGAGTCTACGTGATCGGCGAGTGCATCGGCAGGGGCGCCATGGGACAGGTGTACCGGGCCGAGCACACGCTGCTGAAGCGCGCGGTGGCGCTCAAGATCATGACCGCAGCGGCGCGCAGCAGCACCACGGGTCATCGCCGCTTCAAGCGTGAAGCGCGCGCTGCCGCTGCCATCAAGCACCCCAACGTGGTCGACATTCTGGATATGGGCGTGCTGGATGGCCTGCCCTTCATCGTGATGGAGCTGCTGGAGGGGGAAGATCTCGATAGCTACCTCGCCCGCCACGGCAAGCTGAGCGAGCAGCAAATCGCCGATCTGGCGCTGCCGATCATCGGCGCCATCGGCGCGGTGCACGACGCGGCGGTGGTGCATCGCGACATCAAGCCGAGCAACATCTTCCTCGCGCGCGGCGGTCGCGAGGAGCCCTTGGTGCCCAAGGTGCTGGACTTCGGCATCTCCAAGGCGGCCAAGTCGATGGGGGACACGGAGTTCGTGGCGACGGCCCCGGGCGATCTGGTGGGCACGCCGCTGTACATCTCGCCCGAGGCACTGAAGGGCGCGCAGTATCTGACGGCCAAGTCAGATCAGTATTCGCTGGCGGTGGTGCTGTATCAGTGCGCGGCTGGGCGCCGGCCGCACGAGGCCAAAGACCTCGCCAAGCTGGTGCGCAGCATCCTCACCGAGCCGATCGAGCCGCTCCGCAACCTCGATCCAAGCCTATCGGTGGAGCTGGAGGCGGCGGTGATGCGCGCGCTCAGCCGCAATCCGGACGATCGCTTCGAGCACGTGCGCGATCTGGGGGCGGCGCTCTGGCCGCTGGCCAGCCAGCGCACGCGCCACGTCTGGGCCAAGCGCTTCGCCGCCAGCCTCGCCTACACGCCCCCGCTGGGCTCATCTTCCGTGAGCACGCCCGCACCGCCGCGGCGCGATCTGCGGCCGCTCGGGGCAGGGCTGGCGGCTGCGCTGGCGGTGCTCGCCACGGGCTATGCCGTGTCCATCACCTGGCCGCCCGAGCGCCCGAGGCGCGCGACCAAGCCGAATGCGGCCATCCTGGCGCAGCAACCGGTGCCCGCAGTGGCCAATGACACGGCGCTGGCTGCTCCCGAGGGCAGCCCGATCGCCGCGGTAGGCGCGGAAGCGGCCGCCGCAGCGCCGCGCGAGGCCTCGCAGCCCATGGTGGCGGCAGAGCCGGGGTCGCAGACAGAGCCAGGGCCGCAATCAGAAGCAGGGCCGCGGTCACAAGCAGGGCCGCAGTCAGAAGCAGGGCCGCAGTCAGAAGCAGGGCGGCCCACCGTGGCGCTCGCGCCTCCGGACAGCGTCGAGCCCCGAGCGAGCGCGCCGCCGCGGGCTACGCCCGTGCGCGCCGCCACGCCCGCGCCGCAGCGAGCAGCTCAGGTCCCCACGCGCGGGCCTGCCGTGCCCGCGCGCAGCCCCGCTGCGCCGCGGCCTGCTGCAAAGGAGCGGAGCGCCAGCGACGAGGTGGAGGATTCAGCGCTGCTGCGCTCGCGCAAGTCGCCCGCGGCGGTGGAGCTGGCAGAGCCCGCCTCGCTGCCGCGCGGCGCCAATCAATCTCCGATCCTGGATTGAGCTGCGCGCCCGAGCGCCTCAAAATAGCCGGTTCAAGCCGTTCAGCGCCGCGACGCGGTAGGCCTCTGCCATGGTGGGGTAGTTGAACGTGGTGTTGGCGAAGTAGCTGAGTGAGTTGTTGCCGCTGTTCATCACCGACTGACCGATGTGAATGATCTCGGAGGCCTGATCGCCGAAGCAGTGGATGCCCAGCAGCTCCAGCGATTCACGGTGAAACAAAAGCTTCAGCATGCCCACCGTCTGCCCCGTGATCTGCGCGCGAGCCATGTTGCGGAACTGCGCCTGCCCGACCTCATACGGCACCTTGGCCTTGGTCAGCTCCGCCTCGGTGCGGCCGATACAGCTGATCTCGGGGCTGGTGTAGATGCCCGCCGGCACCACGTGCGCGGCGCGCGAGGGGCACTTGCCCTCGCTGAAGTGCATGGCCGCGGCGCGCCCTTGATCGTACGAGGCGCTCGCCAGCGCCGGGGGGCCGATCACGTCGCCGGCCGCGTACAGGTGAGGCAGGGCGGTCTGATAGCAGTCATTGACGGCGATGTTGCCCCGGTGATCAATCTGGACGCCCAGCGCCTCGAGCCCCAGATCCTGCGAGTTGCCGGTGCGCCCGTTGGCCCAGAGCAAGATATCGGTCTTCAGCTTCTTGCCGGACGCCAGGTGCAAGACGACGCCGTCATCGAGCGGCTCGATGCGCTGATACTCCTCGTTGTGGCGGATGATGATGCCCTGATCGCGAAGGAAGAAGGCGAGCGCGTCGATGATCTCGTCGTCCAGGAACGAGAGCAGCTTGTCGCGTGAGTTGACCAGGTTCACCTTGATGCCGAAGTTGCGAAAGATGCTGGCGTATTCACAGCCGATCACGCCTGCGCCGTAGATGGTGATGGACTGGGGGTCGCGGTTGAGCCGAAGGATGGTGTCGCTCTCGAAGATGCGCGGATGGCTGAAGTCGATCTCGGGCGGGCGATACGGCCGGGAACCCGTGGCGACCAGAAAGCCCTTGGCTGTCAGCGTCTCGACCACACCGCCCGGCGCCGTGACGGTGAGCTCGTTCGGCCCGGTGAAGCGGGCGTGCCCCTTGAAGACCTGCACGTGGTTGCGCTCGTAGAAGTTACGGCGCATGGCGGCTTGCTTGCGGACCACGTCCTCACTGCCGTGCAGCAGCCTGGCGAAGGGCACGGTGGGTAGCTCCATGGCGTTGGACAGGAGTGGATGGCGGCGCAGCTCCACCAGCATCTGCGTGGCGTGGCGCAGCGCCTTGCTCGGGATGGTGCCCCAGTGTGTGCAACCGCCACCGACCCGCTCGTAGTTCTCCACGACGGCGACGCGCTTCTTGGCCTTGGCGGCCTGCATGGCCGCGCCTTCGCCCGCGGGGCCGCTGCCGATGACGATGAAATCGTAGGTCATTACCGGGTCAGCATATCCAGATTGCTGCAGCCCTGGCCACGCCCGCGGTCCAGCACTGGGGCGGAGTGGTGCCGAGCGGGCAGAGCAGCGCCGGGGCGGAGTGCCATGGCGCGGCGAGGTGACCCGCTTTTCTTGCCCGCGAGGGCGCGGCCCGGCCACATGAAACAGTGGAGAAACTGCGGGCCCAGCGGCCCCCGGCGGCCGCGAGCCCAGCGCTGCCCGGTGGCACGGGTCGTGCTGCGCAGAGCGTTACCCTGCCGGCGCTCGCCCCCGAGGAAGCATGAAAAGGAACAAACTGCAGTACACGGAGCTTCGTTCTCTCGACAGCGCCATCGAGCAGCTGCAAGAGCTGCTGGACGGGCTCCGTGCCGGCGTACTGCGCCTTGGGCGGGGCGAGCAACAGCTGCTCTTGAAGCCCGGCGCGGTGCTGGATTTCGCGCTCTCGGCGGAGCGCGAGGGCGAGCAAGAGCGCTTTCAGCTGAGCCTGGAGTGGCGGCGTCAGGAGCTCGGAATCGCGAGCGGCCCCGCCGCGGCGGGCGAGGCGCCGAAGTTCCACTCGATGCCGGTCCCCGCCGGGCGCGGCCTGGCGCTGCAGGCGGAGGCGGAGCGCCTGTTCGACGAGGATGAGGCGGAGGCGCCGCTCTCCAGCGATGACGACTACACGGTCGCGCCGGATGACGTGGACGCGCCGCTGCAGGCAGAGGCGAGCGACAGCCCGGCGCCCGCGCTGGCCGCAGCACGTGAGGAAGTGGATCAGGAGGCCGTGACGGTGCGGCACAGCTCGCCGCCCGCCGGGCAGTCCTCCGTGTCTGGCGTGCCCTCGGACGCCGAGCGCTTCGAGCGCCTGTACGCGGCGGCACGCATGGCGCACGGCGATGGCAGGCCGCGCCTCGACGAGCAGCGCTTTGCCGAGTCGCTCGCCACCGCGGGCCTCGAGCCCCAGCTGCAGCAGGAGCTGTGCAGCCTGGCGCGCCAGGCGGATGCCGAGGGACGGGAGCGGCTGTTCAAGGAGCGGAGCATCTCCGAGCTGATCGCGAGCACGCTGAGCGGCGCAGCCTGAAGAGCGCCCCCTACTGCACCTGCAGCTGCACCACCCATAGCTTGCCCACGCGCAGCTGATAGCTGCCCGGGGCGATGACAGCCATCGGGTCTTGCTGCCGCACTCCGTCCAGGTACACGCCGCCGCCCTTGATCTTGCGCTGAGCATCGCTCCCGCTCTGCGCGCCTCCGGCGAGCTGCACGACCTTGAACAACGGCGCTGACGCCACCTCGCGGCGCTCCACGTTGCGCGGGGGCCGATCGGCGTTCCACCATTCCAGCGTGTCGCGCGCGGCTGCGGCGCCCCAGAAGCGCTCGACCAGGGCGGCGGCCAGCGCCTTCTTCGACTCGAGCGGTTGCCCGTCGACGACCTCGCGCCCGAGCAGCAGCGGATACCACTGCGCCATCAGCTCGTCACTGATGCTCATGATCTTGCCGAACATGGTGTCCGGCTCGTCCAGGATGGCCACATGGTTGCCCTTGGACTTGGACATCTTCTCGACGCCATCCAGGCCCACCAGGAGTGGCATGGTCAGCACCATCTGCGGCCGCTGCCCGTAGCAGCTCATCAGATGGCGGCCGACGTTCAGGTTGAAGATCTGATCCGCACCGCCGAGCTCGATGTCCGTTTGCAGCTGCACCGAGTCGTAGCCCTGGACCAGCGGATACAAGAGCTCGTGCATCGCGATCTGCCGGCCCTCGTGCAGGCGCTCCTTGAAATCGCGCCGCTCCAGCATGCGCCCCAGGTTGAAGCGAGAGGCCAGCGTGATCACGTCCCTGAAGTCGAGCCGCGAGAGCCAGGTGGAGTTCCATTCGATGCGGGTGCGCTCGCGCTCCAGGATCTTGAAGCACTGCTCGGTATAGGTGCGCGCATTCTCCCGAATGGCAGCCTCGGTGAGCGGCGGGCGCAAGCTGTTGCGTCCGGTGGGATCGCCGATCATCGCCGTGTAGTCGCCGACGAGAAACACCACGTCATGACCAAGGCGCTGGAACTGCGCCATCTTCTCGATCAAGACCGTGTGGCCCAGGTGCAGGTCGGGGGCGGTGGGATCAAAGCCCGCCTTCACGAGCAGCGGTTGCTGCTGCTCGTGACTCCGGCTTAGCCGCTCCAGTAGCTCGCTGCGCTCGGTCAGGTCGACGGTGCCTAGCGCCAGGAGCTCGAGCTGCTCCTCGGCCGGTGGAATGGGTCGGCGTGGCTCGCTCATGGAGGTCTGCTTCGGGACTGTGCCAGAATCTCGCGGGCGCGTCCCCGAGCTCGATCAGCGTCCCGGCGCGCAGCCCGCGCGGGGGCGCCGGGTCAAAACAGGAATGCTTCCAGCCCGGTGCGCAGATTGAGGCTCTCGTGCAGGAACTCGTTGCCCGGAATCCAGCCTGGCGTCTTGCCCGCTGCCTCGACGTACAGCTCCAGCTCGGGCGAGAGCGGTATGTTGAGGCGCGCCTCGAGCGAGCCACCGAAGGCCGCGGACTCGGCGAAGAACAGCTGCTCCCTGGGCTGAAGCCACAGCCGCACGCGCGGGCTCAGCCGGGCCTCGAGCCACGGCAGCGGATAACGCAGCAGCTCCATCGTCAGCCCGGGCAGCACGAGGGTGTCGTTGATGAAAGTGCGCAGCTCGGCGAAGGCGCTGTAGCGCCCCGCCTTCGCGAACAGGTTCAGCCCGATGGTATAGCCGAAGGGAGCCATCACGTGGTGCACGCTGGCATTGAAGCTGAAGGGGGCGCCGCCCAGCTCGCCCAGCTCGAATTGATACAAACCAAAGAGCTGGGGGTTGATCAAGTTGAGCCAGGAGAGGCGGGCCTGGCTCTCCAGGAAGCGGCGCTCGCGCAGCGTGAGGTCCTGCTCGGAGCGGTAACGATCGATGCCCACTCCCGACGGATGCACGCCCCGCGCCTCATACGGCTCCGTGGGGCGGAAGAGATCGTACACCCAGGCGTCGGGGTCGAGCCCGGTGAAGTCCCGCCGCTCGACGTCGGCGCCCTCGCGCCGGTTCTGCTCTTCGGTGTCCGGCTCCGAGCCGAAGGCCGCGCTGCTCATGTAGGCGATGGCGTTCAAGGTGCCGAGCCACTGCATGAACAGCGTGGCGGTGCGAGTGCCGTGGAAGAAGCGATCCTTGTCGAAGGCGGTGCCGCGGGCAAAGTCAGCCTCGACGCCGGCCGCGGACAGGCGCACCTGATCGGCAGGGTGATCACGCTTGAGGCGGACCAGATCCTCGTCCCGGACGTGGCTGACGTTGATCAACTCGCGGAAGAACGGCAGATCGTAGACGTCATTGTAGCTGCCGATATCGTACTGGCTCATCACCGCGCGGTGCCACTCCTCGTGATGCCAGCCCGCGAACGGCGGCACGTATACGGAGACGACATCGGCTGCGACGATCAGGCCGTAGTCCAGCACCGTGACCAGCAGATCCGGAAAGACCTCTGGATAGGGCACGGCCATGATGCCGGTGTGCAGCAAGTAGTAGGCGTCCTTCGTGACCGCCAGCGACTGCCGCATGCTGGGCCAGTACCCGAGCACCAGGTTCTCGTGTACGTCGACCCCGGGCACGTCCAGGTACAGGCGCTTCACTCGCGGCCAGGGCCGCGCCTCGCTGGCGGCGGCAGGCGCTGGCGGCGCTGACGGAGAGGGCGCTGGCGGCGCCGGCTCGAGAGCGAGGGGCTGCGCGAGCAGCGGGAGTGGCACCGAGAGCCACGCGGTCAGCAGGCCAAGCAGCAGGCGGGGACGCACGCCGCGCCTTGTAGCGAGTTGCGCGCTGAAAGGCTAACCAGGCGTGTGCGGCGCTCGGCCTTCGCCAGCCCGTTCTGCCGCTAGCGCCGGCGCCGGCGGCCGCTCAGCGCGGAGCCGGTGAGCGCGAGCAGGCAGAGGCCCGAGAGGCTCCGCTGCGAGCGGCCGGGGGCCAGCGCACAGGCGCCCGACTCCGTGGAGGAGCCCCCCGGAGTGCTGTCCTCGCGCTCCGCAGGTGGGGTGCTGCCGTTGCCCGGCAGCGCGTCGCCGACAGCCATCATGGCAGTCCCCACCGCGCTTTCGGGTGCCTCAGCGGTGTCCTCCGGTTGAGCCGGCTGGCCCAGGGTGGAGGGAGCACGCTCCGGGCGCCGCCGCTCTGCCAGGTGCTCGCCGGGGCTGGCGGGCGGGATGCCGCCCACCGGCGTGCCCTCCGCCAGGATGATGTCCGCGCACTGGAAGTAGGTGCCGCCGCGTGTCGACGGATCCAGCACCCGGTCTGTCGTGTTGCCGTCCATCACCTGAATCAGCTGCAAGGTGCAGTTGTCACAGGTCATGTCGGGCAGGGTGACCTGAAACTCCCAGACGGACCCTTCGCCGATGTTGCCGGTGCTGCCCCTGGGGTCTGGCTCGTCCAGCAAGATGTGCTGGTTGAAATCCTCCAGCTCCGCCCCGTCCGGGTCGAAGGCAATCCGGTAGCGCCCGTCGTGGCCCACATATTCGTCGAAGCGCACGGTGATGGTGTCTCCCGGCGCGAACGTCGTGATGCGATCCAGTGAGCGGTCCGTGTCCGAGAACTCGGCCGGATCGTTGCAGCGCCGACTGGTGGTGCCCGAGCCGCAGGGGCAAGCCTTGTTCTCCCCCATCTTGATGTTGGAGTAGCGGTTCATCGGCAGCTGCAGCTCGATGTGCGCGCGGGCAGCGGTAGCCAGCAGCTGGAGGCCGCACGCCAGGGCAGCGGCGGCGACCAGGGGCAGGGGCTTGCGGGAAAGTGAGATCACCGGATCCTCGTCAGGTACGCTCGGCTGGCAGCAAGGCGGGGGGGCACTGCGCCAAGTTAGCGCCTGGTCGGCGCTGCGTGGCCCTCGATCGGGAAGGCCGCTGCGGGTTTACCAGCAGCCGTGTCGAAAAGAGCCGTCCACCTTGCAGATTTGCAAGGGGAAGGAAAAGGGGCCAGCGGCCCCGCCCGCTGGCATACCCTTGCCGTCATGCTCCCCGGCGACGGCCTGCGCGCGCAGCTCGCCTATCGTGCGCCGTACGACTGGGACGCGCTGCTGCAACACCTGTCAGCGAGGGCGCTGGCCGGGGTGGAGCAGATCACGGGAGGCCGGTACGCGCGCACCTGGCGAGAGCACGAGGCGGTCGGCACTGTCGAGATCGAGCACTGTCCGGAGCGGCAGGGCCTGAGCATCCTGGTGCGTAGCGCGCGGCTGGAGCTGGCGACCGCTATCGTGCAGCGCGTCCGGCGCGTGTTCGATGTGGATGCAGACGTGGCAGCCATCAACGCGCAGCTCTGCGCGGATGCCTGGCTGGCGCCCTTGCTCGCCGCGCGCCCAGGGCTGCGTGTGCCGGGTGGCTGGGATGGCTTCGAGCTGGCCGTGCGGGCGCTCCTCGGCCAGCAGGTGAGCGTGCAGGCGGCGCGCCGGCTCGGCGAGCGGCTGGTGTTGCTGTGCGGCTCGCACGTGGGGCCGAGCGGCGAGCTCAGCCACGTGTTCCCCAGCGCCGAGCAGGTGGTGGCAGGGGAGCTCAGCCAGCTGGGCATGCCGCGCGCCCGCCGCGACGCGCTGCTGGCTCTGGCTCGAGCAGCGTGCGCCGAGCCCCGCCTGTTCGAGGCCGAGGCGACCCTGGAGGCAACCATCGCCAAGCTCCGCCGCGTGCGCGGCGTCGGCGACTGGACCGCGCACTACATCGCGCTGCGCGCCGCGCGCGAGCCCGATGCCTTTCCTGCCAGCGATCGCGGGCTGCTGCGCGGCGCGGAGGCCTGCGCCGGAGCGAGCGTGAGCGCGCGAGCGCTGGAGCTGCGCGCTCGAGCGTGGCGGCCCTGG
>JAICQL010000265.1 GCA_025937895.1 Polyangiaceae bacterium | reverse complement strand
GCCCAGGGACTTCCGAGTATAGGTGCGCCACTCTTACTTGAAGCCATCGCGAGATGGCACCTGTCCCCATCGTCTAGTCAGGCCCAGGACACGGCCCTTTCAAGGCTGTAACACGGGTTCGAATCCCGTTGGGGACGCTCGCCCTTATCTCCGCAAATTCATAAAGTTACGTCCAGCGCCGGAGCTCTCGTGGTGCCACCTGACGGCCCATGTCGAAGGCTCCGGCGAGCCGAGCCGGCGCTGGTGAGGTCGAGAGCGCCAGGGTTCAGCTGGGTCGCCCACCTCGACTGAGGGCGCTCAGCCCGGCGCCGCAGCGTGAGACGGCCCCTCGTGGCGCAGGCGGTACAGGCTGGTGGGGCCGACGGAGTAGCGCTCGAGGGGTAGGTCGATGCCGACGAGGCTCTCGCCGGCGCCGAGCATCAGGACGCCGCCGGGGGCGAGGGCCTGGGCCATGCGCTCGAGGATGTCGCGCTTGGTGATCTGGCTGAAGTAGATGAGGACGTTGCGGACGAGGATTGCGTCGAACATACCGATGCCGGGCCAAGGCGCGGCGAGGTTGAGCTGGCGGAACTCGATGCCGAGCTTGAGGGGAGCGTTGATCTGCCAGGCGTTGCCGCGGCGGGTGAAGTGCCGGGCAAGGCAGGGGGCGGGCAGGCCGCGGCTCACTTCGTGCTCGCGGTAGCTGCCGTCCTGGGCACGGCGTAGCGCGCTGGTGTCGAGATCGGTGGCGAGGATCTTGAAGCGTACGTCGGGAAAGTGCTCGGCCTGCATCATGGCCAGGCTGTACGGCTCCTGTCCGGTGGAGCAGGCCGCGCTCCAGAGCCGCAGGGGGCGCTGGGCGTGCTTTGCGCGGAGGGCAGCTGGCGCGAGCTCGCGGCGCAGCGCTTCGAAGGGGTGATGGTCGCGAAAGAAGAAGGTCTCTTTGGTGGTGAGCGACTCCACCACTCTGCGGGTCAGCTCGAGGTCATGGGGGCGGCGGCGCAGCGCATCGGCAACGGCCTCCGCGGAGGGCAGCTGCAGCTCGCGAGCGAGCTCGGTGAGGCGAGCATTGACGAGGTAGTGCTTGTCACTTCCAAGCTCGATGGCGGAGTGCTGGCACAGCAAACGGCGGATCTGTTCGAAGCTGAGCGTGCTGACCGTCGAGCGCCCCCCCGGCTCGGTCATGAACCGGCCCTGGCCAGCGCTCGGGCGATGCGGGCTCGCTGTGCGATCTCGCCTGCGAGCTGATCCAGTGGATGCACGGCGTGGGCGATGCCTGCGGCGACCACGGCGCCCGGCATGCCCCACACCACGGAGCTGGCCTCGTCCTGGGCGAGCACCACGCCGCCTGCCTTGCGGATGGCAGCAGCGCCGCTGCGGCCATCGTGACCCATGCCCGTCAAGATCACGGCCAGCGTGTGGCGCCCGGCAAGCTCTGCCAGCGACTCGAACAGGACGTCGATCGAGGGGCGGCAGCAGTTCACGGGTGGGTCGGAGTTGAGGCTCAGGGCCAGCTTCTCGGTGCCCGCACGCACCACGGTCAGGTGATGGTTGCCGGGCGCCACCCAGGCTTCACCCGGGCGCAACTGCTCGCCCGCTCGAGCCTCGCGCACCGTGAAGCGCGAGACCTCGCTCAGGCGCTCTGCCAGCAGGCGGGTGAAGGTCTCGGGCATGTGCTGGGCGATCAAGATGGGCAGCGCAAAGTCACTGGGCAAGCTGCCGAGGATGGCAGCGAGTGCTGCGGGCCCGCCGGTGGAGCTGCCGATGGCGAGCACTCTTGGCTCGCCGCGCAGGGGCGGCAGCGATCCGCTGAGCTGCGTCCGCTCTGGCGAGCGCTGCGAGGGTGCGCGCGGCCCCAGCGACTCGCGCGCGGCGGCCGAGCGCTGCTCGGGGGAGCGCGCCTGCAGCTCGAGGGAGCTCGACAGAGAGCGCGCCGCAGGCAGCGAGTGGCGCTTGCGCTCCGCGAGCGCGCGCAGCTTGGGCGTCAGCGCAGCGCTGAGCTGAGCGAGCGCCTCATCTCGTGACTCGGCCTGCCCGGGCTTGGTGACGTAGTCGAGCGCGCCCTTCAGCAAGGCATCGATGGTCTCCCGCGCGCCGCGCGCCGTGCGGCTGCTGATCATGATCACCGCCAGCTCACGGTTGCACCCCAGCAACCCGGGCAGGGCTCCCAGGCCGTCGAGCACGGGCATCTCCACGTCCAGGGTCACGACGTCCGGTCGCAGCTCCCTGCAGCGCTCGATCGCCATCTGCCCATCGCGGGCGGTGCCGACGACCTGAAAGCCCGGCTCGCGCTCGATGATGCGCTGGAGCACGCTGCGCACCACCGCGGAGTCATCGACGATGAGCACGCGCAGACCGGCACTGTCCAGCGGCTCAGTTGCCATGTGCCTCCCGTGCACAGCCCACGCCCTCGGTCGTCCGGGTCACGCCATCGAGGACCCCGCGCGGATCCAGGATCAGCAGCAGCTTGCCATCCAGCTTGCAGACATGACTCACCATGCCCTTGGTGCACGGATCCAGGGTCTCGGGCACTGGCTCGTACCAGTCGTCGTTTACTGACTCGACCTCGCCGATACTGTCCACCAGCAGGCTCACCAGGCTGCTGCCGGCCTGCATGATCACGTTCATCGGTGGCTCACCCGAGCCGTCCGGCGGCAGCTCGAATCGGCGCCGCATATCGAGGGCCGTGACGATCTGACCGCGCAGGTTGATCAGGCCACGGACGGCGGGCGGTGCCAGCGGCACCTCCGTCATCTCCTGGTGGCGCAGCACTTCTTGCACGTGCTCGACGTCGAGCCCCAGAGACATGCTCTCGACCCGGAACGTGCAGACCTGACGCAGGGCCATCAGCAGAGCTCCAGTCCGGTGCGCTGCTGGCGCGCCTCCAGCAGGCGCCAGGCCTCGGCGATGTCGACGATCTCCGTCACGCTGCCCTGCAGCACGGCGGCCCCCAGCACCCCGGGGCGGCGCACGCTGGGATCGATGACGATGCAGTCCTGAACGATGTCGGCGATGCGATCCACGACCAGTCCCACCGCCTTGCCGTTGCGCGAGTGGACCACGACCTGGAAGGTATCCTGCTCCAGCGCGGGCGCGGGCTTGCCCAGCACCTCATCCATGTGCAACAGGCGCAGGATCTGGTTGCCATATTGCACGACGCGCGTGGCGCCCGCACGCTCCACCCGCTCGCGCCGGAACTCCTCCAGCCGGTCAACGATGGCGAGGGGCAGGGCCATGCGCTGGGCGGGGCCCACGTCGAACATCAGCAGCGCCTGAGCCTCGCCGCGGTCGGCCGCGGGCTGCTGGATCACGGGCGCAGGGGCCTCACCGCTGCCCACGCTCATGCCCAGGGTGACGGCGATGCCGAACACATCCAGGATCAGCGCCACGCGACCGTCCCCCATGATGGTGGCCCCGGCGAACGCGGCGATGCCCTTCAGCTCGCGCCCGAGCGGCTTGACCACGATCTCCTGCGTGTCGTCGATATCATCCACGACCAGGCCGAAGGTCTTGTTGTCAGCTCGCAGGACGATCAGGTTGTAGCCCGCGCGCGGGGCGTCCGGTTCCGTATCCCCGAACACGTGCCGCAAGAAGACGAGTGGCAGCAGCTGGCCGCGCAGGCGGTACACGGGGGCCTTGCGCGCATACTCGATGGCGCTGGCCTCGACCCGCACCAACTCCAGCAGGTTGACCTGCGGGATAGCGTAGCGCTGCGCGCGCGAGCGGACGATCAACGCGGGGATGATGGCCAGCGTGAGCGGGATCTTCACCCGGATGGAGGTGCCTTCGCCGAGCTTGCTCTGGATGTCCACCGTGCCGCCGATGCGCTCGACCCCCGTCTTGACCACATCCATGCCCACGCCGCGGCCTGACACTTTGGTCACCTGCCTGGCCGTGGAGAAGCCAGGCAGAAAGAGCAGCTGCATGGTCTCGCGGTCGGTGAGGCGCGCAGCGCGCTCCGCGGCAATGAGATTGCGTTCGATCGCTCTGGCCCGCACCCGCTCGAGATCGATCCCGCCGCCGTCGTCGCTGACCTCGATGTTGACCATACCCCCCTCGTGGAAGGCCCGGAACACGATCAGACCTGCCGCCGGCTTGCCTGCCTTCAGCCGCACCGCGGGCGCTTCGATGCCATGATCCACGGCGTTTCGCACCATGTGGGTCAGTGGATCTCGAATGGCCTCGACCACGGTACGGTCCAGCTCGGTGTCGACCCCCACCAACTCCAGCCGCACCTGCTTGCCACAGACCACCGCGAGGTCTCGCACCATGCGCGGGAACTTGGACCAGACGGAGCCGATGGCTTGCATGCGGGTCTTCATGATGCCCTCTTGCAACTCCGTCGTGATCAGGTTGAGCCGCTGCGCGGCAGCGATCAGCGCTGGATCCGCGCTGCGCGCCGAGCCCTGCAGCACCTGATTGCGCGCCAGCACCAGCTCACCGACGAGGTTCATCAGCCGATCGAGCAGGCCGATGCCCACGCGCACAGTGCCGTCGCGAGCGCCGTCCGGCTCGTCTTGCGCGGCGACTGCTGCAGTGCGCGCGCTGCTGGGGGCCTGGGACGCCGCGGGGGCCGCGCTCTGATCCGCGGGCGGCGATGGGGATGTCAGGATGCGCCGCGGGGGAGGGACCTGAACGACCGCGCATGGCTCACTGCTGGCAGCCGCTGCGGGGCGGGAGGACAGCTTGCACCCGGCACTCTGCGGCGCTTCCGTGCTCTGCGCGGCGGCCGGTGACGGGCCGTCGCCCTCGAGCAGCGACCTCAGCGCGGCGAGCAGGCAGTCATAGCTGACGTCGCCCTCTTCGCCGCTCTCGGCGATGCGAGCGATGATGGCGCGAGCGGCGTCCGCGCTCTCCAGCAAGGTGCTCGTGATGCCGGGGGTGAGCTGCATCTCGCCGTCCCGCAGCCTGGCCAGGATGCTCTCGGCTGCGTGCGTGAGCTGCTCCAGGCGGCCGTAACCGAGCAGCCCGCTCGTGCCCTTGATGGTGTGGATTGCACGAAAGATGGCAGCGACGCGCTCGCGTGAGGATGGATCCTCTTCCAGCGCCACGAACTGTCGCTCCAGATCATCCAGCAGCTCGAAGCTCTCGGTCACGAACTCTTTGATGATCTCGTCGTCTTCCGTGTCCGCCATGGTGCTCCGGCTCGGGTCAGCTGTCGGCGCCGGTTTGACCGGTACGAGCGCTAAATTCGCCCCATCGCTGAGAAACGTCTGGCGGTAGGGAACCTTGAACCACCCTCCTCGGGGGCCTGCTCAACCGCAGGCACGAATGGCCGTACCCCTTGGATAGGTAGCCAGAGACAGGACCCAAGAATGCACTCAGAATCCGTCGCCGACCCGAACGCCGAGCAGCCCGCTGAGTCCAGCAGTGGGGCCGCGCACCACGGCGAGCTGCAGCTCATCGACGAGCTGCTGGAGCGGCTCGAGCCCCATCCGGGCGACGTGACGCAAGTGCTCCAGAGTACGCTGGAGTGCGTGCGAGAGCAGCTCCACTTCGACGCGGCCTCGCTCTGGCGAGCCGACGACTCGGGCGAGTTTCGCTGCTGCGCACAGCTGGGTGAGCTCGGCACCAAGTTCCGCGAGCGCCTGGATGACCTGGAGCTGAGCGCGGAGCACACGCTGCTCGGCAAGGCGATAGCCGAAGGCATCGTCGAGGTGCCCGAGCTCTCCAGCTACCGCAAGTGTCCGCTGGCGAAGATCTCGACCAAGGCGGGCGCGACGGCGGCCGTGCTGGTATGCGTGGATGACGCCGAGGGCCCCCTCGGGGTGCTCTACTTCATACAGCGCGACGAGCGGGAGCTGGGGCCCCGTGGCCACCAGGCTCTGGAAATCGTGAGGCGACTGGCCCGCATGAGCTGCCGCAGCAGCTATCTGGCGACTCCCGCCAACGAGACGGGCGAGTGGCAAGCGGAGGAGCCACACCCCGGTGCCCTGGACAGCGCCTTGCGCGAGAACTCTGCGCGGCTCAGCGCCTCGGCGGAAGCGCTGGGCAGCACGGCCAGCGCCATGCTGGGCAGCGCCGAGGACACGGCGACCCGGGCCAACGCGGTGGCCGCGGCCTCCGAGCAGGTGGCCGTGACCGTGAAGACGGTGGCCGAGTCCGTGGAAGAAATGAGCGCCAGCATCCGCGAGATCGCGCGCAACGCGAGCCAGGCCGCAGAGGTGGCGGATCAGGCCGTGGCCTCCGCCGAGGAGACCAACCAGACGGTGGCACGGCTGGGCCAGAGCAGCACCGAGATCGGCAACGTGATCAAGGTCATCACCTCGATCGCGCAGCAAACCAACCTGCTGGCCCTGAACGCCACCATCGAGGCTGCACGCGCCGGCGAGGCGGGCAAAGGCTTTGCCGTGGTGGCCAACGAGGTCAAGGAGCTGGCCAAGGAGACCGCCAAGGCCACCGACGAGATCGGCGAGAAGATCGAGTCCATCCAGCGAAATACCGCCGGGGCCGTCAACGCGATCAAGGCCATCGCCGAGATCATCAACCGCATCAGCGACATCCAGAGCGCGATAGCCAGCGCGGTGGAAGAGCAGTCGGCCACCACCAACGAGATCTCTCGCAACATCTCCGAGGTGGCCAAGGGCAGCACCAGCATCACGGAGAACATCACTGCCGTGGCGCAGACGGCCCGCACCACGACCGACGGAGTGAACGCGGTGCAGTCCGCGGCGCGGGTGCTGTCGGAGCTGGCGGCAGGGCTCGAGCGCCTGGTGTCCACGAGCTGAGCCGGAAGGCCCGCCGAGGAAGGCGGGCCGGCGAGCGCCGGCCCGAACAGCAGAGGGCAGAGACGGGCCCAGCTCAGCTCAGCTCAGAACAAGGCCTGGCCGCGCAGCTCCTTGCGGTAGCGCTCGCGGTGCTGCTCGTGGCAGCTCTTGCAGCTCTGGCTGACGCCAGCGTCATCTTTGCGTGAGGCAGCTGCGGCGCCCTGAGCGGAGCTCTCCGCCCAGCTGGCGTAGCCGGGCGGCGCCTTCTTTGCGAGCTCTTCCAGAGCGGCGCCAAGCCTCTCGTAATCATGGCGGCGCTGGTGAGCCTGCAGCGTGGCCTTCATCCACAGCTGCAGCGGACAGTCGGGAGCGCCCCGCGAGCCGCAGCTGTCCGCCGCCACCGCCTGAGGAGCCGCCTCGGCGCGCGCCGCTGCAGCCTCATTCTGGCAGGCCGTGCCGCTGGCCACAGCCAGCAGCACGCCCAACTGGATCCAGCAGCGCTCAGCCACCATGACGTGCTCTCGGTGAGCCCGTGCCCGCCACGGGCAGCGAGGGCGCCTGAAGGTACTTCTCGGGCAGCTTGCCCGTCAGCGTCTTCAACCAGGCCACGATCGCGGTCACCTCGTCCGAGGCCAGCTCGAGGCCGAGCTGATGCTTGCCCATGGTCGCGACCGCACCCTCCAGGCTGGGTACGCTGCCGTCGTGGAAGTAGGGTGCGGTCTCGGCCACGTTGCGCAGGCCTGGCACCTTGAACATCATGCGATCTCCATCCCGCTTGGTGACGGAGTATCGGCCCTGATCCTCCTGGTTGGGCCAGGGCTCGACCGTACCGGCCTTCTCGTACATGGAGCCGCCCAAGAACTCGCCGGTGTGGCACACCATGCAGCCCAGGTTGGTGAACAGCTTGAGGCCCTCCACCTCCTTGTCGGTCAGCGCCTGGGCATTGCCCTCCAGGTAGTCGTCCCAGCGCGAGCGCGTGGTGAGCTGGCGCTCGAAAGCACCGATGGCGCGGCCCACGTTGGCGAAGGTGAGCGGGCTCTTCTCTTCGGGGAACGCCTTGCGGAACGCAGCAACATACTCGGGGATGCTCTTCAGCACGCTGACCACGTATTCGCCGCTGGGCGCCGCCATCTCGATCGGGTTCAGAATGGGGCCGAGCGCCTGAGCCTCGACATCCGCGGCTCGCCCGTCCCAGAACTGCTCGAAGTGACCTGCAGCGTGATACACGGTGGGCGCGTTTCGGCCGCCCTCCTTGCCCTCGTGCCCGCGCGATGTCTTCAACCCGTCCACCCCGTATTTGTCGAGGACGTGGCAGGTGTTGCAGGACAGCTCCTTGCTCTTGCTGATGCGCTTCTCGTGATAGAGCATCTGCCCCAGCTCGATGCGGGCCGCGCTGTTGCTGCCGGGCTCTGCCTCGAGGGTGGCGCGCGCCGGCTTGAAGCGACGCAGCAGGCGCGGGTTGAACTCCTTCTTGCTCTCCACCGCCGCGGCTGCCTCCGGCGCAGGCGCCGGCTTGCCCAGCACGGCAGCCGCTTCGGCGCTCTGATCGCGCTCCTGGCAGGCCGTGCTGCCCAGCACCGCTCCCAGCACCAGGCCCAGCGTCGCAAGCTCTGGCCTTCGCCGCGCCTGCCTTGCTCGTCGCTCCGTCATGATCCTCGTCCCATCCCGTGTTTCGCCGCGGCGGGGCCAAACCCGCCGGGAATTGCCTTGGCCAGCGAGGGCCGAGCCACCGCCGCCGGCCACGTCAGCCGGAAACGGGCGCCCTTGCCGCGCTCGCTGAACACCTCGATGCGACCTCCCGTCGTCCGGACGGCGCGCGCCAGCGCCGCGGTGCCCACCCCACGCCCCGAGTTCTCGGTCACCTCGTCGCGAGTCGACACCCCGTCGGCGAACAGCGCGTCGCTCAGCTCCCGCTGGGTGCTGCACGGCACCCCCTTGCGAGCAGCGGCGGCGCGCAGCGCCTCCCAGTCGATGCCGCGCCCCGAGTCTTCGATCTCGATGCTGAACTGCTGCGCGTTCAGAGCCGCCCGCAGCACCAGGCTCGCGCGCTCGGTCTTGCCGGCGGCCGCCCGCTGCTCGGGTGTCTCGATGCCGTGGTCGATGGCGTTGCGCACCAGGTGCGGCAACGCCGCCCAGACGTCGAGCAGGCGGGCGGAGTCGATCCGCAAGCGGCCCGCCTCGACACGCACGTCGAGTGGCAGTTTCTGCAGGCGCTCCGCCAGGCCCTGCGCCTGCTGTGCCAGACGCCGCAGCCGCAGCTCGACCGGCTCGAGCTGCCACGCGCCCACCATGCCCGCCAGCTGCGCGTGCGGTGTACCGGCGGCGACCGCGGCCAGCAGCTCGCCGTATTCAGAGTCGTCGATGGTGACCCCGCCGCTCTTGGGGGCGTCGATGAAGCCGCCCAGCTTGGTACTGAGCGCTTGCCAGTGCGCCAGCAAGCGATCGGCGTCGGCGCGACTGAGGTTACCGCCCTGCTCCTGCAGGTTGTCCTCCAGGGCGTGACACAGCTTGGCCACGCTCTGCAGGCCATACAGGCCGGTGTTGCCCTTGA
Source organism: Polyangiaceae bacterium (assembly GCA_025937895.1). Classification (GTDB taxonomy): domain Bacteria; phylum Myxococcota_A; class Polyangia; order Polyangiales; family Polyangiaceae; genus SZUA-265. The sequence goes on along the minus strand of JAICQL010000265.1, from coordinate 1,357 downwards.
GCGTGTGCAGCAGCCGCTTCGTGACGGCGACCTCCTCCGGCGGATTGCGCGTGAGGGACTCCACCAGCCGGTGCGTCTCCGACAGAAACTCCAGCACCCCCGCGCGATCTTGCAGCAGCCGCGAGAACAGCTGCAGCACCTCGCGCTCCTCCTCTTCCAGGCGCTGGCGCTCGATCACGACGGTCACGTCGCTCAGCACCACCAGCATGCCCTCCAGCGCGCCGCTCTCGCTCAGCGTAAGCTTGTAGTCGACAGCGTAGTGACGGCTGCCCACCACGAAGCTGCGCGGCATCATCTGCACAGCGACCTCGAGCGGCAGGACATCCTCGAGCACCTGCTCCCACGCCAGCGAGAGCGGCAGGCCCATGCCGGGTGCTGCCTGCTCGATGTAGTCCCAGAGCACCCCCGACTGTGGCGCGGGGCCCAGCCAGCGCTCGATGATGCGCGAGCGCTCCTCGGACATGATGGCGCGCCGGTCGATGGTGAGGAAGCCCTGGTCGACGTTATCCAGCACGCGACGCATGTCCGCATTGCGGCGCCCCAGAGCCTGAGTGCGCTGATCGACGAGACGCTCGAGCCGCGCGTGCTCCTGCTCGGCGCTCGTCTTGATCTCCGCGATCAGGCGCTTGAGCTGCTCCAGCATGATGCCGAAGCTGCGGCTGAGCGATCCGATCTCGTCGGAGGAGCCATCCCGGGGCGCAGTCTGGGTCAGGTCACCGGCAGCCACCGCACCGGCCACGCCGGCGATGGCTCGCAGCCGGCGCGCAAATGACTGCGCGATGGCCAGCGCCAGCAGCACTCCCGAGACCAGCGCCGTGCAGCCCATGAGCAGGCTCGTGCGCTGCACCGCGCGCCGTCCGCTCTCCAGCGCGGCCTTGCTGAGCTCCAGGGCCAGGGTGCCCTTCGGCCCTTCGAGCGAGACCACGGGCGCCACGGCGAGCACGCGATCGGACAGCTCGAAGACGCGCCGCTCGGCGACGCCGTTCTTGGCTTCCTGCGCCAGGCTGGAGAGAGAGCCCCAGCGCTCCAGCACGGTTCCCCTGGCGGTGAACAGCACCACGCCGCTCAGATCGCGGTCGCTGGCCAGCGCCTCGAAGGCTTCGCGCGCGGTCTCGCGATCGTCAAATGCCACGGCCGAGCGCACCTGCGTGGACAGCAGCTGCGCGTACGTCTCGGCCTTGCTCTGCAGGTTCTGCCGCAGGCTCTCCACCTGCCGGCTCTGAAAATACGCAGTGAGCGGCGCCACGATCGCCAGCACCAGCACGAACATCAGCAGCCCCAGCTTGTGAGCGATACTCAGGCCGCGACCGCCAGCACGCGTCGCAGAGGGCTCCACCGGAGCTCCGGTGGCAGGCTC
>JAICQL010000394.1 GCA_025937895.1 Polyangiaceae bacterium | reverse complement strand
CGCGGTTTCGTCTCTCGTTCACGCCCTTTCCCAACCCTTCCTCCAACACCCTAGCCCGTGCCCGTCTCAGCTCGCTCGAGACACCTTGCTTCTCCGGGCAGCAGCTGCGCGGCGACCGGCGCGCGCAATGCCTGGACCGCGATACTTGGCGACTGCCTTCTCCAGCTCGGTATAAGTCGCTTCACGGAGCTGTGGGGGGGAGAGCGCTTCCGCGGCGCCGCCCCAGGAGAGCACCCAGCGCATGGCTTCGGTCACGCCGGCGACGTTCGCCGAGACGGTCACGCTGCCATCGGGGTTGGAGGCGATCCGTTGGTCGGCGATCAGCGGATACTCGGCCGCGAGCCAACCCACTTCGCTTTCCAGCCGGACTCTGACGGGCGCCGGCTTGCCTGTCCATGCCTTGACGGAGTGGTCAAAGGCTCGGTGGGGTGGCTCTTTCGGCTCGTACGTCGCTGCGTCTTTCAATAGCTCAAATCGGCTGATGCGATTGAGCTTGTAGGTACGTTCGCCCTTCCGCTCGACACAGTAGGCGCGGACGTAGGGTTGTCCGCGAACCACGTGAACTAGCAGGGGCTCGATCTCGAGCACCTCGGGCTCACCGCCGCTATCGGCAGTGCGATACTCGATGCGAGCGCGGCGGTGGCCCGCGAGCGCACGCTCGATACCTTTCATGATCGGCCCGCGGCTGGAGCTCGGTTCAGGTGACTGCGCGGCGAAGCGAAAGCGAAGCTGGCGTTCGGGGGGCCCGTAGCTCGCCAGCAGCGCGTCCAGCTCGGCGACGAAGCCTGCGCCATCCAACCCTTGCAGCTCAGCGCGGGCGAGGTGCAGCGCGCTGACTTGCAAGGCGTTGAGCCCGAGATTCGGTAGCTCGAGGGGCCGCAACATGCGGTAGCGGGCTTCGCCGTTCACCGTCACGGGCTCGATGAACACACCGGCTTCGCGGAGCAGCTCCAGATCCCGATACACGGTCGAGCGCGAAGATTCCGCCACTTCCTGCAAGCGTTTGATGCTGAGCCCCATGCGGCTGCGGTTCAGCTCCTGAACCAACCGCCACTGTCGCGCCAGGACGCGCCGACTGCTCTTCATGATGCCTCGCTGTTCGCGCCGCTCATGGGGAACCCTTCCTGCCTTGTACCCGAGCTCCGGTGAACGGCAAACGAATGGGCGAACTTCACCTCAATCATGTCGTGTCACATGAGCTGAGACAGCTAGCGATCAAACTCGTTGGAACCCCACGCTTCTGCTGCAACACGGCTGCTGGCTAGAAAGCAGACATGCGTCATTCACGGGCACTGTGCAGATCTCTAGGCTTCATTGCACGATGACTGAGGTCGTTCTGACGCGCTCCAGCGCGCGAGAAAGGTTGCGTCCTTGATTCCGCTCGTCAGCGTGCAGCTTCGTGGCCCTTGTCTGGAAAATCAGACAGATCTTGGTGCAGGGCGAGCCGTGTTGGGGCGGCCTGTGTGGAATGTACAGGCCTTGCTCCGAGATCTGGAGCTGCGCCTGGGCTTACCCGCACTACCAGGGGACGCCTCCCTACGGGTTCAGCACTGGTCGCGCGCGTTTGCCGAGCTTGCGGGCGGGGGCGCACGCTTCTACTCGCGTTCACATGCGGTGGACCCACTGGGCACTACCAAAGTGTTGCTCGATTGGCGTGATGAGCTCATCCTCGGCGGATGGGATGGGCGGCCCATTCCTGGGGCTGGTGCTCGTCTGGCTGCGCTGGCACAGGTGGAGGCGGCCGGCATCGCCGAGCGCGCACCAGGGTTCGCCGACCGTGTGTGCCGCGTCGAGCGGGAGCTGGCGAGCGTGCGTGTGCGATGCTTCGATGCCATCGAGCTGCTGGAGGCACGCGGGCTATGGCCTGAGCGATGGCGTAGAATCCTGGAACTGCTGGAGGCAGCAGGTACGCCGGTGTGCAGCGTCTCCGCGCCGCTGTCTGCGGCGCCGGCCAGTGGCGATCTGGGCGTGCTGCAGAGCCGCCTCCTCGGGCTCAGCGGCGCAACGGCGCCGATCACAGGCGATGGGTCTCTGGTGCTGCTGCGTGGTGAGACGTCTTGGGAGCTCGCGCAAGCAGCCGCTGCCTTGCTCGCTGGCTCGCGGGGCTCCAGCGCAGTGGTGCTTCGCGGTGGCGACCCGCTGGCGCTGGAGGCTGCGCTGCTTGCCCGAGGGCTGCCCCTCCAGGGCGCGATGTCACAAAGCCCATGGCGCCCGGCGCTGCAAGTGTTACCGCTCGCCATCGAGCTGGCATACGCGCCGCGCGATCCCGGGCGCGTGCTCGAGTTGCTCACGCTGCCACAAGGGCCCTTTCGCGGTGCCTCGAGCCGCGAGCTGGCCCGAGCGCTCGCCGAAGCCCCTGGCATCGGTGGTAAACCCTGGCTGGCAGCCAAGCAGCGGCTGCGCCAAGGTGGAATGGCCGAAGAAGAGCTGGAGCGGGTGAGTGACTGGCTCGAACGCGCCGGAGCAGATCCAAATCTGGGCGCTACGCAACGAGAGCTGCTGGAGGCTGCGAGCCGAGTACGTGCGTGGCTCCTCGGCGAGCTCTCCACCGTCCACGCCGCCCTGTCGAGCACCCCGGGGCTTGCGCAGGAGCGCGCTGCAGGTGTGTTACACGCCGCGTTTCGTCAGCTCGCGGCGTTCCAGCAGTCACTGCAACATGACACGCGCGCTCGCTTGCGTCTGACCGAGGTACAGCAGCTGCTCGAGGAGACGAGCGGTCCTGGACATGGGCTGGAGCTCAGCACGGAAGGCGCTGGCCGCCTCGATCATGTCGAGCACCCGGCTGCGCTGCGCGTATCTCGAGACGTCGTATTATGGTGGCACTGCGTCGCTGGCTCCGAGTGGCGTCCGGCACCGCGGCCCTGGCGCCGCGCGGAGCTGGACGCGATGGCCGCGGCGGGCATTCGCTGCATCGAGGCAAAGCGCCGGCTCGATGCGGAGGCCGCTGCGTGGCAGCAGGCGCTGCTCTCCGCCCGGCGCCAGCTGGTGTTGTGTGTGCCGAACGCGGCCTTGGGGCGAGCGGTAGCCCCACATCCCATCTTTGATGAGATCCTCGGCCAACTCGCTGCCACCGACGCGGACGTTGCACGCCTCACCTGGCACATCGGTGACCTGCTGGGGCGTGAAGCCGGCACTTTGCCCCCGCGGCTGACCATCAGCGCAGTGGCGGAAACTCCGCGCCTCCCCCTTCCCGCCGTCCGTACCGAGTGGCTCATCGCTCCGGGCATGGCGGGCGCCGCGGGTGCTTACAGCGCCAGCAGCCTGGAGACGTTGGTACAGTGCCCGCTGAGAT
>JAICQL010000261.1 GCA_025937895.1 Polyangiaceae bacterium | reverse complement strand
CCACGCACCTCCACAATCTTCCCCACCCCCTCCCCCCGCCGAAGCAAATTGTTCAGCGCCGTTCATCCCATCCGCCCGGCACCGCACATTGCTCAGCGCCGTTCGCCCGCTCACTCGGCGCCGCACCTCGATCAGCACCGTTCGCCCCTCCGCTCAGCGCCGCACATTGTTCAGCACCGTTCGCCCCTCCGCTCAGCGCCGCAAGTTGTTCAGCGCCGTTCACCCCATCCGCCCGGCACCGCACGTTGTTCAGCGACGTTCCACTCCATCAACTCGACGCCGCCCATTGATTCGGCACCCTTCGCACTCTGCGCCCGAAAACCGTCTCGCTCGCGATCCGCTCCCGGCGTCGTTCATTCGCTGGGTGTCCGTCGGGGGTCAGGCGCTGGCGCTCGGCGCCGCGGTGACGGGTGGCTCGAGGGGCGAGAATAGATCCTGGAGGTCGCGTTCGGAGAAGCTGGGGCCTTCCACTTCGTTGCTGGTGAGGCTGTCGGCGAGCTCGCGTTTGTGGCGCTGGAGGTCGAGCATGCGTTCTTCGACGCTGCCGGAGACGATGAGCTGGTGGACGAAGACGGGGCGGGTCTGGCCGATGCGGTGGGCTCGGTCGGTGGCTTGGGCCTGGGCGGCGGGGTTCCACCAGGGGTCGTAGTGGATGACGGTGTCGGCGGAGGTGAGGTTGAGGCCGGTGCCGCCTGCCTTGAGGCTGATGAGGAACACGGGGACGTGGCCGCTCTGGAATTGATCGACCTCGCGCTGGCGGTCGGCGGTGGCGCCGGTGAGCTGGGCGAAGGGGATGTCGCGCTGGGTGAGGCCGTCGGCGATCAGGCCGAGCATGCTGGTGAACTGGGAGAAGATGAGGATGCGGCGGTGCTCGCCGAGCTCGGCCGTGAGCAGGCGGAACAGGAAGCTGAGCTTGGCGGACTCGTCGACCTTGCGCGCGGCGCCGACGGGCACGAGGCGTGGATCGCAGCACACCTGGCGGAGCTTCATCAGTGCGTCGAGGATGGCGATGCGGGAGCCTGCGATGCCCTTGCTCTGCACCATGCGCCGCACGTCGGCGTGGGCGGCGATGCGGATGCTCTCGTACAGCCGGCGCTGCGCGGCGCCGAGCTGGATGGGGCGTACGAAGATCGACTTGGGGGGCAGATCCTTGGCCACCTGCTCCTTGGTGCGGCGCAGGATGAAGGGGCGCACGCTGCGGCGCAGCACGTCGAGCTTGTCCTCATCGCGGCGCTCTTCGATGGGGTTGCGGTAGCTCTCTTGAAACTGCGCCGAGTTGCCCAGCAAGCCGGGCAACAAGAAGTCGAACAGGGACCACAGATCGCCCAGGTGGTTCTCCACCGGGGTGCCGCTCAGGCACAGGCGCTGCTGCGCCTGCAGGCTGCACGCGGCCTCACGCACGGCGGAGCGCGGGTTCTTGATGGTCTGTGCTTCGTCCAGGATGAGGTAGTTGTAGTCGCGCTCTTGCCAGCGCTCGAGCTCGCGCACCAGGAGCCCGTAGCTGGTCACGATCACACGCGCGCTGCCGAGCTCGGCAAGGTCCACGGCGGTGCGCCCGCTGCCGTGCCACACGCACACGGGGATCTCGGGCGCGAAGCGCGCGAGCTCGCGCTTCCAGTTCGAGATCAGGCTGGTGGGCACCACCACCAGAGTGGGCTTGGCGATGTCACGGGCAGCGTGCTCGATCCAGAGCAAGGTGATGGTCTGCAGCGTCTTGCCGAGGCCCATGTCATCGGCGAGCACGCCCGATAGATTCTCGGAGCGCAGCCCGAGCAGCCAGCGCACGCCCTCGCGCTGATAGGGGCGGAGCAGCTGGTCCAGCTTGGAGCGCGCCAGCATGCGCTCGGAGGGGCGCGGCGCGTCGAGGGTGGCGGGGGGTACGGGCAGGCGCGGGCCCGTGCGCTGCACCTTGCCCTTGCGCCCGAGCGTGCCCTCGAGCGCGGCAAGGCCCGCACCTTGATAGCGGTTGAGCAGCAACACCGGTGGCGAGGGGCTGGCGCGCTTGCCTGAATACAGCTCGCGCAGGACGTCGAGCAGCTCGTCCAGCAGCTCGCGCGGGATGCGCACGTAGTGCACGTCGTCGACGGGCAGCGCCACGGCGCGGCGCGAGCGCGGCGGCGCACCGCCAGCAACTGGATCGGGCATCGACTGTAGCAAGTCGAGCAGCGCGCTCAGCAGATTCACGCGCCGGCCTTCGACCTCAACCCCGATCTCGCAGGCGAACCAGCTGGAGGAGTCGGGCGCGCGCGCGCTGGCAGGGGCCGCTGCCGGCGCGGGCGGCTCGGCGCCGCGCACGTCCAGGTACCAGCTGGGCTCTTCCGCCAGCACCTGGTACGGATAATCGGGATCGATCTGCACCACGAAGCCGCGCGCGCGCAGCTCCGGCACGGCCTGCGCGCTGAAGGCGCAGTAGACGTGAGCGTCACCGTCGAGCGCCACCACGTAGTCGGCGGTGGAGCCGTAGCTCTCCGTGTAGCCCTCCAGGCAGCCCAGCTCCACGGCGCCAAAGCGCTCCAGCTCGGCGCGAGCCGCAGCTTCCCGCGCCCGGTTGCGCTCCACCGAGCGCAACCCGCCGCCCTGCGAGATAAAGAAGCGCTGCCGCGTATCGCTGGCGACGATGTGGGTGCCCGCGTAGTCGAAGGACAGACACAACACGGGCAGGCACACCTCTTCCTCGCCGCCCAGGGCGACCGAGGAGCTGACCAGGAAAATTTCCGTCGTCAGCCGGACGTGGGCAATGGGGACCGGCGCGAGATCGGCCGAGGCACTGTCAATCGTCGGAGTTGTCGTTCCCGTCTTCTAATTGGAGATTTCCGACCTGGCAATTAACGGCATCGCAATCGACATCGTCGTCGCAGGCGTTGCTCGCGCACTGGATGCTGCAACTCACCCCGTTGCAGTCCACCTCTTCCTCGCAGGAGTCTGCGCCGCTACAGATCAGGCTGTTTTCCGCGGCGAAGATGCGCACGCGATTGCAGCTCTCCTCGCCGGAGCACTCCACCCGACAATCCTGCCCCTCACACTGCACCACCGAGCCACACGAGCGCCTACCGCTGCAGGAGAGCTCGAGCAACTCTGACGCGCCGCCGATGCCGCCGGGGCACGAGCGCTCGCCCGAGCAGGTGACCTCACAGCGGCCCTCGCAGATCAGCTCGCGCCGGCACGACTCCTCACCGAGGCAGCCCACCCGGCAGGTGGAGCCCGCCCGACAGAACACGTTCTCCGTGCAGGCCTCGTCGCCGCACAGAAAGTCACACGATTCACCGCTGGGACAGATGAGCTGCTGAGTGTCGCAGCTGTCCGGGGCGCGACAGTCGAACAGGCACGTACCCGACGAGCAGATGCCGCCGTTGCGCACGCAGTCCTGCGAGCAGGTGCCATCGCTCTCGGGCGGCGGCTCTGCGCTGGACCCACCGCCGAGGCCAGCACTGGAGCCACCGGCGCCCGAGCCAGCGCCAGTACCCGCTGCGCCGCCCGCGCCAGCGCCGCCAGAGCCAGCGCCTGCACCTGGCCCGCTCACGCCGGAGCCACCCGCGCCGCCGCTCGCGCTGTCGCCACCACCACCGCCGGAAGGCGGAATGCTGGGCACCTGCGTGCCCGTGCCCGAGGCACCGCCGGTGGCGGGCGGAGGGTCCGTCACATTGCCGAGCCCGCCGCCACTGCCCGGAGGCAGAGGGTGAAGCGGGTTGGGCAGCTGCGCCGGGTCAAAAAACTCATCTTCCGTGGGCGCGCAAGCGACGAAGCCAACCAGAAGCGAGAAGCTGACTCCGGCAAGTAATACGAGCGGTCTGGCTGCCATAGGTCCTCACGATCGCCCTCTGAGCTGCGGTGCGGGCGAGTTCCACTATGGAACGAGACTTTCACTTTACCTCAGTTTGCCTCGCCGGCGACACCTCCGTCGCACTTCAGGACGGCGATTCGACGGCGATTTCTTGCCCGGATGGGCTGGCGCCGCTGGTTGCACTCATTTGCGTGCACTCGGTCGCGTGCACTCGCTCGCGTGCACTCGCTCGCGTGCAATCATTCACTGTTGCACTGGTTTTCCGGCGGTTGTCCCTGAAGCGACCCTTCTGGGCCCCCCCCCGACGACCTGCCGGGAAGCGGCTTTGCCCGCCAGAGCCGGAGGCAGGCCTGCGCTGCAGGGGCGCCAGCAACCCAGTACGATCTGGGCCATCGCGCTCTCACCGGCACACATTGCAGCAATCCTGAATTACAGTCTGGCGCTCAGGTCCCCCATGTTGGCGTCCACCGATGACGTGCAGTCGCTACTGATCTTTGCCCGGGTCGTGGAGGCCAAGTCGTTCACCGTGGGCGCGCGCCGCGCGGGCGTCTCGAAGTCCGTGGCGAGCGCGCGGATCGCTGCGCTGGAAGAGCGCCTGGGCGCCCGCTTGTTGCACCGCACGACGCGACGGCTGACGCTGACCACCGACGGACTGACGCTGTATCAACACGCGGCCCAGCTGGCGCAAGCCGCTGACGCGGCAGCCGCCACCGCCGCGGGCGTGAGCCCGGAGCCGCGCGGCGTGCTGCGCGTCAACGCTCCGGTGGTGTTTGCACAGCTGTATCTGGTGCAGCCGCTGGCTGTATTCCTGGAGCAGCATCCACGCGTGCGCGTGGAGCTGCTGCTGAGCGATCGCATGGTGGATCTGGTGGAGGACGGCATCGACGTGGCCATCCGCATCAGCGCCCGCCTGCGTGACTCGAGCCTGGTGGGGCGCAAGCTGGCAGAAGACCGCACCTTGGTGTGCGCGGCGCCGGCGTACCTGGCACGCCGTGGCACGCCCGGTAGCCCCTCCGAGCTCATCCACCACGACTGCCTGCGCTACTCGCTGCTCGAAGCCGCAGACGAGTGGCGCTTCCGCGGCGAGGGCAAGTCCTTCTCCGTGCCCGTCGAGGGGCGCTTTCATGCCCAGAGCGGCAGCGTGTTACGAGAGGCGGCGCTGGCGGGCATGGGTCTATGTGTGCTGCCCTCCTTCATGGTCGCGAGCGACCTGCGCGAGGGGCGGCTGGTGCAGGTGCTCGAGCCGTATAGCTTCATCCGCATCGCCATCCAGGCGCTGTACATGCCGGCGCGCACGCTTCCGGGCAACGTGCGCGCGTTCGTGGACCTGCTGAGCGCGCATTTTCGCACGCCGCCGTGGCTGGGCGCATAGGCAACGCGCCGACCGGGTTCACCTTCACCTCCAAACCAACCGTGCGTATCGCAACAGACGGTGCCGGTGCTCGGCATCACCGCGACCTGGGCGGGCCAGGCGAGCTCGTAGCTTGCTGGCAGCGGAGGAATCGACTCAGCATCGGTCGTGGCAGCGTACCGAGCGGATAAACAGAATCGCGGCGGAGGCCAGTTTCGGCCGCAAAGTTGGTGGAGAGAAGGTGGTGGACACGATTGCGAGCAATTCGAACCGTGGGGGAGGTGGTGCTGGAGTTTGCCGTTCTCAGGAGCTGAGCTGGGCCAGTTGCTCGACTTCCGTGGAGTGTTCGACGGTGGTCGGCAAAGGAGCTCGAGCGATCACGACGAATCGCTCACGCACTGTCCGGAGCGATTTCGCGTGCCCGGTTGCATTAGCTAACCAAATTAGCTAATATAGATTGATGAAGGTCACAATTCACGCTGCCAAGACCAACCTCTCCAAGCTCATCGAGCAGGTCCATGCTGGCGAGGAGGTTGTCATTGCTCGTGGGGATGTGCCGGTGGCTCGCCTCGTACCCATTGTCGAACGGCCGCCGACACGGCAAGCAGGTACGTTACGCGGCGTCATCAAGGTGCCCGAAGCGTTTTTCCAGCCTTTGCCTCCCGAGGAACTGGATGCCTGGGAATCGGAGGGGAGATGAGGCTGCTCCTCGACACTCACGCCTTACTCTGGTGGGCAACGCTTCACCCCAATCTCTCGCCAAGAGCGAGGTCTGCCATTGGCGACGATGCATCCGAAGTCTACGTCAGCGCCGCCTCCGCATGGGAAATTGCCACGAAGGTTCGCCTGGGCAAGCTGGAGTGGCCTGAGGAGGCAGGCACCGTTAATTCGTATGCATTGGGCCAGGGGTTTCGTGGCCTGCCCGTCTCGCTCGAACATGCCGAGCGCGCGGGGCGGTTGCGAATGGTCCACCGTGATCCGTTCGATCGGATGTTGATTGCTCAGGCACAAGCCGAGGACCTTTTGCTCGTCAGCAACGAAACGATTTTCGACAGTACTGGCGTGCTCCGCCACTGGTGACAGTTGCTGGCCTACCTTGCGTCTCGTCGCGAGCAGGTGCCCTGTCGCTCCCATCCGCTCGAGGTCGTGGAAGCTGTGTGCGTAGCTCGGGATGACGACACGCTGGTGCGCGCAGTTTACGACTGGGGCCGCGCCTCCGTGCGTTCACGCCCGCCTGAAATGGCTGTGAATCAGTGAGATCCGGCACTTAGCCCCGGCTGATGACGACCTTGCCGAAATGCGCCCCGCTCTTCAGGTAGCGGTACGCCTCCTGCACCTGCTCGAAGCCGAACGTCTTGTCGATGACGGGCAAGAGGCCGCCGACCTGCACGGCGCGGCACAGCTCTTCCAGCTGGCGGCGGCTGCCGACGTAGATGCCGCGCATGACCAGGCGCTTCCACATCACGTTCAGCGGCGATGGGTTCTGCTCGGGCATGCCCGTGAGCACGCCGATCAGGCTGATGGTGCCGCCCATGCGGCAAGCGTTCATCGAGCGGCCGAGCGTACCGGCGCCGCCGACCTCCACGACGTGATCCACGCCCACGCCGGCGGTGAGCTTCAAGGCCTGCTCGTCCCAGTCCGGCTGGTCCTTGTAGTTGATGGTGTCGCTCGCGCCCAGCTGGCGCGCGCGCTCGAGCTTGTCGTTGCTGGAGGAGGTGATGATCACGCGCAGGCCCATCAGCTTGGCTAGCTGCAGGGCGAAGATCGATACGCCGCCGGTGCCTTGCAGCAGCACGTTCTGGCCGGCACGGGCGTGGGCCTCTGTCAGCGCGGCCCAGGCGGTCAGCCCCGCGCAGGGCAACGTGGAGGCTTGCTCGAAGCTGAGGCTCTGCGGCGCGGCGACGCAGCCTCTGGCGCTGAGCACCACTCGCTCCGCGAGCACGCCGTCGATGGCGCCACCCAGCGCGGAGGCCTTGGCCTCGGAGGTGACCTCACCGTCCTCCCAGCTCTGGAAGAAGCAGGTGATCACGCGATCGCCCGGGGCAAACTCGGTGACCCCGGGGCCCACCGCCAGCACCTCACCGGCGCCGTCGGACACGGGCACCAGGGGTGGCGCGTGCAGCACCTTTTCGTTGCCCGGGTAGCCGCCGCGCGGCATCGACAGGTCGCGATAGTTGAGCGACCAGGCCTTCATGTCGAGCAAGACCTGGCCGGGGCCAGGCCGGGGATTTTCCACCTCACACAGGGAGAGGGATGCAATGCCTTTGGGCTCGCGGATCTCATAGCGGCGCATGGCGAGCAGACTACTCTGCTTTCGTGGATAACGTCACGCATACCCTCGCAGGGCTGGCCGTCGCGCACGCGGCGCTGTACCTGCGCGCCGGACGGACGCCTGCGCCGGCGACGCGACCGCTGCAGCTCGCGACCCTGCTGACCTCGGCGCTGGCCAACAACGCCCCCGATCTGGACTTCATATATTCGGGTATCACCGCCGGCAAGCTAGGCTACTTGCTGCATCATCGCGGCCACACGCACACCTTGCTCGCGGTTGCGCCGCTTGGGCTACTGGCGCTGGGCAGCGGGGTGTTGCTGGCGCGGCTGCTGGGCCAGCGGCTGTCGCGCTCTGAGCTGCGCTTTCTGCTCGGGGTGGCGCTGTTTGGTGGCGTGCTGCACGTGGCGCTGGACTTCCTGAACAACTACGGCGTGCATCCGTTCTGGCCGCTGGACAATCACTGGTACTACGGGGATGCGGTGTTCATCATCGAGCCCTGGCTCATGCTCACGCTCGCTGGCGTGTGCCTGGGCGCAAGCACGCGCGCGGTGGCGCGGGGCTTGCTGGCGTTCATCGCGGCTGCCTTGCTGCTGCTGGTGTGGCAGCAGAGCGGCGCAGGCGGGCTGGTGCCGCTGCCGCTCGCATGGCTGCTCACCCTGAGCGCCGCGGCGTGGCTGGCCTGGATGCGCTGGGCGGCTCCCGCCTGGCGCCGCTGGAGCGGCGCGCTGATGTTGCTGGGCGGGTTCGGGCTGCAGGTGGCCACGCGCCAGCTAGCGCGCGCCGAGCTGCAGGGTGCGCTCGGCAGCTCGCCCGGCTTCGAGCTGGCGACCCTGGTGTCCACCCCCTTCCCCGCCAACCCGCTGTGCTGGTCGATGCTGGCGGCAGGGCAGCAGGGCGATGGGTACGTCGTGCAGCAAGCCACGGTAGCGGCCCTGCCCGCGCTGCTGCCCGTGTCCGCGTGCCGCTGGCCCACCCCCGCCACCTCCGCGCCGCTGCAGCCGACCACACTGCCCGAGGAGGCAGGCAGCGCGGTGACGTGGGGCCGCGAGCTGCGGGCCCCCCTGCAGCGCTTGCGCGAGCTGGCGCGCGAGGACTGCGTGGCGCGGGCGTTCCTGCGTTTCGCGCGTGTGCCTTTCTGGATCGAAAAAGGCGAGCGCGTGCGGCTGATCGGGGACCTGCGCTACGATCGCTCCGAGGAGAATGAATTCGCGGAGCTGGCGCTCAGCGCGGACGCGCCCTGCCCGCGTTTCGAGCCGCCCTGGCGGCCGCCGCTGCCACTGCTGGACAGATGAGCCCGCATCTGCGCTCTCGCTCGAGCGCGGGCGAGCGGCTATATCGCGGCGGAGATGCAGCCAATGGCCCGTAGCCAGCGCCGCTTTGCACACTTTGCGAGCGGGCTCCTGGCGTACCTGTTGCTCGTGATCGTGTTCGGGGCATGGGTGCGCATCACCGGCTCCGGCGCGGGTTGCGGCGATCACTGGCCCACCTGTCAGGGTCTGGTGCTGCCGCGCGCCCCGAGCGTGGCCACCTTGATCGAATACACGCACCGGCTCACCAGTGGCGCGCTCGGTATCTTGACCGTGCTGCTGCCCGTGTGGGCGTTTCGCAGCTTTCCACGCGGGCACGCCGCGCGCCGCTGGAGCGTGTGCACGTTGCTTCTCACCGGAGTGGAGGCCGCCATCGGCGCCGGACTGGTCAAGGCCCAGCTGGTAGCCGAAGACGCCTCGGTCGCGCGCGCCGTGGTGGTCGCCTTGCACCTGGTGAACACGCTGCTGCTCACTGCCAGCGCCACGCTGACCGTCGCCGCAGCCAGCCTGCCTGACCCCCTCGCCGTGCACCCCACAACGAGCAGCTCTCGCTCGAGCGCAGAGCCTCTGGCGCTCGGCGCGCTGCTCGTGGCGCTGGCACTTGTGGCCGCCAGCGGCGCCGTCACCGCGCTCGGCGACACGCTCTTCCCCGTCCCTGTCTCCGGCGCGCCGCTGTACGCCTCCGAGCACTTCCTGGTGCAGCTGCGCGTGGTGCATCCCATCCTGGCCTGCGTGACCGGCTGTGGTGCCATTGCGCTGGCGCTTCACCTGCTCGGGCGAGCGCTGCCCAGCCCCGCGCGGCGCTGGGCAGCGGCGCTCGCCGCGCTCTCGGCGCTGCAGCTCTTGCTCGGCGCCATGAACATCTGGCTGCGTGCACCCGGGTGGCTGCAGCTCACTCACCTGCTGCTGGCGCAGCTGCTCTGGATCAGCGCGGTGCTGTTGACCCGCGCCGTGGGGCTGCCGCTGGAGCACGCCAGCCGGGTCGCCGGTGCCGGCGCTGAAGGAGGTCAGCTCACGTCATGAGCCCAGGATTGGGCCCGACCACCCGCCCCTGATCGTCGTACACGTAGAAGCCGCGGTTCGTCTTGCGGCCGAGCCAGCCAGCGGAGACCAGGTTACGCAGCAGCGCGGCAGGGCGATATTTGTCGTCGCCCAGATCGCTGCACAGCACCTGGGTGATGGCGAGCACGGTGTCGAGGCCGATCAGATCGGCCAGCTTGAGCGGCCCCATGGGGTGGTTGAGGCCGAGCTCGGCGCCGCTGTCGATGTCCTCGATGCTGGCCAGCCCCTCCTGCAGCGCGAAGCAGGCCTCATTCAACATGGGCACCAGCACCCTGTTGACGATGAAGCCGGGTAGATCGCGGCTGACCACCGGCGTCTTGCCCAGCAGCTCGGCGAACTTGGTGGCGCACGCCAGCGTCTCCGCACTGGTCTGCACGCCGCGCACGATCTCCACCAGCTTCATGCGGGGCACGGGATTCATGAAGTGCATCCCCGCCACCTGAGCGGGCCGGCGGGTGACACCGCCCAGCGCGCTGATGGAGATGGAGGAGGTGTTGGAGCAGAGCAGAGCACCGGGCTGCGTCTGCTCATCGAGGCGGCGAAACAGCTCCAGCTTGAGCGCTCGATCTTCCGTGGCGGCCTCGATCACCAGCTCCACCTCTGCGGGTGACGCATCTGCCACGCGGATCCTGCCGAGTGTGTCCTCCTGCTCCTGACGCCCGAGCTTGCCCTTCGATACCAGCCGGTCGAGCCCCTCACGCATGCGCGCCACGGCGCGCTCGGCATGATCGCGGTTGAGATCACTGAGTATGACCTCTAGACCTTGAGCTGCGCAGACCTGCGCGATGCCCAGGCCCATCTGCCCCGCCCCCACCACGCTGACTCGCTGAATCTGCTCTGCCTGCATGCCGCAGTACGCTGGCAGAGCCGCGCTCGCCGGTCAATCGCCGGAGCCGGCTCTGAAATGCTATGTTTGCTCCAGAAGGTCCCAGCCAGAGGTGATCATGCTGCACTCGTCCTGCCATGCGCTCCGACTGTTCGCCTGCGGGCTGGCCATCGGCGGCCTCTCCGTGGCGCTGATGCCGGGCTGCAGGAGCGGCGAGATCAGCCCTCAGAAGGAGTCGAGCGCACCGCCCGCTGCGGCTACGCCGGCCACTCCTCCCGCTACTACTCCCCCCGCT